>NZ_SCOC01000062.1:0-11176 GCF_005502615.1 Gordonia sp. ALPHA1B1 | reverse complement strand
CGCGTGCACGAGCTGCTCGGCCAGCAGGGGTTGCGCGGGCACGCTACGCGTGCACGAGCTGCTCGGCCAGCAGAGGTGCGAGCCCACCCCCGCGGGTTGAGCCGGCACCGAGCGCAGCGAGGCGCCGAGTCGAAGCCCCTCCGCAACCAGTCCTACCCAAGTGACCTCGACGGACGCGCGGGCACGCTACGCGTGCACGAGCTGCTCGGCCAGCAGGGGTTGCGCGGGCACGCTACGCGTGCACGAGCTGCTCGGCCAGCAGGGGTTGCGCGCGGGTCCGAGTTGGTCGGCCAGCAGACACAACAAGGGCCGGTGACCCGAAGGTCACCGGCCCTTGTCAGAGGGTCTGACTCAGAAGAAGGCGGGGCGGAAGGTCTTGGCCCACGACTCCTTGAAGGTGCTCTGCCAGTAGTCCCACCAGTGCGCACCGTCCGGGGTGATCCGGGTGGTGAGCTTGACGCCCGGGACGAGCGCGAGGCGGCCGATGTAGAGCTGGCTGGAGGTCGACGCGGCGACCTCGAGCGGGATCATCTGCGCGAACTTGACGGGGTCGAAGTTGGCGCTGGCCGGGTTGACCGACGAGTCGTACTTGCTGCCGACACCGCTACCGGACGAGACGTAGACGTTCTTGCCCGCCAGGTTGCCCGCGCTCAGGAACGGGTCGTTCTGGAACCAGGTGCCCGCGGGGTAGAAGCCCCACATGTTGAACGGGTTGCCGCCGACCTCCGCGACCGAGGCCATGATGCCCTGGGTGAAGCCCGGCATGGTGACCGTCGGGTAGCCGCTGTAGGACGCGACCGCCTTGTAGAAGTTCGGGTGGCGCGATGCGAGGTTCAGCGCTGAGGTGCCCGACATCGAGAGTCCGGCGATGCCGTTGCGACGGCTGTCGCTGCCGTGACGCGCAGCCATGTACCGCGGCAGTTCGCGGGTCAGGAACGTCTCCCACTTGTTGACACCCAGCTTGGGATCGGGGGTCTGCCAGTCGGTGTAGAAGCTGCCTGCGCCACCGAACGGGATGGCGACGTTGGTGCCCTTGCCGGCCATGTAGCGGGCGACGTCGGTGTTGATCAGCCAGCCGCTGTTGTTGTTCGGGGCACGGAGTCCGTCGAGCAGGTACAGCGTCGGCTTGGGTCCGCCGCCGCCGGCCGAGACGATGCACACGGGCACGGTCCGGTTCATGGCGTTCGAGCGGACGTACTCGACATTGCAACCGTTGGCCGCGGAGGCCTCCGGCGGAGCTGCGACCAGCGTCGCACCCGACACGGCCACGAGAGCCACGAGTCCGGCGACGAGGCGCTTACGGGCGCGTGTCAGCATTCGTCAGTTTTCCTTTGGATCACCACGGCCGGAGCCGGCCGCTTGCGGGTCTTGCCTACCGGGTACTACTGCGGGCTTGCATACGGAGTCGTACGTAGGGGGATTGTATTGGTCCCCCCGGGCAGCGGTACCCGTCGTGCTGAAGTGTAACGGCACGATAACGCCTCGGCAAAGGCGAGAGCGAGTCCTGTGATGACATCTTTTGGTGGTGCACGTCACAGCACTCGCCGTTGAACAGCTCATTTCGTACATAGGCGGCGCATGTGGCGAATTCTTCATCTGTTCGGGCCACACATCCTCGATCTTCCCGTTACCGGTTTGCCCGGGCAACGGTGACCGTCCGATTCTCCGGTGACGGGCCGGGCGCCCGGGCCGGCCGAGGCCATCGACGTCAAGTCCGCTCGGCCCGCTCCCCGAACAACTAGGGTCGGGACGTGCACATGGGCGAGTATCTGTCCGCGGACGCGACCACCCTGGCCGGTCACGTGGCCTCCGGCGAGGTGACCGCCGCCGAACTCCTCGACCTCGCACGAGCCCGCGCAGACGCGGTCAATCCGTCGCTCAACGCCATCGTGATCCGCATGGACGCCGAAGCCGACGCCCGCGTCCGCAGTGACCTCACCGGGCCTTTCGCCGGCGTCCCGTTCCTCATCAAGGACCTCGCGCAGGACTTCCGCGGGTATCCGACGACCCGCGGCTCGCGCGCCCTCGCCACGCACATCGCTCGCGAACACTCCTTCGGCGTGCGCCGGTTCCTCGACGCCGGCCTGGTCGTCTTCGGCAAGACGAACACCCCCGAGTTCGGCGCGAAGGCCATCACCGAACCCACCCTGTGGGGTCCCGCACGCAATCCGTGGGACCTCGACGTGACCCCCGGCGGATCGTCGGGCGGCAGTGCGGCCGCGGTGGCCGCCGGGATCGTGCCGGCGGCCGGGGCGAGCGATGGCGGCGGTTCCATCCGCATCCCGGCCGCGTGTACCGGGTTGTTCGGGCTCAAGAGCTCGCGTGGCCTGATGCCGTTCGGTCCGCAGACCGGTGAACCGCTGTTCGGGATGGGCGTCGAAGGTGTGGTGACCCGGACCGTCCGTGATGCTGCCGCACTGTACGACGCACTGATCGGACCGACGCCGTCGTCGACCTACCCGGCGCCGCTGCACACCGAGACCTACAGTGCCCGGATCGCGACCCCGCCCCGGTTGCTTCGGATCGGGTACACCACGATCTCGGCGATCAACGCGAATCCGCACCCGGAGGCCGTCGCTGCGGTCGAGCACGCGGCGTCGATCCTGACCGAACTCGGCCACCAGGTCGAGGAGGTCGATCCGCCGCATGACGACGCCGCCCTCGCCCGCGACTTCCTCGACATCTGGTTCGCCAAGTGCGCCGCCCAGGTCGACGAGGTCCGACGCCTCACCGGCGCTCCCGACTCCCACTTCGAGGCCGACACCCTGACGCTGGCGGAACTGGGCCGGGCCGCCGGCGTCGTCCCGTTGTTCACCGCGCTCGACCACATCAACGACCACGTCCTGGCCCTCGACCGCTTCCACCAGACCCACGATCTGCTGCTGACGCCCACCCTCGCGGTACCGCCGCCGCGGGTCGGGTCGATGACCACGCCACCGGTGCTGCAGCGGGCGTCGCGGCTCGCCTCCCGCGCGCGGTCCGGGCGTGCGATCTCCCGCTTGGGGATCGTCGACAAGCTCATCTACGAGAGCCTCGGCTGGGTGCCGTACACGCAGCTCGCCAACCTCACGGGCCGGCCGGCGATGAGCGTGCCGCTGCACTGGACCGATGCCGGCCTTCCGCTCGGCGTGCAGTTCGTCGGTCGTCTCGGTTCCGACGGCGATCTCCTCGCCCTCGCGGCGGGCCTCGAAGCCGCCGCGCCGTGGTTCCACCGGTACGCCGACATCGCGCTGTAGTACGGGGCTAATCTCGTCTGCGAATGCACATGTCCCGGGACCGGCCCGGTCATTTTGGCGGTGTGAGGAGATGCGGTGGCGGAGCACGGGGCCGACGCGGTGGTCGTCGGCGCGGGACTGGCGGGTCTCGTGGCGACATACGAACTCACCAAGGCCGGACGCCGCGTCGTCGTGGTCGACCAGGAGAATCGCAACAACCTTGGCGCGCAGGCATTCTGGTCGCTGGGCGGGTTGTTCATGGTGGACACGCCGGAGCAGCGTCGGCTGGGCATCAAAGACTCCGCGGATCTCGCCCTGCAGGACTGGATGGGGTCGGCCGGTTTCGATCGTGACGACGAGGACTATTGGCCGCGCCAGTGGGCCCGCGCCTACGTGGACTTCGCCGCCACCGAGAAACGGCAGTACCTCCACGACCTCGGGTTGCGCATCACCCCGATCGTCGGGTGGGCCGAACGCGGCGGCGGGTTCGCCGACGGCCACGGCAACTCGGTGCCCCGCTTCCACCTCACCTGGGGAACCGGACCCGAGGTCGTGCGGGTCTTCGCCGAGCCGGTCCTGGAGGCGGAGAAGCGCGGGCTCGTCGAGTTCCGGTTCCGGCATCGCGTCGACGAGCTCATCGTCGACGACGGCGCCGCCGTCGGCGTGCGGGGTGTCACGCTCGCCCCGACCGACGCCGAACGCGGCCAGGCGTCGAACCGGGATGTCGTGGGCGACTTCGAGATCCGTGCCGGGTCGGTCATCGTCACCTCGGGCGGCATCGGCCACAATCACGACCTGATCCGCAAGAACTGGCCAGTCGACCGTCTCGGTCCCGCGCCGGAGACGATGATCTCGGGTGTCCCGGCGCACGTCGACGGCCGGATGCTGGAGATCAGCGAGACCGCCGGCGCGAACATCGTCAACCGTGACCGGATGTGGCATTACACCGAGGGCATCCACAACTGGGACCCGATCTGGCCCGACCACGCGATCCGCATCATCCCCGGCCCGTCCTCGCTGTGGCTCGACGCCAACGGCAACCGCCTCGCACCGCCGAACTTCCCCGGTTTCGACACCATCTCGACGATGAAGGCCATCCTGGCGGCCGGCCACGACTATTCGTGGTTCGTCCTCACCCAGACGATCGTGGAGAAGGAGTTCATGCTGTCGGGTTCGGAGCAGAACCCCGACATCACCGCGAAGGACGTCAAGCTGGCCGCGAAGAGCCGGCTGGCGAAGGGCGCCGCGGGACCAGTCGACGCCTTCGTGCGCAACGGCGTCGACTTCGTGGTCGCCGACAACCTCCCGGAACTGGTCGCCGGGATGAACAAGATCGCCCGCGGCCCCGAACTCGACCTCGCGCACCTCGAACGCATCATCTCCGCACGCGACGCCGAGATCGGCAACAAGTTCTCCAAGGACGCACAGCTGATGGCGATCACCAATGCCCGACAGTTCGTCGGCGACAAGATCGTTCGGGTCGCCAAGCCGCATCGACTGCTCGATCCCGAACACGGCCCGCTGATCGCGGTCCGGCTCAACATCCTGACCCGCAAGACCCTGGGCGGGCTCGAGACCAATCTCGACTCCCAGGTCCTGCGGCCGGACGGCACCGCCTTCGACGGCCTGTTCGCCGCCGGCGAGGTCGCGGGCTTCGGCGGCGGTGGCGTCCACGGGTACAACGCACTCGAGGGGACGTTCCTCGGCGGATGCATCTTCTCCGGCCGCGCCGCCGGCCGGGCGGTGGCGCGGGCCACAACGCCCCGCTGACCGGCCACCGGCCATCGTCGAAAAGGGTTGCCTGCCCTATACATTCGCGGCACGATCTGCTGCCCCACGGTTTGTACGCATGGGCTAGTGTGTTCAGCGTGCCGGTGCCCCAAACGATCCTGACGCGGAAGACGAAGTCGGCGATCTTCCTCGTCTTCACCATCGACGACGGCGGTGAGGACGCGGTTCGCGCTGCGCTGGAAGACATCCCCGGCCTGAACAACGCGGTGTCCTCGCGGGCTCCCGAGGCAGCACTGGCCGGGATCGTGTCGATCGGTTCCGCGGCGTGGGACCGCCTGTTCACCGGCCCGCGTCCGCGTTCGCTGCGTCCGTTCGTCCCCTACGAGGGCGAGGTCCACACCGCCCCGGCGACGCCCGCCGATCTGCTCGTGCACATCAAGTCCGACGACATGGGCCTGTGCTACGAACTCGGCGCCAAGATCACCGAGGCATTCGGGGACGCGGTCACCGTCGTCGACGAAGTGCACGGGTTCCGCTACTTCGACCTGCGCGACCTCATCGGCTTCGTCGACGGCACCGAGAACCCGATCGGGCAGGCGGCGATCGACGCGATCACGGTCGGCGGGGAGGACCCGGACTTCGAGGGCGGCAGCTACGTCGCCATCCAGCGCTACGTACACGACCTGTCGTCGTGGAACGACCTGAGCACCGAGGAGCAGGAAGCCGCGATCGGGCGCACCAAGCTCGACAACGTCGAGATGGCCGACGACGTGAAGCCCCCTAACTCCCACATCGCGCTGAACGTCGTCGAGGACGAGAACGGCGAGGAGATCGACGTGGTGCGGGACAACATGCCGTACGGCGACGTCTCGGGTGCCGGCGTCAACGGCACGTTCTACATCGCCTACTCGGCAGCGCCCGACGTCACCGAGGAGATGCTGCGCAAAATGTTCATCGGCGACCCACCCGGCACCTACGACCGCCTCCTCGACTTCACCACCGCGGTCACCGGGGCCCAGTTCTTCACCCCGACACTCGACTTCCTCGAAGACCTGCCACCCGCGCCCGACGCCGCACCCACGGCTTCCCCCGCCCCGACGACCCGTTCCGACGGCTCGCTGGGCATCGGGTCACTGCACTGACGACACCCGCCATCCGACCACCGCATCCGCCACAACCCGGCCGCACCAGGAGGACACCATGAACAACCTGCATCGCGAACTTGCACCGATCTCCGACGCGGCCTGGGCGGAGATCGAAGAGGAGGCGACCCGCTCCTTCAAGCGCAACGTCGCGGGCCGTCGCCTCGTCGACGTGACCGGGCCGCTCGGCTCCGACACCGCATCGGTGACGCTCGGACATCGCACCAAGATCGACTCACCGTCGCAGGGGATCACCGCCTTCCAACGGCGCACCCAGTCGCTCGTGGAACTCAAGGTCCCGTTCACGGTGTCCCGCGAGGCCATCGACGACGTCGACCGCGGCGCCAAGGACTCCGACTGGGACCCGGTCGTGGAGGCCGCGCGCGAACTCGCGCTCGCCGAGGACCGGGCGATCTTCGAGGGTTACGCCGCGGCGGCGATCACCGGCATCCGCGCCGAGGCCGCCGCCACCCCGATCCCGCTGCCCGCCGACGTGCGCGACTACCCGGAGGCGGTCAGCCAGGCGCTGAGCACACTGCGCCTGGCGTCGGTCGACGGTCCGTACGCGGTGGCCCTGTCGGCCGATGCCTACACCCAGGTCAACGAGACGTCGAACCACGGCTACCCGATCCTCGAACACATCCAGCGCCTGTTCACCGGCGACATCGTGTGGGCGCCGGCGATCAGCGGCGCGTTCGTGATGAGCACCCGCGGCGGTGACTTCGAACTGACCATCGGCCAGGACGTGTCGATCGGCTACGACTCACACGACGCCGACGTGGTGAACCTGTACTTCCAGGAGTCGTTCACCTTCCTCACCCACACCGCCGAGGCAGCCGTCGCGCTGACCGAGCCGCCCACCGCCTGAGCGGCTGCCCACGGTCCCCGCCTGCGCGGATTCCCGGTGGGCAGATACTCGGCGGCGTCCGTTGCGAGCGGCAACTAGTCTGGCGCAGGTGATCGCAGTGAACTCCGGCCGGCTCTCGCTCCCGGCGCCTACCGTTGCCTTCGGCCCGCTCGCTTCGCTCCCGGCGCCTAGATGCTGACCCGACTCGTCCGCACCTACCTCTCCCGGTACCGCATCAACGTCGCGCTCGTCATCGTGCTGCAACTGCTGGCGACCATCGCGATGCTGTACCTGCCGAGCCTCAACGCCGACATCATCGACAACGGCGTCGCCCGCGGGGACACCGGTTACATCCTGCGCATCGGCGGCTGGATGCTGCTGGTGAGCGTCGCCCAGATCATCGTGACGGTGACCGCGCAGTACTTCGGCGCGCGCGCCGCGCTCGGGGTCGGGCGCGACATCCGGGGCGACCTCCTGCACCGGGTGAACTCCTTCTCCGCACGCGAGGTCGGCACGTTCGGCGCGCCGTCACTGATCACCCGCACCACCAACGACGTCCAGCAGGTGCAGCTGCTCATCGTGATGAGCAGCGCGATCCTGGTGATGGCGCCGATCATGTGCATCGGCGGGATCGTCATGGGCGTCCGGGAGGCGCCGGCCCTGTCCTGGGTCATCGCCATCGCGGTGCCCATCCTCGGGGTGTCGATGGGGGCCATCATCGCGAAGATGATCCCCGGCTTCCGGGCGATGCAGGAACGGATCGACAACGTCAACCGCGTCCTGCGCGAGCAGATCACCGGCATCCGGGTTGTGCGGGCGTTCGTGCGAGAAGACTACGAACGCAAGCGTTTCGCCGTGGCCAACGACCACCTCGCCGACGCGACCCTGCACGTCGGCCGATTGATGGCCCTGATGTTCCCGGTCGTCATGGTGATCACCAACGTCACCATCGTCGCGGTGATCTGGTTCGGCGGGCACGCGGTCTCCGACGGTTCGCTGGAGATCGGCGCACTGACCGCGGTGATGAGCTACGTGATGCAGATCCTGATGTCGGTGATGATGGCGTCGTTCCTGGCGATGATGGCCCCGCGCGCGGCGGTCTGCGCCGAACGCATCTCCGAGGTCCTCGCCACCGACACCTCGGTCCATCCGCCGAGTGAACCGGTCGGTTTCGCCACCCACCCCGGCACGGTGGAGTTCGATGCCGCCGAGTTCCGCTATCCCGGCGCCGACGACCCGGTGTTGAGCGGCATCGACTTCCGCGTCGAGCCGGGCACCACGACCGCGATCGTCGGCTCGACGGGGTCGGGCAAGACCACCCTCGTCGGGCTGGTGCCGCGGCTGATCGACACGACCTCCGGCGCGGTCCGGGTCGGCGGCACCGACGTCAAGCGGCTCGATCCCGACGAGCTACGGTCGGTCGTCGGGCTGGTGCCCCAGCGGCCGTACCTGTTCTCGGGAACCATCCGCTCGAACCTGCTGCACGGCAAGGCCGACGCCACCGACGATGAGATCTGGGAGGCGCTGCGCATCGCGCAGGCGGAGGACTTCGTGTCCGCGATGCCCGACGGCCTGGACACCAAGGTGTCCCAGGGCGGTACGACCGTCTCCGGCGGGCAGCGGCAGCGCCTGGCGATCGCACGCGCCCTCATCCGACGGCCCGCGATCTACCTCTTCGACGACTCGTTCTCCGCGCTCGACCTGACCACCGATGCGCGGCTGCGCGCCGCACTGCGCCCCGCCACCCGCGACGCCGCGGTCATCGTCGTGGCGCAACGCATCTCGACCATCGTCGACGCCGAGCAGATCGTCGTGCTAGATCGCGGCCGGGTCGTCGGGCTCGGTACCCACGACGACCTGCGGCAGTCGTGCCCGACCTACGCCGAGATCGTCGAATCGCAGATGGCGATGGAGGAGCGCTCATGACCCGGCCCGGAGACCCGCCGATGGCGGCCGGACCCGAATCCAAGCCTCGCTCGTTCTGGCCGTCGGTCAAACGCGTTGTCGCACAGCTCGCGTCGTACCGACTGCTGATGACGGTCACGCTCGCGTCGCTGGTCGGCTCGGTCGTGCTGATCGCGATCGCGCCCCGCGTGCTGGGTTACGCCACCGACCTCGTCTTCGACGGCGTGATCGGCCGCACCCTGCCCGAGGGGCTCACCAAGGAACAGGCGGTGGCCGGGCTCCGCGAGAGCGGTGACGACACGTTCGCCGACATGGTCTCGTCGATGGACGTGACCCCCGGCGTCGGAGTGGATTTCGGCGCCGTCGGTCGCGTGCTGCTGATCACCCTCGTGCTGTACGTGGTGTCCTCGGCGCTCGCCTGGCTCGCCGGGTACCTGCTGAACATCGTCGTCGTCGGCACCATCCGCCGGCTCCGCGACGACGTCGAGGCCAAGGTGCATCGCCTGCCGCTGCGCTACTACGACACGATGCCGCGCGGCGAGCTGTTGAGCCGGGTGACCAACGATCTCGACAACCTGTCACAGAGCATGCAGCAGACCATCTCCCAGTTCGCGAACTCGGTGCTGACGGTGATCGCGCTGCTGATCATGATGATCTGGATCTCGCCGCTGCTGGCGCTCATCGCGGTGGCCACGGTGCCGCTGGCGATCATCGCGACCGGCATCATCGCGAAGCGTTCGAAGCCGCACTTCTCGGCCCAGTGGTCGTCGACGGGCGCGCTCAATGCTCAGGTCGAGGAGGCCTTCACCGGGCATGAGCTGGTGACCGCCTTCGGCCGTCAGCGCGAGATCGAGGCGACCTTCGACGAGCGCAACGAGAAACTGTACGAGTCGAGTTGGCGCGCACAGTTCATCTCCGGCGTCATCATGCCGACGATCATGTTCCTGGGGAACCTGAACTACGTGGCGGTCGCGGTCGTCGGTGGTCTGCGCGTGGCGTCGGGCTCGCTGAGTCTCGGTGAGGTGCAGGCGTTCATCCAGTACTCGCGCCAGTTCACGCAGCCGCTGACGCAGATCGGTTCGATGATCAACCTGATGCAGAGCGGTGTCGCCTCCGCCGAGCGGATCTTCGACATCCTGGACGCCGACGAGCAGTCGCCCGACGCCGCGAATCCGAAGACGCCCGCCGAGGACAAGGGACTCATCGAGTTCGACGACGTCTCCTTCCGCTACGTCGAGGACAAGCCGCTGATCGAGAATCTCAGTCTGGTCGCGCGTCCCGGGCACATGGTCGCGATCGTCGGCCCGACCGGCGCGGGCAAGACCACCCTGGTCAACCTGATCATGCGGTTCTACGACGTCGATTCCGGTGTCATCCGGGTCGACGGCGTCGACTCCACGGACATGACGCGAGACGACCTGCGCGAGCGCACCGGCATGGTGCTGCAGGACTCGTGGCTGTTCGGCGGCACGATCTACGACAACATCGCCTACGGCGATCCCACCGCCTCGCGAGAGGAGGTGCTCGACGCCGCCCGGATGAGTCACGTCCACCACTTCGTGCGCACCCTCCCCGACGGCTACGACACCGTGCTCGACGACGAGGGCGGTGGCGTCAGTGCCGGTGAGCGGCAGCTCATCACGATCGCGCGGGCCTTCCTCGCCCGGCCCACGATCCTCATCCTCGACGAGGCGACGAGTTCCGTCGACACCCGCACCGAGCTGCTCATCCAGAAGGCGATGGCCAATCTGCGGTCGGATCGCACGAGTTTCGTCATCGCGCACCGACTCTCCACGGTGCGCGACGCCGACGTCATCGTCGTCATGGAGGACGGGCACATCGTCGAGCAGGGCAACCACGACGAACTGCTCGCCGCCCGCGGCGCCTACTGCCGGCTGTACGAAAGCCAGTTCACCGGGGCCATCGAGGCGAGCTGAGACCCTTCGTGACGCTCGCAAGCTCGCTCCTCAGGGAGCACAAGAAGGCTCGCTTCGCTCGCACCTTAGGGAGCAGGAAAAGCGCGTCCCCACCCCGCTCCCTAATCCGAGAGCGCCACACACCCATTGGTCCCTGAGGTGCGAGGAGCGATAGCGACGAGCCACGAAGGGCCTGGTAAGGCACCTCGCGAGCCCCTTCGTGGCTCGCTGCGCTCGCACCTCAGGGAGCACAAGTAGGCTCGCTTCGCTCGCACCTCAGGGAGCAAGAAAAGCGCGTCCCCCACCCGCTCCCTGAGCAGCCTATGAGGGTTTGTGTCAACAGGGTCCTGTGATGGGTGTGGGCGTGGGGGTGTGGCCCGGCGGCCGGTGGTGGCTGCGGGATGGATGATGGTGGGGTTT
>NZ_SCOC01000061.1:0-14527 GCF_005502615.1 Gordonia sp. ALPHA1B1 | reverse complement strand
GACTTGCATGTGTTAAGCACGCCGCCAGCGTTCGTCCTGAGCCAGGATCAAACTCTCCATGAAAAAACAGTGAAACAAAACCAACCCCAAAAAAGGCCGGCGTTTCAACACAATCAGGAAAGCACAACCTGACCAAAATAAACCTAGCAAAATGTGACACCCAGGACGGGGCCCGAACGTCACACAACAAACAAACATCTACATCCACAAAGATGCACGATGCTAAATTGGCATCAGACAATTCATCATCACACTATCGAGTTCTCAAAGAACACACACCCACCAGCTACCCACCCCAAATCAGGGCTCTCACCAGCACACTTCGCATTCAACCTTGCCAGCCACCCCGTCTCCGGGGCAACTCTTCCAGCCTACCAGACCCATCCCGCAGCCCGCAACCCCGAAGAATTCCGAACCACTGAGAGACCCAGCAACCCCAAACACTCTACCCAAGCCACAACGACTCAAGCCAAAACATTCAGGGGCGGCCAGCCAAGAAACCCGGTCTCCACTCCCCACCATCAGACCCTCTCAGGCCCTTCCGGGGCGGCGCCGTGGCTCGCTGACTCGACATAAGTTACGCACCGCCGCACCCGCCGTCAAATCGCCTGGTCAGAGTGGGTACGACGCTCGATGCGACGACCTGGGAGTGCAGACTTCGCAGCCTGTTCGGTCGGCAAGCCGGCGGCGACGGTGCCACGGGGACCGACCAGAGCGGATGATCCGCCCGCCGATGCGGCCGCATCCGGGCCTGCCCGGTTGGGTTCTCGAATCGTCGGGCTTGTCCCGCCTCAGACAGGACCGCACATAGCAAGAACCCCCGCCCGGGTGTCCCGGGCGGGGGTTCTTGGTGTTGGTAGCGGGGACAGGATTTGAACCTGCGACCTCTGGGTTATGAGCCCAGCGAGCTACCGAGCTGCTCCACCCCGCGTTGGTGAACACAACGTTACACACCGGTTTGTCAGCGATGCAAATCGGTACTTCAACCCCATCCGACCTGGGAAAACGTCAGTGACGGCGGTCACTCGCACCTCGATAACGGCAGGTGACGTGACGACCCGGACAGCCCGCCCGTCGCCGCTGTGAAATGTGATGCCAGTCACATCAGGCGTACACTCGGCTCACGAGACGCCCCGCCGAGGAGGAACCATGAACACCCACCGCTTCCACCACGAGAGCCACGGGAACCATCCGATGAGTTTCGTCGGGTTCGTCTTGGCACTGACCGGATTCGCCATGGCCGCGCTCTGGCTGGTCCACATGGCGGTCGGGAATGTCGGCCCCGCGATCATCTGCGGCCTGCTGATGGTCGCGGCTTTCACGACGGCGGTGTCGATCTTCTTCTCGCTGGGCCACCGGCACCACCACAGCCCGGTGCTCCCCGACAACACCCCCAACGAAACCGAGCGCTACCTGCGGAAATACCGCGGATAGCGGTATGACTCGCAGATAGCGCCCGGCCTGGGTCGTCGTTCGACTAGTTGGGAGCCGCCAGCGACTCGTAGCGGGCAACCGCCTGACTCAGCTGGTCGAGTGCCTCGCCGTACGCTGCGAAGTCGCCACTCTGCTGAGCCTGGCGTAGCGCCGTGATCGCGTCACTGATGGCGTTTGCCGCGTCGTCCCGCTCCGGCGAATCACCTTGCTGCGGAGGTTGATTCGGTGCCGGCGTGGCCGGTGCCGGCGTTCCGGCCTGGTCCGGCGCGGGCGGTGCCTGCTGATCGCCGGGGACCACTCCGGCAGCGGGCGTGATGCCGACCTGCCGCAGAGCCTCGCGAGTCGTGGGTGCATAACCGATCCCGGATACCCGGTCTGCCGATTCGAACCTCGTGATCACACGGAACAGACGGGGGAAGGCCTCTTCGCCCTGGGCCTGTGCGTACAACGGGACGACGTACAGGATGCCGTTGTCACCCACCGGAAGCGTGAGGAGATTACCGAAGGTCACCGTCGCCGTGTTCTCGAGCGACTTCAGTGATTCCGCCACCGTTCGGTCGGTGCGCATCGGGTTGAACGCCTGCTGCGGACCGGACCGTTGGGAGTTGCTGGGCAACTGCTTGACCGTCATCTGACCGTAGTTCTCGGGATTCGACGACACGGTCACATAGGCGCCCAGGATCGGTCGGTTGAGTCGCGTCAGCACCGAGGTCAGCTGGAACGTCGGCTCACCGCTCTCCGGGTCCGAGGCCACGAAGTAGTACGGGGGCTGGTCCAGCCCGCGCTGCTCGGCGTCCGGGTCCGTCGGATCGGAGGGCACCGACCAGAAGTCGCTCGCCTGGAAGAACGTCTGGGGCGAATCGACGTGGTAGCGGGTCAGCAGCGACCGCTGGATCTTGAAGATGTCCTCGGGGTAGCGGACGTGATCCCGCAGGGAGGTCTGCGCGTCGAAGTCGGCGCGGGACTTGACCGTGTCGGGGAAGACCTCCATCCACGTCTTCAGCACCGGGTCATCGGTGTCGAACTGATACAGCTCGACCTCGCCGGTGTAGGCATCGACGGTCGCCTTCACCGAGTTGCGCACGTAGGACACGGTCTTGTTGATCTGCGTCCGGCCGGTCTGCCCCGGGTTGAGGTCCTGGGCGTCGGCGGTCGCGCTCTGCAACGACGTGGGCTGCGAGTACGGGTAGTCGTCGAGGGTGGTGTAACCGTCGACGATCCACTTGATCGAGCCGTCCTCCATCACCGCGGGGTACGTCTTCGAATCGACCGTCAGCCACGGTGCGACCTGTTCGACGCGGTCCCGGGGATCGCGGTTGTAGATGATCTTCGATGCCGAGTTGATCTCGCCCGACAGCAGGAAGTTCCGCTCGGCGTACTTGCCGGCATAGAGGACTCGGGAGAACCAGTTGCCGAGCGAGACTCCCGCCGGCCCCTGGTAGGTGTACTTGTCGTCCCCGATGTCGTGTTCCCGAGCCTGCCCGTCGTCGGAACCGACGATCGCGTAATCCGGGTCGATCTTCGCGAGCAGCTCGCCGAAGTAGATCCGCGGCTGTGACACCTTGATCGGGGCGTCCCGCTTGTACTCCTCGGTCTGGTAGTTCGAGGTGTCGCTGACGTAGTAGAACGGATCGCCGCCACCGTCGACGTTGTTGACGTCCGTCGACTCCTTCACCCGGTTGGCCGGGGCGGCGACGAACCCGTCTCCGTGGGTGTACACCAGGTGCTTGTTCAGCCAGTTCTGCTGGTTTTCGAGATAGCGACTCGGATCGAGCTCGCGCACCGACACCACGAAATCACGGAGCTCGCCGTCGATGCGATAGCGGTCGACCGCCAGCTGCGTCGGGAATCCGTAGAAGTTCTGCCGCTGCTGCTGCTGGATGAACGTCGGGGACACCACATTCGGGTCCAGGATCCGGACGTTCGACAGCGTCGGTTCATCGCTGTTCACCAGCGCCGGGTTTGCCGGCCCGGCGGTCCAGCCCGGCTGGGTGATGACCTTGTCCGGCCCGATGCCGTACGCCTCGCGGGTCGAGGTGATCGCGCGTTCTATGTACTCGGCTTCCTTCTGCGCGGCATTCGGCTTGACCGAGAACTGCTCCATCGTCAGCGGCCAGCCGACCCCGATGAGCAACGCGGAGAACAACATCAAGACGGTGGCCAGTGCCGGCACCCGCAGGTCGCGGAGCACGATCCCGGCGAAGAACGCCACCGCACAGATGATCGCGATCGCCATCAGGATGAGCTTCGACGGCAGCACCGCGTTGATGTCCGTGTAACTCGCCCCCGGGAAGATCTCGGCCTTCCGCTGACTGGACAGCAGAGTGTACCGGTCGAGCCAATAAGCGGCCGCTTTCAGCAGCAGGAAGGTGCCCGCCAGCACCGCGAGCTGAATGCGTGCCGCGGTCGTGACCGAACCACCGCCTTGCCCCAGGCGGATACCTCCGAACAGGTAGTGCGTGACCAGGTTCGCCAGGAACGCCACCAGGACCACGACGAACAGCAGGTTGAGCACGAAGCGGAAGAACGGCAGGTCGAAGGCGTAGAACCCGATGTCGAGGTTGAACTGCGGGTCTGTCCGACCGAACGACTGGCCGTGCAGGAACATCTGGACGGTCGCCCAGGACCCCTGCGCGACCAGACCGGCCAGGGCGCCGATGATCACCGCCGGAACGATGGCGAACCAGCGGACCTTGCCCATGATGGCCGTGCGGTACCGGGCGAGCGGATCGTTCGGGCCCGCGGTCGGTACGAACACCGGGCGACTGCGGTACGCCAGGGAGACCGCCCCGAAGATGATGAGTCCGACGACGATCGTCGTGATCAGGAAGAGGATCACGCGCGTCCAGATCACCTTGGTGAAGACGCTCGAATACCCGACGTCGGAGAACCAGAGCCAGTCGGTCGCGAGACCGATCAGGCGTGGCCCGACGAGCAACAGCACCAGGACGGCCACGCCGAGCCCGATGATGATCTTGCTCCTGCGTGACAGTGTCGGCATTCCCGCCGGCCCTCGGACGCCCACCAGACCCACTCTCCAAAGCTCTCAATCCGGACACCACCCGCGCACACGTGCCTGCTGGGCGTGGTGCCCACTGTACTGGCACCACCCGGGTGACCAACTCACTCGGGGCGCCCGCTCAACGATCGCCACACCTCAGCGGTTCCCTGGCGGCGTCGCAGACTCGCGGTCGCACCGCGACCCAGGGCAGGATGAGCACGTGCCCGACCTCCCGACGACACCACGCGCCTTCTCCACCGACGATCTCGGCAGCGCGTTGAACCAGATCATGGAACACCTCGACTCCCGTGGCTGGGGTCAGTCACCGTCCGTGTTCGCGCTGGCGCCGACCGCCCTCCTCCACGCACAGCTTCCCGAGGTGATCTCCGACGACGGTTCAGTGTTCACCCCGGTGGAGGAAGACATCGACGACCTCGACGAGTTCCTCGCCTCGGCGGTCTGGCCGGAGGAGGTCGCCGGGGCGGCGGTGAGTATGGAGATCGTCATCGCCGATCCCGAAGACGACGACCGGACGCCCCGCTTCGTGGTCACCGACACCGGCGATCACCATCCGGGCGAGGAGGTTGCGCGGCTGGTGGTCGGGGTGCTGCGCACCGGCGCCGATCTCGCGCTGATGCGTCTTCGACCCGAACCCGACGGGGAACCCGAACTGCTGACCCACCCGCAACTGGCACTCGAACTGCGGGCCGCGCTGCGCGACACCTTCGCTCCCGATCTACCGGAGTCGTCCGACCGGGGCTGACGCGGCAGTCCTGGCAAGCCTCAGCAGCTCGGCGCCGGACGGCCCGCGCCGACCGCGTTCAGCGCGTCGACAGCGCCCTCGAGGGTGTCGACCTTCACCAGCTCCAATCCGTCCGGTCGCTCCGAGACCGCCTCGGCACAGTTGCGGTCCGGGACCAGGAAGACCGTCGCGCCGGCGTCGCGGGCGGCCCGGGTCTTGTGCGTGATCCCACCGATGGGACCCACAACCCCCTCGTCGGTGATCGTGCCGGTGCCCGCGATGAACTTGCCGGAGGTCAGCTCGCCGGGACTCAGCTGGTCGATGACCGCGAGTGCCAGCATCATCCCCGCCGACGGTCCCCCGATGTCCCCCACGTTGTAGGTGACCTCGAGGCGCGGATCGGCATCGACCACCTCAGGAACGACGCCCAGATACCCGGCCTCGGAGTCGGCCGGATGCGTGCCGAGGGTCACCGACACGGTCTGCCGGGCACCGGTGCGGACGATCTCGATGGGCAGGACGGTCCCCGGCGGATTGTCGCCGACGACCTTCCGCAGCTGCTCGCCCGTTTCCACCGGCACGCCGCCGGCCGCCACGACCTCGTCGCCGGCGCGCAGCACGTCCACCGCGGGCCCGTCGGGTGCGACGCTCGCGATGCGCAACGCGGTGGGACGATCGAGGTAACGGAGCGCGGCGACCGTCGCGTTCTCCTCGGACCCCGTCATCTGCTGCGCGTTCTCCTGCTGGACCTGCTCGGTGGTGCGGTCGGGCGGATAGACCTGGTCGCGCGGCGTCAGCGAGTAGGTGCCCGACACCCACATGCCCAGGGCGTCGAACAGCGAGATCCCGTCCCGCACCGAGACGGTGGTGAGGTTGAGGTGGCCGGTCGTCGGATCGGTCGGCGCACCGTCGATCTGCACGACCTTGCGCTCCACCACCGCCCCGTCGTCCTCCACCTTCGTCGTACCGAGGGTGTTGAGCGTGGGTCCGGGCCCGAGCGCGGCGTAGGGCACCTGCACCTGCGTGCCGAGCACCAGCAACGCCAGCAGGACCACGGTGGAGACCGCGGCCGCGGCGATTCTCCGGAATCGGGGGCTCGAACTCATTCCGCACACGATAGTGCCCCGCAGCGACCACGAGTCGGCTGCGCCGGCGACCATGAGCCGGCTACGCGCAGGGCGAACAGTCGTCGCCGTTTGCGGGCCTCACCGGGCGGTACGGTGGAACCCATGAGTGATCTGCCCTTCGGCTTCTCGTCGTCCGGTGACGGCGATGACGACCGCGACAAGAACAGCGGCGACAAGAACAAGCCGGGCGACAATCCCGGTGGCAACCCGTTCGGCGGGGCCAACCCGTTCGGATTCGGGGGCGGGCAGGGGTTCGGAGGCGGTCCCGGCGGCGACTTCGACCCCTCGAAGTTCGATCCCAACATGATCGGCCAGATGTTCTCGCAACTGGGCAACATGTTCAGCGGTATGGGCGCGGGCATGGCGGGCGGCGGAAACGCTCCGGTGAACTACTCGGTCGCGACCAATCTCGCCCGCCAGCAGATCGGTTCGTTCACCCCGATCCTCGAGAAGGAGATCTCGGCCTCGGCCGACGCGGTCCGGCTCGCCGACGTCTGGCTCGACGACGCGACGAATTTCCCCAGCGGCGTCACCCAGACGGTGGCGTGGACACCGGTCCAATGGCTCGAGGAGTCGATGGACACGTGGAAGGGTCTGTGCGACCCGGTCGCCGAGCAGCTGGCCCGGACCTGGCAGGACAACCTCCCCGCCGAGGCGGCCCAGTTCGCCGGCCCGATGATCGGGATGCTGACCCAGATGAGCGGCATGGCGTTCGGCACCCAGCTCGGACAGGGGCTCGGTCAGCTCGCCAAGGAGGTGCTGACGTCGACCGACGTCGGGCTGCCGCTGGCGCCCGAGGGGATCGCCGTCCTGCTCCCCGAGGCGATCGCCAAGTTCGCCGAGGGTCTGGAGCAGCCGGCGCAGGAGATCATCGTCTTCCTCGCCGCGCGCGAGGCCGCCCATGTGCGCCTGTTCACCCACGTCGGCTGGCTGCGTCAGCGGTTGCTGACCACCGTCGAGGAATACGCCCGCGGCATCAGTATCGATTTCAGCGGTATCACCGACGCCACCGCCGGGATCGACCCGACCCAATTGCTCTCCGACCCTTCGAAACTCGAGGAGATCATCAGTTCGTCGACGTCGTTCGAGCCGACCACGACACCTGAGCAGAAAGCGGCGCTCGGCCGTCTCGAGACCCTCCTCGCCCTGATCGAGGGCTGGGTAGAGCAGGTCGTGACCCGAGCGCTCGGCGACCGGATCCCGAGTACCGGGGCCCTCACCGAGACCATGCGACGCCGGCGCGCGTCGGGCGGGCCGGCCGAGCAGACATTCGCAACCCTCGTCGGTCTCGAGCTTCGGCCCCGCAAGGTCCGCGAGGCGTCGGAGCTGTGGCGCCGCGCGCTGGAGGCCACCGACGTCGCGACCAGGGACGGCGTGTGGGCACACCCTGATCTGCTGCCGGATGCCGATGACCTCGACAACCCTGCGGGTTTCATCGACCGGCTCCTGGGCGGCGACGACCTCGACGACCCGATCGCACAGCTCGAGAAGACGATCGCCGAGGAGAAGGCGCGCGACGCCACCGACGAGTCCCGTAACGACGACGGCGGCGACTCGGCACGAGGCGGATCGTAGGAATTCACACCACCGGTGGAACGCGCCATGCTGTGGATAACCTGCTCGCCGAGCGCCCGCGACGGCGTTCGGCTGGCAGAGTTGCCGCATGTCGCCAGCCCGGACGAGTTCCAGCGCCATCTCGGTGTCCCCCTGCGCTGTTCCGCCCGCGGTCCCGCGGCTGCTCCCGGGGACGCCCGTCATCGTCCAGCCGGGCAACTCGGTCCGCGTGGGCATCGATCCGGCCGACAGCCTGCTTTTCGACTTCGACGCCTCGGTGTCGGCGTATTCCGTCGCCGGGCTGCTTCGATCGTTGGAGGATCCGTGCACGGCGGACACCTTCGCTCGCCGCGCCCGACGGGCCGGCCTCCACGACGACGACCTCGATCTGGTCCTGAGCAGTCTGGTGTCGGCCGGCCGAGCGGTTGTCGACCGCCCGCCCACGGCCGCGGAGTTCCACGTCCTGATCCATGGCCAGGGGCCGCTCAGCGAACAGCTGTCGACCTCGTTGCGCAGCATGGGTTTGTCAGCTCGACGGACGATGCGGCGGCTACCCGACGGGACGCTCGATGCCGTCGACACCGACCTGGTGATCCTGACCGACTTCGTCGTCCACGATCCGCGGGTGGTGTTCGCACTGACCCGGGCCCGGATCCCCCATCTGCTGGTCCGGGTACGCGACGGGGTGGGCATCGTCGGCCCGCTGGTGCTCCCCGGACTGTCGAGTTGCCTCATGTGCGCGGACCGTCACCGGTCCGACGCGGACCCGGACTGGCCGGCCCTGGCCGTCCAGCTGATCCGGACGTCGGGTCAGGCGAGCCCGGCCGTGGTGGCGATGACCGCCGCGATGGCCCACTCACAGATCGAGCAATTGGTGGAGGCCGTACGCGACCGGCCGCATGTGGAGCCGCGACCCGATCCGCAGCTGCTCGACCATGTGTTGGAGTTCCGAGATGACCCGACGCGGCTGGACATCAGACAATGGTCGCCGCACCCGGCCTGCGATTGTCGTCCCGCACCGGACTAGCAAGCCAGGTCGTCTATTGTGTGACGCGGAAAGGATGCTATGACCGACATCACCAAAGGACAGGGTCGCCGCAACGCGAAACTGGCCTCTCTTCCGATCGGTATGGCCGGGCGGGCTGCGGCCGGTTTCGGCAAGCGCATGGTCGGCAGGGACAAGGACGAGGTCAACCAGGAGCTCCTGGAGAAGTCCGCCGAACAACTGTTCGCCGTTCTCGGCGAACTCAAGGGCGGCGCCATGAAGGTCGGGCAGGCGCTCTCGATCATGGAAGCCGCGATCCCCGACGAGTTCGGCGAGCCGTTCCGCGAAGCGCTCACCAAGTTGCAGGCCGACGCCCCGCCCATGCCGGCCGCGAAGGTCCACAAGGTGCTCGACCAGCAGCTCGGCACCCGGTGGCGCGAACGTTTCCGGGAATTCTCCGACGAGCCCGCGGCATCGGCTTCGATCGGACAGGTACACAAGGGAATCTGGTCCGACGGCCGTGAGGTCGCGGTCAAGGTCCAGTACCCCGGGGCCGACCACGCATTGAAGGCCGATCTGAAGACCCTGTCCCGCATGTCCGGACTCCTGCAGCGCCTGTCCCCCGGCACCGACGTCAAGGCGATGATGGACGAACTCATCGACCGGACCGAGGCCGAGCTCGATTACCTCGGCGAGGCCGACAATCAGCGCGCCTTCGCCAAGGCCTACGACGGCCATCCCGACTTCCTCATTCCCAAGGTCGTCGCGAGTGCACCCAAGGTCGTCGTCTCGGAGTGGGTCGACGGCGTCCCGCTGTCGAAGATCATCACCACCGGGGACCAGCAGACCCGCGACGACGCCGCCGCGAAGATGGCCGAATTCGAGGTCAGCTCGCCGTACCGGGTCGGACTCCTCCACGGCGATCCGCATCCGGGCAATTTCTTCCGGGCCACCGACGGGCGGTTCGGCGTACTCGACTTCGGTGCGGTCGGCCACTATCCGGAAGGCCTCCCGCCCGAGACCGGACCGATTCTCCGGCTGGCGCGGGACAAGAAGTACGACGAACTCAAAGAACTCATGATCTCCGCCGAGTTCATCCGCCCGTCCCACGCGAACAAGGTGACGAGTGCCGACCTCGAGGCCTACCTGCGTCCCTACGTCGATCCGCTCTACAGCGAGTCGTTCCACTTCACCCGGAAGTGGATGCAGCGGGCCGCGGGCAAGGCCACCGATGTTCGCGGCGAGGTGTACAAGACGTCACGAAACCTGAACGTGCCCAAGCGTTTCGTGATGGTCTTCCGCGTACTCGGGGGCTGCGTCGGCATCGCCTCGCAACTCGAGGCGCATGCCCCATACCGGGCCATCATGGAGGAGTGGGTCCCCGGCCTGGGCGACTGACCCCACCCCGCAGACACGACACCGACGCCGCGAGCATTTCCGCTCGCGGCGTCGGTGTTGTTGTCATGCAACGTTCTTACGCGGGCGACCGCGGGGACGCTTGCGTGCGATGACGGCTCCGCGCTCGAAGATCTCGCCTCCCCAGACCCCCCAGGGCTCGGATCGATCGAGTGCGGCCTGCAGGCACTGGGCCCGCAACGGGCATTCGGCGCACATGGCCTTGGCACGCTCGAGGTCACGGGGGTCTTCGGCGAACCACAGATCTGCGTCGGAGACCTGGCAGGGCAGGTCGAGCCGGGCGGTCGCTGCGCGGTCCGCCGACATACAGGACTCGAGGAGGCATTCGACAGTCATTGGTTTCTCCACATCTGCTCGTTTGGGGTGTTGAACCCGAGTCCTCGATGTGGCTCTGTGTCCGAGACCCCTGGATCGGGGTGGAGATTCGGTGACAGAAAAAGAGGGCCACGGGTGTCGCCTCTGCGATTCGCCCGTGGCCCGGAATGTCTCGGAGATCTAACTCCGGGAACTTCGGAACAGAACGGGGAACCGACGCGGCGCGGGTGCTACTGCTGCTGCGGGCGGTGCGATTCGCGCGACGCGCGCTTCGGCTGCCAGGTGCAGAGCCGCCGGCGGGACGGCGACCGGGCGTGCAAAGCTCGTGCACGCTCGGGCGACCGGCATCCAGGAGCGGGTGCGACCGGTACGCGCGATGGCGGGCTGATTCGGCTTCAGCGCATGCAATTTCGGCGCATGCGTGTCGGCTGCTCTCAGGTTCGCCGCAGACTGGCAGATGCCGGCCTGGCTCACGGTGATTCCGTTCACTGATCCACTCCCTTCTGGTCTCGTGGCTTTCCGCGTTCGTGTCGGTCGTCGGTGACTGTGGCGGGCCGGTGTGACGGACGCACACAACCCATCCCCGTACTGACGGGACTCAGAGTAGACGCTGGGCCGAAACCCGCACAACCTATTTTTGACCTGCGGTTTCGACGAGTTCGATGATCTCGGCGCCGTACTCGTCGACCTTCTTCGCCCCGATTCCCGAGATCGCCACCAGCGCAGCGGTATCGGTCGGTCGTTGCTCGGCGATCGCGGTGAGGGTCTTGTCGGAGAAGACGACGAAGGCCGGCACCTTTTTCTCCTGGGCCCGCTCGCGACGCCACTCCTTGAGCGAGACCAGCAGTCCTTCGTCCAGATCCGACGGGCACCCGGCGCAGCGACCGAGCAGCGTCGCGGTCGAATCCATCAACCGGGAACCGCAGACCCGGCAGGTCGGTCCGCGGCGGGGCGCGCGCTCCTTCGCGATCGGCGACGCGGGCGAGTCGTCGGGCACGAGGTCGGCGAGGAACCGCGAGCGACGCCGGGCACGGCCGCCCTCGTTGCGGGCCAGGGCCCACGACAGGTGCAGGTGCTCGCGGGCACGCGTCACTCCGACATAGAACAGTCGCCGCTCTTCCTCGACCTCTTCCCAGGACCCCTTGATCGCCTGGCTGATGGGCAGCGACCCGTCGGTGAGTCCGACGAGGAACACCGCATCCCACTCGAGTCCCTTGGCCGCGTGCAGCGACGACAACGTCACGCCCTGCACCGTCGGGGGATGGCGCGCCTCGGCGCGGGCGGCGAGTTCGGCCGACAGTTGCGGCAGCGTCAGTTCCGGGTTCTCGGCGACCATGTCCTCGGTCAGCTGGACCAGCGCTTTCAGTGATTCCCACCGGCTGCGCGCCTGCGCACCGGACGGCTGCTCCTCGCTGAGACCCAGCTCGCCCAGCACCGCGCGTACGACGTCGAGGAGCTCCACGTCGGGTCTGACCTCGCGGCCAGCGACCGTCGCGAGCTGCCGCATGGCCTGCCGGACCTCGGTGCGCGCGAAGAACGCCTCGCCGCCGCGCACCTGGTACGGGATGCCCACCTCGGTCAGGGCCTGCTCGTAGTTCTCGGACTGTGCGTTGACGCGGTACAGGATCGCGATCTCGGCGGGCGCGACCCCCGATCTGATGAGGTGTTTGATCTCGATGGCGATCGCCGTCGCGGCGGCGGGCTCGTCGTCGTACTCGGCGAACTGCGGCGCCGGCCCGGGCGGGCGCTGTCCGATGAGCTGCAGGCGGGTTCCCGCGATGCGCCCCCGGGCGGCGCCGATGACGCGGTTCGCCAGATCGACGACCTGCGGGGTGGACCGGTAGTCGCGCTCGAGACGGACGACCGTGGCCTCCGGGAACCGGCGACTGAAATCCAAGAGATGGTTCGGCGAGGCACCGGTGAACGTGTAGATCGTCTGGTTGGCGTCACCGACGACCGTCAGGTCGTCGCGTTCCCCGAGCCAGGCGTCCAGCAGACCCTGCTGCACCGGCGTCACGTCCTGGTACTCGTCGACGACGAAACACCGGTACCGCGAACGGAATTCGTCCGCGGCGCCCGGTTCGACGGTGAGGATCTGGGTCATGTAGATGAGCATGTCGTCGAAATCGAGCAACCGGTCCCCGTCGGGCGAGACCTTGGCGTCCTCGTAGTGCCCGTACACGGCCGCGACCTTCGGCGGCGGTGCCGGGGACTCGCGGCCGAGCCGGCCGACCGCCTCGACGTAGTTCTCCGGTGAGATCAGCGAGGCCTTGGCCCACTCGATCTCCGACGACAGGTCTCGCAGCGTGTCGGTCGAGGTGTCGAGGCCGGAGCGGCGAGCCGCCCGCGAGATGAGCGGGAACTTGTTGTCCAGGAGCTCCCACCGGGCGTCACCGAAGGCACGCGGCCAGAAGTACCGCAGCTGACGCATGGCGGCCGCGTGGAAGGTCTGGGCCGCGACGCTGCCCCCCGTACCGCCGACACCGAGACTGCGCAGGCGGGTGCGCATCTCGCCGGCGGCGCGGGCGGTGAAGGTGACCGCCAGGACCTGGCCGGGATTGACCTGGCCGGTGTCGACGAGGTGGGCGATGCGCCTGGTGACGGTCCGGGTCTTGCCCGTGCCCGCCCCGGCCAGCACGCACACCGGTCCGCGCGGCGCCAGGACTGCGGCGCTCTGCTCGGGGTCGAGTCCCTCGACCGCGCCACCACTCGCCGACACCGCAGCACGACGCGGGGACTCGGGTTTCGCGGCAGAAGTCGGATGAGGCACGGCGTCCACTATGTCACCAACCACCGACGCCGCCGGCAGGCGAACAACGCGGACGGGAACAGCAGGCCCGGACATGGTGTTATGGGACCCATGAGCAACGTGATCGACGACGAGGCCGGCGCCCGCACCTCCGACTCCGGTGAGCTGACCATGTACACCACGTCGTGGTGCGGCTTCTGCGCGCGCCTCAAGCGCGGCCTCAAGAGCAGCGGTATCAGCTGGCAGGAGATCGACATCGAGCTGAACCCGGACGCCGCCGAATTCGTGGGCAGCGTGAACGGCGGCAACCATGTCGTCCCGACCGTCCTCTACGCCGACGGCACCACCGCCACCAACCCGTCGATCGCCGACGTGAAGGCGAAGCTGGGCGTCTGAGTCCGTTTCCGGGTCAGCTCGCCGGGCCCTTCGTGGCTCGTCGACCTCGACGCGCTCCTTCCTCGCTTGCTCGGCCCGGCGGCTTGCGCTCCTCGCACCTTAGGGGGCGGGGAGCCGTCGTCGCTTTGCTCCTCGCACCTCAGTAGCTGCGGCCTGACGGCCGTTGTGGACTGCGAGAGAACTCGTTGTGGCTCGGAGCGGGCCCCAACCACTGCTCCCTGAGGAGGCCGGAGCTTGCGGAGGCCGTCACGAAGGGTCCTGGTGAGATGCGTCGCCAACCCTTCGAGGCTCGTCGCTAACGCTCCTCGCACCTAGTAATAGCTGGAAGGGCTTTGGTAACTGGGACATCCTCCTGATGTGGTCATAAGGGGCTTGGTTATCCCAACCACAAAAGGAGGATGTCAATGTCTAAGGCTAGTCGTTTGAGTCGAGGTGACAAGCGTCGGAACGATCGGTTGACCCGGTTCCGGGGGATCGTGCGCCGCGACCACGCGGTCGCAGCGATCGATCTGGCATCGAACAAACAAGTCGTCGCGGTGGTCGATCACGACTCCCGCATCGTGGCGCGCCGCACGTTTCACTGCGCGCCACCACAGTTGGCCACCGCGATCGAGTGGAGCCGTACCGCCGCTGCTGCTGCGGGGTTTGCCGGCATCGTCATCGCGTGTGAACCGACCGGGCATCGCTGGAAAACCGTCCGAGACCTCACCGCTGCGGTCGGGGTGCAGATGGTGTGCGTGCAACCGATCGCCGTCTCTCGCGCCCGGGAGACCGAAGACTTCACCCACGACAAATCCGACGACAAAGA
>NZ_SCOC01000060.1:0-15562 GCF_005502615.1 Gordonia sp. ALPHA1B1 | reverse complement strand
ACCCCGCCCACACCGCTCACCCGATCCAGCTCCGGCTCCCCGGCCAGGCGGCCGCGCCCGACGGACCGCTCGACCCGTTCATGATGTACGTCCTGCACCACGGATTCCGGCGAGACCTCGCCGACTTCGCCGCCACCGTTCCGGCCACCCCCGTCGACGACGCGGGGACCTGGCGTGCGCTCTCCCGTCGATGGGCGATGTTCGCCCATGCGCTGCACCACCACCACACCGGCGAGGACCTGGAATTGTGGCCGCTGCTGCTCGAGCGGTGCGACAACGCCGAGGCGGAGGTCCTGCAGGCGATGGAGGACGAGCACGACGAGATCGATCCGCTGCTCGAAGAGTGTGCGGCCGGCTTCGCGCGGATGGCCGAACGCGCCGACGAACAGACCCGGGCCACCCTCGCGGACGCGCTGCAGCGCGCCCAGGAGGTCCTCGGCAGACACCTGGCCCATGAAGAGACCGACGCGATCGCCATCGTGCAGCGCCGCCTCACGCCGCAGGACTGGGACGCCTTCGAGGAGAAGATGAGCAAGCGCGCCGGTCTGGCCGAGACCCTGCGGACGTGCCCGCTCATGGCGAAAGGGCTGACCGGTCCCGACCGCGAGGCGGTCTACGCCCGCATCCCCGCCATCCTGCGGCTGATGATCAGACTCGGCGGACCGAGATTCCGGCGCCTCGACGACCGCGCGTTCTACTACAACCCGCGCTGAACACCGACGGCCGGCGAACTCACCGCGCCAGCGACCGACCGATCACCAACCGCTGGATCTGGTTGGTGCCCTCGAAGATCTGGGTGATCTTCGCTTCGCGCATGTAGCGCTCGACCGGGAAGTCGCGGGTGTAGCCGTAACCGCCGAACACCTGGACCGCATCGGTGGTGACCTTCATCGCGGCGTCGGTGGCCACCAGTTTGGCGGTCGCCGCCGCCCGCGTGTAGTCGATGCCGGCATCGCGGCGTCGAGCGGCGTCGAGGTAGGTCGCGCGGGCCGAGTCGACCGCGGCGGCCATGTCGGCGAGCACGAACGACAGCCCCTGGTGGTCGATGATCTTGCGGCCGAACGCGGCTCGTTCCTGCGCGTAGTCGACGGCGGCGTCGAGCGCCGCCTGCGCCAGGCCGGTGGCCACCGCAGCGATGCCCAGGCGTCCGGAATCAAGCGCGGAGAAGGCGATCTGCAGCCCCTGCCCCTCCGCCCCCAGCCGGCGTCCCTCCGCGACGAACGCGTCGTCGTAGGTGGCGCCGGTCGTCGGGACCGCGTGCAGGCCCATCTTGTCCTCCGGCTTGCCGAAGCTGAGCCCCTCGGTGTCCCGGGCGACGAAGAAGCAGGACACCCCCTTGGAACCCTCACCGGTGCGGGCGAAGACGTTGTACACATCAGCGATGCCGCCGTGCGTGATCCACGCCTTCGAGCCCGTCATCGAGTAACCGCCGTCGGTCGGTGCGGCGCGGCACGCAAGCGCCGCGGCGTCGGAGCCGGCCTGGGGTTCGCTCAGGCTGTAGGCACCGATCAGCTTGCCGTTCAACAGGTCCGGCAGCCACTGCTGCTTCTGCTCGTCGGTGCCGAAGTTGAACAGCGGATGGCAGGCCAGCCCGTGCACGCTGACCGCCACGGCGACCGCAGCCCAGCGCGCGCCGAGCTCCTCGAGCACCTGCAGGTAGACCTCGTACGGCTGGCCCCCGCCGTCCCACTCCGTCGGGTAGGGCAGCCCGAGCAACCCCGCCTCACCCAGTTCGGCGAACAACCCGTCCGGGTACCGACGGTCCTTCTCGTGCTGATCGACGATCGGCGCCATGCGCTTGTCGGCGATGTCGCGGACCAGCGCGATCAGGTCGCGCGCCTCGTCGTTGGGGAGCAGGCGATCGACCGGCATTCCAGACCTCCAGGGTTACGAAACTAGTACTCAGGTCTTCTGCACAGTACTATTTCGGGCAGCGTTCGTACAGCGGAAGGGAGCACGCATGGCCACCCAGGGTTTCGCCACCCGCCGACGGGCCGCGCTGTTCGACGCCCTTCTCGAGCTGATCCTGCGCGAGGGGTTCGCGCACCTGTCGATCGGTTCCATCGCGGCCGAACTCCGTTGCTCGAAGTCGACGCTGTACACCCTCGCCGCCAGCAAGGAACAACTGGTCACCGCCACCGTGACGCATTTCTTCCGCAGCGCGACCGAACAGGTCGAGTCACGGGTCGCGGCGTCGTCGAGTCCGCGCGAACGGGTCATCGTCTACCTGGTGGCGGTGGGTGAGGCACTCGCACCGGCCTCGGAGGCGTTCATGCGCGATCTCGACGCGTTCGAACCGGCACGCGCACTGTACGAGCGCAACACCGCGGCGGCATCGTCCCGGGTCCAGGCGCTCATCGCCGACGGGGTGTCGGCCGGCGAGTTCCGCAACGTCGACGCCGCGTTCGCCGCCGACCTCGCCTCATCCATGATGACCCGGATCCAGCGTCGCGAGGTGTGGGCCGCGACCGGACTCGACGACGCGGCCGCCTACCGCCAGCTCGCGTCGATCCTCACCGCGGGGATCGACGCCGGCCCGGACGCTCGAGGTGGGTGACACCCGCGTCGTCGACCCACCATTCGACCCGCACTTCCCGTGCGACATCGGGGCCGTCTCCGCCGTCGTTGCTGCGCAACGCGATCCACAGTTCGTCGTGTAGCCGGACATCGCCGTGCGGGATCTCGATCCCCCGCGACGCCCCGAAGCGCACCACCGCGGGGTGCGCCCAGCCGACTGCCTCCCCCGGCGCGGACACCGTCGCCGAATACTCCTCGCTCGCGAGCGGCAGGTCGAGCAGCGTGCCCAGCAGGTCGGCGTCGGCCGAGACCACGGTGGGTCCGGCGAGTACCGCCTCGTCGTCGGCCAGCGTCTGCAGGAACCACGGCCGGTCGACGACCACCGCGCGGTCGGCGGTTGTGCCGGCGAGGGTGCGCACCCGCTCGGGCACCTCGACGTCGTGCGCATCGACGACGCCGCTCCGGCACGCCGCGACGACGGCGGCATGCACGGACACCGTTGCGCCCGCACTGATCTCACGCTCCCGATCGCCCAGCCGGGTCAGCAGCAGCGTCGCGTCGTCGGCGGAGTCGGGTTCCAGCCGGGCGAGGGTGCCGGCGAGCTCGTCGGCATACGGGTGGTCGAGGGGATCGATGATGTTCTCGAGAACCTCATCCGACGGCGACCGGTACTCCCCCAGCAGCAGACCGTCGATCTCCGCATGGCGTCGTAACCACCACGCGGTGTAACCCGTCCGGTCGGCGAGCAGCGGCCGGATCCGTTCGTCGGTGGCCATCATGGTCAACGCCTCCGGCCAGCGCCGGTCCTCGATCAAGTCGAGATCCCGTACTGCACTGAGCTTCTCGGGCGCGTCCGGGAGGGTGGCCCACCAGTCCTCCTCGTCGGGCAGGTCATGCTCGGGCGCGACGGGCAGGTCGTCGTCGACGGTCACGAAACCCCAGCCGACGCCGATCCGCCGCAGTTCCTCGACGCCGCACTCGGCGACCACCTCGGCGTCGACCACACCGAACGGGTGATCGTCGACCAAGACCTCGAGCAGCGGGCTGCCCGGCAGCAGGAGTTCGTCGGCCGGCCGCAACTCGCCGTCGGCGTCGGGGAGGGCGAGCGCCGAGAGCCACGAGGGAACCGGTGCTTCCGGATCGGCTCGCAACACCGCACACACCTCGACGGCGAGCCGGTCATCGTCGGGGCCGGCCGAATCGAAGTCGACATCTTCGACGAGGCTGCGCAACAGCGGGTCCGAGACTGCCTGCGCGACCGTCAGATCCGCGACGCCGAGTCGGGTCAGCAGTTCGTGGCGCGCCTCGGGATGCACGGTGGGGATCCACCGCATGGGGGTCGAGATCCGGTCACTGACAAAGAGTCCACGTACCCCGATCGCCATCCGTCCGTCCGATCTCGGGATCGGCAGGGCGCCGAGTTCTTCCACCTCGCGGCCGGTCGACACCAGGGGCGCAAGGGCGGCGTACAGGTCGTGCCACCACGACGGTTCACGTTCGACGCCGACGAGACGTTCGGCGAGCCCCGCGAGCCCGAGCTCCGACACACCCAGCCGGCCCAGCGTCGGGAGATGTTGTGTCAGCGACAGATCCGGGTGGATCAGGTCACCGAACAGGTCGCCGAGGATCTCCGCGAGCCGATCGGTCAGCCCCACGAGCATCACCCCGCGCGGTGGCACCAGGTCGGCACCGGCCGCCGCCGGAAGCCACGCGACATCCCGCAGTTCGCGACGAACGGCCTCGATCAGGCGCGCGTCGTCGGGATTACGCGCGAGATGCAGTTCGGGTACCAGTTCGACCCTGCGCACCGGTTCGACGAGCCGGACGAGATCGACGTAACCCGCTGCCGCATCGCCGATCTCGGCACGTGGATGGAGGTGCCGTCGATCTGGCGTGAGTGCCAGGTCGGTGATGCACCGGCACGGCAGGCTGAGTTCGATGTCGGTGGGCGTGGGGGCGCGCAGGACCTCGCCGGCCGCCGCGGGCTCACCGTCGGCGTCGACGAGCCAGCGTGTGCCGCCCCGGGCGACCTCGAGCCATCGGCGCGTCGACGGCAGGCCGGTCGCGTCCGGCGCACCGACGACGGACACCGTCGTCACGACCGAGCGCGCGGCATCGTCGTCGACGTCCGGCCCCGCCGACCGTTCGGCCGACACCTCGACATCGCCGACGCTGATCCGTTGCAGCGCAGTCAGTTCGACGACCAGATCCGGCGCCTGGCCGAGCATGGCGGCGAGAAGCGGGCCGGGTTCCTCCCGGAGGTGCAGGACCACCTCGGTGTCGAAGCCATCGGTCGGCGTCTGATCCGTCGGCCACACCAGCCGCAGCACCGGCACGTCCGCGGGCCCGTCGACGGAGATCCCGGCAGCTCGCGCGACGTCCATCGTGTCCGCTCGGTCGAAGACCACCGACCCACTGCGCGAACGGATCTCGATTCGATCGGCGACCGTCGCGGTGGCGGTGAAGCCGACCCCGAACCGCCCGATCTGCCGGGCGCCCGAGTCGTCCGCGGCCTTCGCCGACACCCGCAACGCGGCGAGTGAACGCACCCCCGCATCGGTCAGCGGGGCCCCGGTGTTGGCGACATGCAACTCGGTGCCGTCCACCCAGACCGCCAGCCGGCCCTCGACACCGGCCGCCGCGGCCGCGTCGGCGGCGTTCGCGGCCAGTTCGGTCAGCAGTCGATCCCGGTAGCCGACGGTCACCAGATCCGCTTCGGCGGCCGCGTCCTCGGCCAACCGGGTCGGCGACGCCGCCCACGCATCCAGGGTCGACGACCGCAATGTCGCGGTGCCGAACGGATCGTCGGTCACGGTCGGTTCGCGCCGGATCAGGTCCGGGCCGGTTCCGCGTCCCGGGAGATCTCGACGACCTCGATCGCGCCGTCGTCGTAGGCGTCGTACGCGGGCGATCCGTTCCCCTTGGGGCCCTGCACGTCCGAGTGCGCACCGCATCCGTATTCGGCCGACACCACGCGCCCGTCGGCCGCCAGTTCGTTGGTGCAGGCGCCGAAGCCGGCGCGCAGCGCACCCGCGAGCGGGACGTAGAAACCACAGGTACAGCACGAGTACGGCGCGGCCTGCGCCATCTCCGAGCCGGGACCGAAGTCGCCGTCGTACCAGCGCTGCGCAGCCTCGGCGCGTCCCTCCGGGCTCAGGAGTCTCTTGCGGCCGAGCCCCAGCTCGCCCGCGACCTGACCGATGTCGTCGGGTTCCACGGACTCGGACTCGAATCGGAACTCGTCGCCGGTGTCGATCTGGTTCGGCACGAGACGCGGGTCGTCGGGTTCGGCGGCGAGCAGATCGCCCGGTGCGAGATCGCCCGACGCGACCCGCTCCGACCACGGCACCCACGGCGGCGCGAGCAGCGAGCCGTCACCGGGAAGCAGCACGACCTCGCTGAGCGTGATCTCGTCGCTGCCCGGGGAACCCGCCAGCACGACGCACCACTGCCACCCCCGGTAGCCCGTGAGCTCGGCATCGAAGTAGTGAGCGGCGGCCCAGTCGCCCTCGGCGACACTGCGCCGGTGCGCTCCGGGCCGCTGACCTTCATCGAGCAGCGCGGAACGCGCGATGTCGACGGCTGCCAGCAGCCGTTCGGTCTCACCGTGCCGTTCGCCGTCACCAACCTGAGTCACCGCTCCAGTGTGCAATACCGCCGACGTGTGCCACACAACCGACCCGCTTCAAGCGACCACAGCCGGAGATGAGGAACAATCGTCTGCGTGATCCCACGGAGTTCCCGACACGACGAGGGGCGCGGGGCCCCCAGGGGTCCCGCCGACCAGCACCCTCGGCAACCGCCACCCGCCGGTCGTGCACGACGCGCCGCGCAGCACCCCGGTTCGACGAACTATCCGGCCGACGAGACGCGGCAGATGCGGACCCGGCGACCGGCGCCGGGATGGGGAGAGCCGCCGTCCGGGCCGGGTCCCGGCCGCAACGCCTACCTCCCCCCGCCGACCCACAACCCGCATCTCCCGCCGCTCGACGACCGCGCCCGTCCGCCGGCCGACGAGGCGACCCGGGCGATGCCGACCGACCACGGGCCCCAGAACGGTGGAAGCCGTACACCCAAGAAGCTGACGGTGATGCGGGTCGCGGCGATGCGGAGTCGCGAGCTGACCGGCAGGGGGATCGGCAAGATCCACCGGGCGGCCACCGCCGACGGCGCCGACCAGTCGGGCCTGACCGCGCTGACGCTGCCGGTGATCGCCAACTTCGCCGCCGACGCCGCGATGGCCGTCGCGCTGGCGAACACGCTGTTCTTCGCCGCCGCGACCGGTGAGTCGAAGACCAATGTGGCCTTGTACCTGGCACTGACAATCGCGCCGTTCGCCCTGATCGCTCCGCTCATCGGCCCGCTCCTCGACCGACTGCAGCGCGGCCGCCGCATCGCCATGGCCACGACCTTCGGCCTGCGCGTCGTCCTGGCCCTGCTCATCATGGCCAACGTCCAGTGGAACGACATCACCCAGCAGCTCGAATACGACCCATGGGTGCTCTATCCGTGTGCCCTCGGTCTGCTGGTGCTGTCCAAATCGTTCGGCGTCCTCAAGTCGGCCGTCACGCCGCGTGTGGTGCCGCCGACCATCGACCTTCCCCGGGTCAATTCACGGCTGACCACTTTCGGCCTCATCGGGGGCACGGTCGTGGGCGGCGCGGTCGCCGCGGCCATCGAGTTCCTCCTCGGCCAGCTGCTCCCGCTGCATCTGCCGGGTGCCATGGTGTGGCTGGCCGTCGTCGCGGCCGCGGGCGCCTACCTGTGCATGCGCATCCCGGCGTGGGTCGAGTCCACCGAGGGCGAGATCCCGACGACCCTCACGTACCACGGCGAGCCCGCGCGGTCGGTCCCCGGCGACTCCGAGCAGCCGACGAGCGCTCGCGACGGCGCGAAGATGCTCGCGGCGAAGATGCGCCAGCCACTCGGACGCAAGGTCGTCGCCGGGTTGTGGGGCAACGGCACGATCCGCATCCTGACCGGCTTCCTGACGCTGTTCGTGGCGTTCTACGCCAAGGCCCAGCAGGGCGACGCCTCGGACTGGACCCAGCTGCTTCTCCTCGGCGCGGTCGGCGCCGCCGCCGGCGTCGGCAACATGATCGGCAACGGCGTCGGCACCCGCCTCGAGCTGAAGAACCCGCCGAACATCGTCGTCGGCGCGACCGCCGCCTGCTTCGTCGTCGCGGTCCTGGCCGCCATCTTCGGCAACATCGCCGCGGCCGCCGTGGCAGCCCTGGTCGCCTCCGGCACCAGCGCGATCGGGAAGGTGTGCCTCGACTCGTCCATCCAGGACGACCTGCCCGACGAGTCCCGCGCCTCGGCGTTCGGCCGGTCGGAGACGGTGCTGCAGCTGTCGTGGGTCTTCGGCGCCTCGCTCGGGGTGCTGCTGCCGCCGACCCTGTGGATCGGGTTCACGGTCGTCTCGGTACTGCTCGGCCTCGGGCTGCTGCAGACGGTGATGACCACCCGCGGCAAGTCACTGGTCCCCGGTCTGGGCGGTCGACGCCCCGACCACGCCGCGCCCACCGTCGCCTTCCGCGCGGCAGAAGCCCGATCGGCCACCCGGACCGGTCCGGCGGACGCCGACACCCGACCGCACGCCGCGCGGCCCTCGACCGCCCGGATGCCCACCCGGACCCCGTCGACCGCCCCGTTCGAGACCCGGGGTGAGCGCCCGTACAGCCCCGGCGATCACCCGCCGCCCAACCAGACAGGACAACGTCGTCAGTGATCAGCAGTGGTGAGAAGAAGGCTCTGTCGATCATCGCGATCGTCGTCGTGCTGTTCGTCGCGGTGGTGGGGACGTCGGTGTTCCTGCTGACCCGCAACGCGGCGCACGACGATCAGCCCTACCTGCACGTCGCGGTCGGCGATGAGTTGCACACCGTCGATCCGCGCTGGTGGTGCGATTTGATGCTGACCGCGTGCGATCCCGAGATCACCGCGCCGAACGAGACCGCGACGGTGCCGGTGCCGGTGGGTTCGACGATCATGCTGACGGTCTCGAGCGAGATCGCGCAGGGTCCGTGGAACCTCGCGGCGGTCTATCGGACTCCGCGCGGGATCGTCGAGGACGAGCAGCAGCAGGGCGCGGACGACACCTTCACCCTGACGCTCCGGTCGGAACCGGACCGGGTGCTGGTCGGGTTCACCGTGATCTCGGCGTCGGCGCGGCTCACCCCCGCCGACGACGTCCTGCCGCGCGGCGAGCTCGCGGTTCAGACCGCGCCCGCCGCGTAGTCGGCCCTAGGAGTCGAGCTCCCGCGCGACGGCACGCACGACTTCGGAGATCCGCTGTGCGGTCTTACGGTCGGGGTAACGCCCCTTGCGCAGGTCCGGCTGGACCTTGCCCTCGAGCAGGGTGATGAGGTCGGCGACCATCCCGTGCAGTTCGTCGGGGGTGTGCCGCTTCACGTCCTTGCGGGCGGCTTCGCGCACGTTCTTGGAGACGCTGGGTGCCGGTTCGAGCACCTTCACGCTCAACGCCTGCGGGCCGCGACGACCGGCGGCCATGCCGAACTCGACGCGCTGGCCCGGCTTGAGCGCCTCGACTCCGTCGGGCAACGCTGCCGAACGGACGTAGACGTCCTCACCGCTCTCCTGGGAGAGGAAGCCGAAGCCCTTGTCCGCGTCGTACCACTTCACCTTGCCGGTCGGCACTGTGCTCACCCTCATCTGTTCTAGATCTGTCGAAAAACGACCCGTCACGACAAAAGACGCCGTCACCCATCTCGCGGCCCGGACGGTGGAAGACCGTGCGAGCCCAGACGGATGCAAGGCGCCTGCTTCGGACCATCCTAGCCAACGCCCCACCGCGCGGTCACACCATTACCCGGCGGGCACGGATCGCGCGGCGTCGCACCGGCGCGCGTTGCACTACCGTGGCGGGTATGCAGAAGACATCCTCCCCGCGGTTGCTGCAGGCTGCCGGGGTCGTGTTCATGATCGGAATTCTGGCGATCGTGGCGTTGTTCCTGACACCGTTGGTGACCGGCGGCGACACCGCGCCGACCGCCGTCTATCTGCTGACCATGTGCGCACCGCTGGGCTTCGTCCTGGGCCTGGTGTACGCACTCCGTGCCGGACGCCGAGCCAGGTGAGGACCGTGACCACAACCATCGACACCACCCCCGATCTCTCCCCCGTCTCCGACGGGCGGGCGCTGCGTGACGCGTACAGCTGTTTCCCGTCGGGCGTCGTGGCGGTGTGTTGCGAACAGCGTGACGGGGATTCGACCACATTGATCGGAATGGCCGCGAGCTCGTTCACCACCGTGTCGCTCGACCCGCCGCTCGTCTCGGTCTGCGTCCAGAACACCTCGACGACCTGGCCGCGGATCCGTACCGCACCGGCCATCGGGGTCAGCGTGTTCGCCGGCGACCAGATCGAACTCTGCAAGCAGCTCGCCGGGTCGTCGGAGCACCGGTTCGACGGCATCACGCCGCTGAGCACCGATCGCGGGGCGGTCTTCGTGCCCGACGCGGCCGCCCACCTGTCGTGCACGATCCACAACGAGATCCAGGCCGGCGACCACACCGTCGTGTTGCTGGAGATCGGGACCTTGCGCGCCGATCCCGACATCGAGCCCCTGGTCTTCCACGCCAGCACCTTCCGCGCCCTGGAGGCGCGCACGGACCCGACCCGGAAGTGAGTCGCCCAGCACCATGAGCACGGTCGGCCTCGGACTGCCGCTGCCCCGCTCCCCGCGGGAAGCAGCGACCTCCGACGCGCCCACCGACGGGCCGTTGCTCGACACCTTCGGTCGGGTCGCGAAGGATCTCCGGGTCTCGGTCACCGACCGCTGCAATCTGCGGTGCTCGTACTGCATGCCGGCCGAGGGCCTCGACTGGATGCCCACCGACCAGGTGCTGTCCACCGACGAACTGATCCGGGTGCTCACCGTCGCAGTGCGCCACCTGGGAATCGAGCGCATCCGATTCACCGGCGGCGAACCACTGCTGCGCCGCGACCTCGAGGACGTCATCGCCGCCGTCGCGGGCCTCCCGCAGTCGCCCGAGATCGCGATGACGACGAACGGACTCGGACTGACCCGGCGGGTCGGCGGTCTGGTCGACGCCGGCCTCGGCCGTATCAACATCTCGCTGGACACCATCGACCCGGCCCGCTTCGCCGAGATCACGCGCCGGGACCGTCTGTCCGATGTGCTCGACGGCCTGGCGGCGGCCCGCCGCGCCGGGCTCGACCCGGTCAAGGTCAACGCCGTGGTACCCGACCGCAGCGACCTGCCCGGAGTCCCCGACCTGCTCGCCTACTGTCTCGAGCACGGTTACGAGCTGCGCATCATCGAACAGATGCCACTCGACGCCGACCATGCGTGGCAGCGAGCACAGATGGTGACCGCACAGGAGATCCTCGCGACCCTGCGGAAGCGGTTCACCCTGCTGCCCGACCCTGCGCCACGTGGGAGCGCGCCCGCCGCCACGTGGCTCGTCGACGGCCACCGCGGCGCGCACGGCCCGGCACGCGTCGGGGTGATCGCGTCGGTCACCCGGCCGTTCTGCGGGGACTGCGACCGCACCCGGCTCACCGCGGACGGATCACTGCGCAACTGCCTGTTCGCGACGTCGGAAACCGACGTGCGGCACGCGTTGCGCACCCTCCCCGACGACGAGATCGACGCCGCCCTCGCGCGCCTGTGGCGCGCGAACATGTGGGCGAAAGCGGCGGGCCACGAAGTGAACGCGGCGGGCTTCACCCAACCGGATCGGCCGATGTCGGCGATCGGCGGCTAGGCTCGCGTCCGATGCAGCTCACAGTTCGTTTCTTCGCGGCCGCGCGCGCCGCGGCCGGTGCCGAGGAGAAGGTGATCGACGTCGACCCGTCGACCCCGCTCGGCGCCCTCGAGGGCATCCTCGCCGCCGGAAACCCCTCCCTCGCCACGGTTCTCGAACGCTGCTCGTATCTGCGCGACGAGATCGCGTTCTCCGATCGGACGCGTGCGCTCGGCACGTGCACGACACTCGACGTCCTCCCCCCGTTTGCCGGTGGCTGACGCCACACCCGGCCTGTGACCTTAGTCACATCACGGTGCGGTAACAGGATGGGCACGGGACGGCCACTAACCCGTTGAACTGGGATGACGGCCGAAGTGGGTCGGAAGACCCGGATCCGGGCCGAAAATCGCTTGCGTCCAAGCAGGTGATTCAGTCCAACGAACGACGTACTGTTCGAAGCGTCCTCCTCGGAGGTCACGACACAGCAACCAAGACATAACGTCCCACCGGCCGCGCCGAGCCTCGTTCCGCCGGTGGGAACGACAAGCAATCTAGGAACGAGGACGGGGGACCCAACCTCATCCCCTGAGACCGGGCACCACACCAGGTGTCCTCGGGGTTAAGTCCCGGAAGTCGCGGCGACCACCACGACGACCCGGGACCGAGCACCTCTCGCTCGAACCCGACAGCTGACTTCGTAGGCGCGTGGAGAGAGGAAACACAGACATGTCCGGACGTCATCGCAAGCAGACGACCAGCACGGCCGCCAAGACCATCACCAAGGTCGCCCTCACCGGCGCGGTCCTCGGCGGCGGAGCAGCCCTCCTGGGCACCGGTACCGCCAATGCGGCCACCGACGCCGAGTGGAACCAGGTCGCGCAGTGCGAATCCGGTGGCAACTGGGCCATCGCGACCGGCAACGGCTACCACGGCGGCCTGCAGTTCTCCCCGAGCACCTGGACCGGCCACGGCGGCGGCGAGTTCGCCCCAACCGCCGATCAGGCCTCGCGCGAGGAGCAGATCGTCGTCGCCGAGCGTGTGCTCGGTTCGCAGGGCAAGGGTGCCTGGCCCACCTGTGGCACCGGCCTGTCGGGCTCGACCCCGCGCAGCGCGCCGACCGACACCCCGCGTGAGATCGCCCCGGTGCTCCCCGGCGGCAACGGCAGCGTCGACCTGGCGAAGACCACCGAGGACGTCGCCAACCAGGTCACCGACGCCCTCACCGAGGCCGGCGTCAGCCCCGAGATCAAGAACCTCTGGCAGGCGGCCAAGGACAGCGGCGTCACGCTGAACCAGGACCAGATCAAGCTGTTCAACGACAACAAGCACCTGCTGCCCAACCCCTGATCGCCGCTCGACGCCTGATCTGGGACCCAGACGAAGGGCCCCGCACGATGGACCATCCGTGCGGGGCCCTTTTCCATTGGTTTCGACAAGCTCAACCAGCGGGGGTCAGCTCAACCAGCGGGGGGTCAGCTCAACCAGCGGGGGTCAGCTCAACCAGCGGGGGGCGGGGTCAGGCCGAGTTGACCCATTCGTCGGTGCCGTCGTCGAAGAACTGGTGTTTCCAGACTGGCAGGCGGGCCTTGACCTCGTCGACGAGGCGCGAGCAGGTCTCGAACGCCGCCCGACGATGGTCGGCCGCCACCGCGACCACGAACGCGATGTCGCCGATGACGAGGTCGCCGACCCGGTGGGACACCGCGACCGCGCGCACCCCGTGGACCGCGGAGACCTCCGCGACGACCTCGGCCAGGACCTTCGTCGCCGTGGGATGCCCCGAGTAATGCAGCGCGGTCACGGTGCGGCCGCCGTCGTGGTCGCGGACCGCGCCCACGAACCCGACCACCGCACCGGCTTTACCTTCGGCGGCGTCGATGACCATCGCCTCGTGGTCGGCCAGCGTGATCGGCTCGTCGACGACCGCGGTGTGCACCACGTGCGAGCCGGCCTCTCGGGTCATCGGTGGTCGCCTCCGCGGATCTGATCGAGCGCGTGGTGGACGACGCCGGCGAGGACGCCGAGCCCGTCGCGGACCCCGCCGGTCGAACCGGGCAGGTTCACGACGAGGGTCGTCCCGGCGATTCCGGCGAGTCCGCGTGAGAGGACCGCGGTGGGCACCGTCGGCAGCCCGGCCGACCGGATGGCGTCGGCCAGACCCGGGATCTCGACGTCGAGGAGCGGGCGGGTCTGCTCCGGAGTCCGGTCCGTGGGCGTCAAACCCGTTCCGCCCGTGGTGATGACGAGGTCGACCTCGGCGTAGATCGCGGCGCGGAGGGCCTCGCCGACCGGCGGGCCGTCGGCGACGACGTCGCACTCGTCGACGGTGAAACCCTGCTCGACCAGCCAGGCCTCGATGATCGGTCCGGACCGGTCTTCGTAGACACCGCTGCTGGCGCGGTTCGACGCGACGACGACGCGCGCCACGCGAGGAGTTCTCTGGTCAGTCATGAGCCGGGTCAGACGGTTCGCGGTACCAGTCGCCGGATTTGCCGCCGGTCTTGGCGAGCAGGCGGATGCCGTCCATCTGCGCCCGTCGGTCGACGGCCTTGACCATGTCGTGAAGCGTCAGCCCGGCGACTGCGACCGCTGTCAACGCCTCCATCTCCACACCCGTCTGGCCGGAGGTCGCCACGGTCGCGGTGACCTCGATCGTGTCGGCGCCGATCGCGAAGTCGACCTCCACCGACGACAACGCCAGCTGATGGCACAGCGGGATCAACTCGTCGGTGCGTTTGGCCGCCATGATCCCGGCGATGCGCGCCGTGGCCAGCACATCTCCTTTGGGCAGCCGCGACTCGCTCAGGAGACCGATCACCTCGGCGGTGGTGTGGAACGTGCCGGCGGCGACGGCGCGACGCTTCGTCGTCGGCTTGGCGCCGACGTCGACCATGCGGGCCGTTCCGGACTCGTCCAGATGACTCAGCCGAGAGCCGCCGGCCGGCCCGGTGTCCCGGGCGTCCGACCCACCTTCGTCAGTCCCGGTGGGCGGCATCGACGTCAGCGGTTGACGATGGTCTTCGACTGCACGAACGGCAGGTCGTCGACCGGAAGCGGGAACTCGGTGTCGCCGAACGGCGACAACGCACCCGAGATGTGGGTCGCGAGTTCGGAGACCGCGTGCTCGGCGGCATCGCCGTTCTCGTCCTGCGGCCAGCCGTTGTCGACGTAGTGCTTCTTGCCCTTGGCAGATTCGACGACCTTGCCGGTGCCGGCCCCCGCTTCGCCGGAGGAGGGTGTTTCAGCGCCAGATTTGTTTGCCACGTCGTGCATTGTGCCATGCCGTTCGAATGAACAAGACCCGTGTCCGGGGCGGAAGTCCCGTGCCGGGGCTAAGGTCGTCGCAACACAGGTCACGCCCCAGGAGGCGCCCATGGTCGCCCAACCGGTCCAGGTCGCCGGCTACCGGGTGATCACGCGGCTGGGGAGCGGCGGAATGGGCACCGTCTACCTGGTCGAGAATCCGCAACTTCGTCGGCGCGAGGCCCTCAAGGTGATCTCGATCGCCGAGACCGTCGACGAGGAGTTCGCGCGCCGGTTCAGTCGCGAAGCACAGACCGCGGCCGCCCTCGACCATCCGTCGATCGTCACGATCTACCACTACGGCGTCGCCGACGGCGACCCCTGGTTCACGATGGCCTACCTCGACGGCCGCGACCTCCGACGCGCCTCGCTCCGCCCCGACGAGGTGGTGGCCGTCGCCTCCCGGGTCGCCGACGCCCTCGACTACGCACACGAGCACGGCGTGATCCACCGCGACATCAAACCCGGCAACATCATGGTCACGCGCCGAGCGATGGACGACGCCCTCGACCGCGTCGTCGTGCTCGACTTCGGGATCGCGAAACTCACCACCGCGACCACCCTGACGGCGCCGTCGTCGTTCGTGGGCACCCTCGTCTACGCCGCGCCGGAGATCCTCGACGGCAAACCCGCGGGTCCCGCATCGGATCAGTACGCGCTGGCCTGCACCGCCTACGAATTGCTCTCCGGCGCAACCCCGTTCGATGCCGACACACAGACCCGTCACATCGTCGCCAAGCTCACGACGCGCCCCGCGCCGATCAGCACCCACCGACCCGAGCTCGCCGCCCTCGATCCCGTCTTCGACCGTGCGCTCGCGCGCGGTCCCCTCGACCGGTACCCCACCTGCAGTTCGTTCGCCGCGGATCTGCGCGCCGCGCTGGAACGAACTCGTCCCGACAACCGACCGCCCGCGCCCGTGGCCGCGACCCAGGTCATCACCCCGCCTCCGCCGGCGAAACCGACCCAACCGTGGGTCGCGGCCACGGGCGCGGGCGGTCGGTTGT
>NZ_SCOC01000005.1:0-202443 GCF_005502615.1 Gordonia sp. ALPHA1B1 | reverse complement strand
GCACTCGAGTATCGGCCAGATTCCCCCGACCGAGTTCGAAACGCTCCACTACGCTGGCCTCGGACCCGAGGACCAGCCCACATTGGAGGCGGCACAAAACCTAGGGTGATTCACCTTGAACGTGTCCACCCGATGCGGCTTAAGCCCAAGATCAGACCAAATGCGTTGCACGGTAGCCGGACTCACCCCAACATGGGCGGCCATCGTGCGGCACGACCAATGGGTATGCCCGGGTGGAGTGCTCGTCTTGGTCAACCGCACGATCTCGGCGACCTTCTCCTCACTGATCGAAGACTTACGGCCCCGACCAGCTCGCACCTGCCCGAACTTCGTCAACCCGTCCTCGGCGAAACGTGTGCGCCACGCCCGCACTGTCACCGCGGTCACCCCAAGTTCCTCGGCGATCACCCGATTCGCTTCGCCGTCGGCGGCCATCAGCAAAACCCTGGCCCGCAACACCTCACGGTGCGGCGCGGTCTGCGCCCGCGCCAACGTTTCCAACGTCTCCCGCTCGGCTTTCGTCAACCGCAAACACGCTGCCGGTGCACTCATCAACCCAGCCTACCGAACAACGAGCTAGACAATTGCGAGACACACCACTCGGTGACGTCGGGGGTGTTTTGCCCGTTTCTCGAGAGGTTCCGATGAGTACTTCTGTCCTTCCCGCGCTGGTCGACGTCGCCTGGTTGCGGGAGCGGCTCGACGACCCCACCGTGGTCATCGTCGACGCGACCACCCATCTCCCGATTCCGAAAGAGGGGCCATATGTCCCCGAATCGGGAGCGGAGTCCTTTCGCGCGGAACACATCCCGGGTGCGGTGTTCGCCGATCTGCTGACCGACTTCGCCGACGCCGACAGCCCCGAACCGTGGACGGTCCCGTCATCCGAGCAGTTCGCCACGGCCGCATCGGCGTTGGGGATCGGAGACGGGGCGACCGTCGTGGTGTACGACCAGCTCGAGGGGTTCTGGGCAACGCGCTTCTGGTGGCACCTGCGACTCGAGGGTTTCGACGCCGTGACCGTGCTCGACGGCGGCCTGCCGGCCTGGAAGGCGGCCGGCGCCCCGGTGACCGATGCCGAGTCGACCGTCACCCCGCGTACTTTTCACGGGACGCGTCGTCCCGAACTGTTGCGCTCGACCACGGAGGTCGCTGCCGCGCTTGATGATCCGTCGACGCTGCTGGTGAACGTCCTCGACGAGCCGACTTATCGCGGTGAGACCACGACGTACGCCCGTCAGGGCCACATCCCGGGATCGGTGAATCTCCCGGTGTTCTCGATCCGTGACGCCGAGACCGGCGACCTCCGCCCGGTCGACGAGCTGCGTCGGGAGTTCGAGGCGGCCGGGCTACTGGCCGACGACACCAAGGTCGTGACGTACTGCGGCGGCGGCATCGCGGCCACCGGGATCGCGCACGCGCTCGCACTCGTCGGACGCGACGATGTCGCGGTCTACGACGGTTCGATGACCGCGTGGGCCAACAACCCGTCGCTCCCGCTGGTCACCGGACCGGAACCGCGTTGACGACGCCGGGCCGCTCCAGCGGTGTGGCGCTACGCGTGAATTCGCTTCCCCCTCAGCAGGATCGAAGGGCACATTGCCCTTCGACCCTGCTCACGGGGACGAGCTTTTCCGGGCCGGCCGGCCGCTCCCAGGGTGCGAGTAAAGCGAGCCTCGAAGGCTAATGGCTACAGGAACATTCCCACCAGACCCTTCGAGGCTCGTCGCTATCGCTCCTCGCACCTCAGGGAGCGGGGGTCGCGCACCTAGCACCTCAGTATCTGCGGCCTGGCGCCCGTCGTGAACCACGAAAGCACTCTGCTCCCTGAGGAGCGAGCCTGCGAGCGTCACGAAGGGTTACGCAACCCTCGGTCGCCGGACCCTTCGTGACGCGACCTCCGCAAGCTCCGGGCGCTCCTCAGGGAGCGGAGGGGGTTCGCGCTTTTCCGCCTCGGGAGTGGAGGGGCGGGTCTCAGCCGACGGTGATCGCGTCGAGGCGCTGTCGGATGAAGTCCCCGGACACCACCGGTTCGAGTCCGGCGCGGCGGCCCACGGGTGGGGCGACGGGTGAGACGAGGGCGTCGTGATCGAGTTCGTAGAAGAAGATCAGCGAGACGAGGTCTTCGGCGGGTGCGTCGGGTTGCGGTGGCAGGACGCGGTGCCGGCCCGCGGGCCAGCGCCCGGCCGACCAGTACTCGAGGATGTCCCCGATGTTGACGGTCAGGGCGTCGGGGTTCCACGGTGCGTCGGCCCACCCCGATTGCTCGCTGTAGACCTGCAATCCGCCGGCGCCGGGTTCGCGGTCGAGGATGGTGACGGTGCCGAAGTCGGTGTGCGGTCCGATGCGGAACTGGCCGGGTTCGGGGGTTCCGACGTCGTGCAGCGGCGGGTAGTGGTTGATGTTGGACGACCACGTCGGCGTCGACGCGAGGTCGCGGAACGGATTGTCCGGGCCGACGAGGCCGAGTGCGGCGGCCATCAGCGCCAGCAGGTCGTCGGACAGCCGCCGCATCTGAGACGTCCACGCCGTGAACAGTTCTCGGAGTTCGGGCGTCTCTGCCGGCCACACGTCGGGGGCGAACCAGTACCCGTCGATCTCGGGTATGCCCACCGGCGTCTGCGCACCGGAGGTGAACGACTCCTTCAGGTCCGGCGGGGTCTCGGTGCCCTCGGCGAAACCGTTGGCCTCCTTGCCGGGACCGATCCAACCGCGGCCGCCGACACCGGCGGAGTACCGGCTCTTGACGTCGGCTGGGACAGCGAAGAACCGACGGGCCGCCGCGCGAAGGGAGGTCGGCAACTCGGGATCGAGTCCGTGCCCGGTGACGAGCAGGAACCCGGCCTGCTGCAGGGATTCATCGACAGCGGCGCAGACCCGTTGCGCGGCAGCACCTCCGGCCTGCCACTCCCGAAGGTCGACGGTGAGTACCGGGCTGTCGGTCATGACATCTCCACGTTCTCGTCGGCCGGGGCGACCCCGATGTCCTCGTTCCACACCGCAGGATTGGCCGCGATGTACGACGACATCATCTCCGCGCACCGCTCGTCGTCGAGCACGATGACCTCGACACCGTGCTCACGCAACCAGTCCTCTCCGCCGTAGAACGAGGTGTTTTCGCCGATGACGACCGTGCCGATGCCGAACTGGCGGATGAGGCCGGAGCAGTACCAGCACGGCGACAGGGTCGTCACCATGATCGTCGGCCCGTAATCCCGTTGCCGCCCCGCGGCGCGGAATGCATCGGTCTCGCCGTGCGCCGACGGATCGTCGGCCTGCACGCGCCGATTGTGGCCCGCGCCGAGCAGCGTGCCGTCGGCCGCGAAGAGGGCCGCGCCGATCGGGATGCCGCCCTCGTCGAGGCTCGTCCGTGCCTCCCGGTAGGCGACGTCGAGCATCCCGGACACGTCGAGACCGGCATGGCCGGGCAGCGAGATCGTCATGCTTCGAGAGTGCCGGGTGGCTCCGACGGTGACAACTGACAGATCGTCGTACTGCGGCCGAGGCCGCCGGTGCATATTGTCTTCGTCCATGACGCTCGATCGACCCCCGACGGATACCGCCACCCCGACGCTTCGGGAGATCCTCGACGACCACCTGGCGGTCGCCGAGCCGCGGGTTCTGAGCGGCCACGAACGTCTCGACGCACCCGTGCGGTGGGTGCATTCGAGCGAGATCTACGAGATCGGGCCGCTGCTCACCGGCGGCGAGTTGCTGCTCACGACGGGGCTCGGTCTGCGCGGACTCGATGCCGGCACCCGCAAGCACTATGTGCAGGACCTGTCGCAGCGCGGGGTCGCGGCGGTCGCGATCGAAGTGGGTCGGACGTTCGAGGCGGTACCCGAGGAGATGGTGCGGGCGGGATCGGCGGTCCGGCTGCCGATCATCGAACTCCGGGCGGTGGTCCCCTTCATCGACGTGTGCCGAGCGGTCAACACCGCGATCGCCGCCCGCGAGGTCGACGAGTTACGAGTCCGCTCGACTCTCGTGGAGTCACTCCACGACGACCTGGCGGCCGGTGCCGGGGTCGCGCCCATGCTCGGCCATGTGGCCGAAACCCTGCATGCGCCTGTCGTTCTCGTGTCCACATCCGGGGCGCTGCTGTCCGCGCACGGCGTCGACGACGACTCGGCGGCGTGGCGGGTCGTCGACCGGGCCGTATCGGAGGCCACGGTCCACAGCAAGGGACGTCCGATCGCCCGGCTGATCGTGGGCGAGCGCACCGACGCCGGCCCGGTCCCGTTCGCGCAGAGTCTGTTGCGTGCGGCCGCCGGTCCGGTGGCGGTCGGCCTGACCCGGACCGGGGTCCGGGGTTCGGCCCTGGCCGCGCGGCTCGTCGAAGACCTGGTCGACGCCAGACCGATGCGACCCGCGGATCTGCGGGCACGCCTGGCCGCCGCGGGGGTGTCCGTGGGGGCGCCCACCGTGGTGGTGCCCCTTGCGGCGGAGGCCCCCGACCCGCGGATGGCCGATGCCGCGGTCGCCGGCGCCGAGCTGGATTCGGTGGCACGCAGCATCGTCGACGCCACGCTCTACGCTCTGGCCGCGGTGCCGGCCGGGGGAGGAGAGGGCGCCACCGACCCGGTCGACCGGGTGGCGTCCTCGTTGACACGGCAGGGCAACCGAATCGGACGCACCACGGTCGTCGTCGGAAACCCCTGTGTCATCGACGATGTCGGGCCCGGCGCGGATGTGGCGTCCGTCCTCTCCGCCTCATTGCGCCGATGCGGGCGGCAACTCGGGCTCGCGGCGTCCACCGCCGCGGGCCTCGGGACGGGACGACGGGTGTTCACCTCGCGCGAACTCCTCGTCGACGAGGCGATCGGTGCGCTGGATCCCGCTCTTCGGACGGAGCTGCGGTCCCTGGTGGAACCACTCGTCGCGGCCGATGGACGCTCCTCGTCGGACCTCGTCCGGACCCTGGCGGTGCACCTGGCGCACGGCTGCAGCGCGACGCGGTCGGCTGCGGCGCTCCACATCGGCAGGCAGAGCCTCTATCAGCGGCTCGAACGGATCCGGACGGTCCTCGGTTTCGACCCCACCGACCCGGCCGTCTACGCGTCGACGATGCTGGCCCTGCGTTCGGTGACCCGCGAGGTTCACCAGGTGGCTCACCAGTTGTAGTCGAGGAACTTCCCGTCGAAGGTCACGACCACGCGGTCGCCGTTCGGGTCGGGCCGGCGTCGGATGTCGATGTTGAAGTTGATGGCGCTCATGATGCCGTCGCCGAACTCCTCGTGGATGAGTGCCTTCAGCGCGGGCCCGTAGACGTCGAGCGCCTCGTAGAAGCGGTAGATGGTGGGGTCGCTCGTCGCCGCCTCGTCGGGTGTACGCGTCGGCTGTTGCCGCAGACTCTCGGCGACGCCCTCGCCGAGGCCGAGCAGTTCCACCACGGCGGTGGCCTTCGTGGCCGGGACCGGATGTTTGCCCAGCAGCGCAGCGACGGTCCAGACCAACGGGGCGTCGATATTCTCGGCAATTGTCGCCCACGTCAGTCCCTGGCGAATCCGCGCGGCGTTGATCAGCTCTGCGGCATCGGTTTTCGGCATGATCGGGGTGGTCATCGTCATCTCCATCGATAGTGTTGGACCACACCCACATTGCCCATCGGCGGGCACGATGCCAAGTCGAGTCAGCGACTTTCGGCAGTGTTCACACGATCGACACGCCCACCGCAGACCGCGGCGACACCAGAACTTCACACCGCGACCTGGACCGAGTGAGGGCGGTGTAACAGGGAGACTCGTCGATGACACCGAACGGACATGTGGCCTCGGTTCCATGGGCGCATCAACTGAGGAGTTCGAGGAGAACCACATGTCCTATGTGAAACCGTCCGAATTCGCGGTGAAGATGGTCGACGCCGGCGAGTCCAAGGCGTTCATGTCCACCCGCGACACCCTGATCAGGGCGTTCATGGCCGGCGCGATCCTGGCTCTGGCCGCGGCCTTCGCGGTGACCGTCACCGTGCAGACCGGCCAGCCGCTGCTGGGGGCGCTGTTGTTCCCGGTCGGCTTCATCCTGCTCTACCTGATGGGATTCGACCTGCTCACCGGTGTGTTCACGCTGGTGCCACTCGCACTGCTCGACAAGCGACGAGGAGTCACGGTCCGGTCGATGCTGCGCAACTGGGGTCTGGTGTTCCTCGGGAACTTCCTCGGCGCCATCCTGGTCGCGGTGATGATGGCGGTCATCCTGACCTATGGATTCAGCGTCGCACCCGACGAGGTGGGACAGCGGCTCGGCGAGATCGGCCACAGCCGTACCGTCGGTTACGCCGAGCACGGGGCCGCCGGCATGCTGACGCTGTTCATCCGCGGCGTGCTGTGCAACTGGATGGTGTCCACCGGTGTCGTCGCCGCGATGATGTCGACATCCCTGCCCGGCAAGGTGATCGGGATGTGGATGCCGATCATGCTGTTCTTCTACATGGGCTTCGAGCACTCGATCGTCAACATGTTCCTCTTCCCCTCGGGTCTCATGCTCGGCGGTGACTTCTCGATCGCCGACTACCTCGTCTGGAACGAGATCCCCACGGTGATCGGCAATCTCGTCGGCGGACTCACCTTCGTCGGTCTGACGCTGTACTTCACCCATGTACGGACCGCTCCGGATCGTCGACCCCCCGCCCACGACGCGACGACCGAGGTCGACGTGGCCGCGCCGGTCCGTACGACGACCGCCTAGCCCGACGCCGACCCGTATGACGTCGTGCCCGCATTCCGGGCACGACGTCATATTGTTCGACAGGGTCATACGGCTGTCGCCGAAGACGGCTCGGCCGGGTCGTCCTGGAGGGCGCGGGCGTACCAGGCGCCCAGGCCGAGCAGGATGAGTCCGGTCACGATGAACACGATCACGCGGAAGATCCCGTCGAGGGTGGCCAGGTCGAAGAGGAACAGTTTCGCCATCGCGGCCGCGACGAGGACTAGACCCCCGGTGACCGCGGCGGTACGTGCGGCACCGGTGCGACGCCGGGCATAGGCCAGGGCCGTCCCCGCGAGGACCATCCAGCAGGTGGTCGCCAGCACGTGACCGGCGAGGAAGCCGTCCGACCCGGCGACCAGGACGCCTGCGGTCACACTGATCGCGGTGAGTGCGTAGACGACGACCACTCCGGCGGCGATATGGGCTGCGCGCGAGACCTTCTCGTCGGTGAGGCGGGCCCACCCGGCGGCCAGGACCAGGGCGCCGGCGGCCGCGAACACACTCGCCACGACGATCCCCAGAGACGCGTCCCGTCGCATCAGGTCCGCATCGGCGAGCACATACGGCGGCGCCGCGTCGAGTAGCGCCGCGAAACCGATGGCCCACAGGACCGAGCCACCGGCGAGAAGTACCCGCGAGGTCGTCGACCATGTCCGGGCGACAAGCGCGGTCACCGTTGCCAGGCCGAGCAGGACGGTGATCGCCACCGTGCCGTCGAAGGCCACCAGAACGGCGACGAACAGCAGCAGAAGGGCGGTCGCGGACCAGATCTGCGCAACGACGTCGGGCACGCGCGGGGTGGAGCCGGTACGCGAGTCGGGAAGCCCCGATCCGATCAACACGGTTCCGATCAGCGCGCCGGCGATGCAGGTCTGCAGGATCACCGCGCCCGGCATGTTCATCACCGCTCCGGCGAACAACGCGGGGATGGTCGTCGCACTCGCCAGACCGGCCAGCGTCTCCCGGAACTGCGTGGTGGGCATCGCGATCAGGGCGCCGGCGACCCCCAGCACGACGACCACGACGACCGCGGCCGCGAAGACGGTGTCGGCGGCACCGGCCGACGTCCAGCCGGCCAGCGCGAGGACACCGACCAGGGTCAACGGAATCGTGGGCGCGGCGAGCCGCACGGCATGCAGCCAGATCCAGTCGCGACCGAGCTGGACCCACGCCGATGCCGCGGCGAGGACCACCATGAACGCGATGAGGGTGGTGTCCAGTCCGCCGGTGAGCACCGGTGCCAGAGCGATCAACGGCACGACGACGAGCAGCCCCAGGTGTTCGCTGCGCCACCGATGGGCAAGCGCGAGCCCAGCCGCGGCGACGAGTCCCGCGACTCCGAGGCCCACGACGATGGGCAACCAGTCGTAGATCTTGGTCGCGGCCAGGACGTCGAGGTAACCCGCCGCGATCCCGGTGGCCGTCAGCGCGATGGCACCGATCCGGCCGTCGGGCCGGCCGCGCGACCAGATCCCGCCGGCGACGAGCGCCGCGGCGAGGACCGCGCCACCCGCGACGCGGAATTCCGGGCGGAGCAATCCGGCCTGTGCGGCCAGGACGAGGAGCAGTGCGACACCGATGAGGGTCACGCCCACGCCGGCGGTGGCGAGGATCTTGCCGATCAATCCGCGTTCGGCGGCCGCGCCGATCCGTTCGGACATCGACGGCCCGGCCGGCCGCGGAGGCGACGCGACCGGCGGATACGGTCGCGCACTCGCCGGGCGGGGCATCGGCGGAGGACCTTGCGGGCCCGGCGGAGCGATCGGGGGTCGTTGGTGGCCGACCGGTGGCGGCGCCGTCGGCAACCAGGGCCGGGACGGGGGTGTGGGCCGAGGTCCCGCGGCCTGCGCAGGAGCTGCCGCCACCGTCGGTGGGGTGAGGCCGGCGGCGGGTGGCTGCACGGCGGATTGCGGTGCGGGGGCGACGTCGCGAGCAGGCTCGTCGGGCTCGGCGACGATACGTCGCAGCTCGGCGAATTCGGCTGACACGGTGGACATCTGGCGTGCTATCGCGTCGAACTCGGTCGAGATCCGCGCCAGGGTGGCAGTACTCGGATCGCCGCCGAATGTGCTGCTGGGAGAGTTCATGTGTCGACGATGACCGGTCGCGCCCCGGCATGGATGAGTAGTCCTACCCACCAGGGGTGGGGGATTCGTGTGACGGGTGCGCGGCGACGTGATTGCCGGACGGCCCGGCAGGGTATCGCTGGACCATGACTGATCCGCACAATGCTGCCGACCGTGGACGCGCCGACGTCGAGAAGCGCTGGCAGGACACCGGAAGCTACCGGTCCGCGGCCCTGTATGTCGTGGCCGTGGTCGCGCTCGGCGCGGTGGCCTGCGCGGTCTTCCTCGCCGTCGACCGCGCCAATATCGTCCTCGCGTCGCTCGTCCCCGGTGTGTTCCTTCTCGGCGGGATCGGTGCGCTGGTCAACGCCTACCGCACCTATCGCCGGGGCGGCACCTGGCCGATGTGGCAGGGCGCGGCGTGGTTCCTGTTCGCCCTCATGCTCGTGGCGCTGGCGTTTCCCGCGATGGCGGGCTGATGCCTGTTTCCCACTGTGACGGGCTGATGTCTACTGTGGGGCCATGCCTGCGCAACGGGTGCGAATCGACAAGACCACGCCGCAGGTCTACCGAAAGCTGATCGCGGTATCGGCCGAGGTCGCCGCGGCCGCCGAACCGATCGGGCTGAGGCGGTCCCTCGTGGAACTGGTGAACCTGCGGTGTTCGCAGCTCAACGGTTGCGCCTTCTGCATGGATCTCCATGCGCAACTGGGCCGCACCGCGGGTCTGACGACGCAGCAGATCGACGTCATGGCCGGGTGGCGGGATGCGCCGGACCTCTACGACGACGTCGAGCAGGCGGCCCTGGAGATCGCCGAGCTCGTCACCGAACTGCCGGCGCACGACGCGGCCGACCTCGCCTACGACCGGGCGACGGACATCCTCGACACCGACCAGACCGCGGTGCTGATCTGGGCGGCGGTGACCATCAACGCGTTCAACCGGATGTCCATCGTGAGCGGGTACCGCCCCCGGCCCGGCGCCTCGCCGCAGAAGGCGGCAACACCGTTCACCGGTGGCGCGACAGGCTAGTCGGCCGTCCTCGCGTCACCGCCCTTTGCGTGCGAACACCCAGCCGGCCGCCGCGAGTGACACCAGCGCGATCGCCGCGCACCAGGCCAGGCCCGTCACCGCTGTCGACGTCAGATCGTGCACCGGTGACCCGCCGGTGCCCATGCCGACCAGCAGGGCTCGAATGGACTCGATGACCGGTGTGACCGGTTGTGCCTCGGCGAAGCCGCGCAGCCAGGCCGGCATCGTCTCGGGTGGCACGAACGCACTCGAGACATACGGCAGGAAGAGCATGACGAAGCCGAAACCGCCTGCTGCGGCGGGCGTTCGCACCGCCACGCCGATGAACGCGGCGAGGCAGGTGATGGCCAGGATGTAGGCGAGGACCATCCCGGCGGCCCCGAGCCATTCGAACAGCGACGCCGACGGCCGGAAACCGATGGCGACCGCGACGATCAGGACGACCGCGGTGGAGACGGAGTTCTTCACCAGGCTGGCCGCGACATGGCCGAACACCATGGTCGCGCCCACGATGGGCATCGACCGAAAGCGGTCGATGACGCCGCCGTTCATGTCATTCGCCACCGCCAGTGCGGTATTGGACGCGCCGTAGCCCGCGCACAGCAGGATGACTCCAGGAGTCGCGTAGGTGATGTAGTCGGTACCCACCGACATCGCGCCGCCGAAGACGTAGACGAACATCAGCATGATGGCGATCGGCAGGACGAGCGCGAGGATCAACTCGTCCGGATCGCGGCTCATCATGCGCAGCGATCGCGCGAACATCGTGGTCGCGTCGATCTGCAGGTGCCGTAGTCGCTTCGACGACGAGCGCTCGGCGAGGGCAGTGGTGAGACTCATGCCGCGACCTCGTTCCCGGTGGCCGGTTCGGCGGGTTGTCCGGTTGCCGCGAGAAACACGTCGTCCAGTGTGGGAGAGCGCAATTCCCAGGAATCGACGGTGGCGACGGTCCGATCGGCGAGATCGAGGACCGCGCGTGTGTGGGCCACCGACCGGTCGGTGGGCACGCGGACGATGGTCGACTGGACCGACGGCCCGAAAGCCGCCAGGTCGGAGGCGAGGGCGGTGGCGTCGGCCGCGGTCGGCACGACGAACTCGAGCGCGGCCTCGCCGACGCGGCGTTTCAGGTCGGCCGGTGTACCGGCGGTCCCGATCCGGCCGCCACTGATGAGGGCCACGCGGTCGGCGAGGCGGTCCGCCTCCTCCAGATACTGCGTGGTCAATAGGACTGCCGTCCCCTGCGCGACCACGTCGTCGATCACCTGCCAGAGCATCTGACGGCTGCGCGGGTCGAGGCCGGTCGTCGGCTCGTCGAGGAAGAGGACCACCGGCCGGTCGAGGAGTCCCGCGGCGAGATCGAGACGCCGGCGCATACCGCCGGAGTACGTCGCGACCAGTCGGTCGGCGGCGTCGGTGAGATCGAAGGCGAGCAGGAGTTCGTCGACGCGGTGATCGACGGTGCGGCGGGGATGGTGCGCGAGCCGACCCATCATCCTCAGGTTCTCGCGACCGGTGAGCTTGTCGTCGACGGCCGCGTATTGCCCGGTCAGACTGATGATCTCGCGGACCCGGCGGCGATCGGCGACGACGTCGAAGCCGCCGACGCGGGCGGTCCCTCCGTCGGGGCGGGTGAGGGTGGACAGGATGCGCACCGTGGTCGTCTTACCCGCGCCGTTGGGGCCGAGCAGGGCGACGACCTCCCCGGCGCCGACGTCGAGGTCCAGCCCGCGCAGGACGGGCACCCGGGAGTCCCCGCGGCCCAACGATTTCGTGAGGCAGACGGCCTCGACCGGCATGGGTGACGAACGGTCCGGGACGGTCATGTCGGACTCCGATCTGTTTATGTGTAAAACTGTTTACTCCAGTAACTGCGTACAGTAGACGCAGTTGTGCGCGACGGCAAGGGTCGCCGACCGAGAGGATCGCGAATGGCAGAGGGTGGGGACGAGACGCTGCAACGGCTGTGGACAGGTGGCAGGGCGGGCAGCCGTGGTCCCAAACCGGCCCTCGATCTCGACCGCATCGTCGACGCCGCGATCGCGATCGCCGACACCGACGGCCTCGACGCGGTTTCCATGGCGCGCGTGGGTGAGGCGCTCGGCTGTTCGGCCATGGCCCTGTATCGCCACGTGTCCGGCAAGGCTCAGCTGCTGAGCCTCATGGTGGACGCGGTGGCGGGTCAGCTCGCGTTGCCGCCGCGCCGAGGGGAGTGGCGCGAGGATCTGGCGGCGTGGACGCGGGCGCAGATCGACGGCATGGTCGAACGCCCCTGGTTCCTCGAACTGCCGCTGACGGTCGCGGTCCCGGGGCCGCGTCGAATGCGTTGGATGGAGGCGGGTTTCGAGATCCTGAAGGATTTCGACCTGCCCGGTGACGACAAACTCGAGATCCTCGGCCTGCTCGCCCAGTATGTGCTGTCGGCAACCCGGTTGGAGATCGAGATGCGGCGTGCGACGGGTACCGATGCGGAGTCGGACTTCGAGCAGGTGCTGACCGGTCTCGCCGATCCCGCGCAGTACCCGTACCTGTTCGCGGCGATGCAGAGCGCGGGCGGGGAGTCCGACGACCGTGAATTCGGGCTGCAGCTCATTCTCGACGGCATCGCATCGCGCGCCACCGGCTCGCCCTGACGCGTCACCGGGCACTCTGACCGGCCGCCCACCGCCGCACTCGCATCTGTGCGGCATGATGTCACCCATGTCGACTGTGCGCTCGGGCCGGCTCGCGGTCGGCACGCTGTCGCTGCTCACCGTTCTCTACTTCGCGCAGGGCCTGCCCTACGGATTCTTCAGCCAGGCGGTGCCGGTCATCCTCCGCGAGGAGGGTTACTCACTGACCCAGATCAGCGTGTACGGACTGTTGTTCGCGCCCTGGGGCCTGAAATTCCTGTGGGCGCCCTATGTCGACGCCTACGGCACCCGGCGCAGATGGCTGGTGTCCCTGCAGTTGTCGTCGGCGGTCGTCGCACTCGTCTTGGCGACGCTCGATCTGTCCGGGTCCCTGGTCTGGCTCCTGATCGGCATCGCGGTCATCAACCTGCTGTCGGCGACGCAGGACATCGCGACCGACGGGCTGGCGGTGTCGATGCTCGAGCCGCGTCAGCGCGGTCTGGGCAACGGAATCCAGGTGGGCGCGTACCGAATCGGCATGATCGCCGGCGGCGGCGGGCTCCTCTGGCTGTTCTCGTTCGCCGGTTGGCGCACCTTGTTCGTCGTGATGGCGGTGCTCCTGTTCGCGGTCACCGTCGGCGTGTGGTTTCTCGCCCGTGAGCCGAGCCGACCGACCGGCGATGCGCAGCCGACACCGTCGAAGCGGGTGTCGCCCGGGTTGTTGCTGACGGGCTGGTCGTCGCGGCTCCGACGTCCGGGCGTGATCACGTTCATCCTCGTCGTCGGCGCGTTCAAGTTCGGTAACTCGATGGCGTCGGCGCTGGTGGGCCCGTTCATGTCCGACATCGGACTCACACTGGGCCAGATCGCGCTCGTCGAAGGTGCGTTGTCGTCGGCCGGAGCGCTCGGCGGAGCCGCGCTCGGCGGGTGGCTCGCGTACACCTACGGTCGGCGGCACGCACTGCTCGTCGGCGGTGTCACCCAGACACTCAGTCTTGGAGTGTATCTGGTCGCGTCGATCGGCGTCGGCGGCTTCTGGCTGGTGGTCACGGCCAGCCTCGCCGAGCACATCCTGGGTGGCGCGGCGACCGTCGCGGTGTTCACCCTGATGATGGATGCGTGCCAGCAGGGCTACGAGGGCAGCGACTACACCTTGTTCGCGTGCGCGGTGGTCGGCGTGCAGGGCGCGGCCGGGTTCGCCGCCGGGATCGTCGGCGACCTGTTCGGGTTCCCGGCGATCTTCGCGACCGGCCTGATCCTGTCCGGCCTCGGCTGCCTGGTCATGATCCGGGCCCTCGATCGCGGTCTCATGAAACGTCTCGGGTAGGCAGGAGGGTCGCCATCGCCTCGTCGACGACGCGGTCGAGGTCGTCACCCAGGCTGCCGGCCAAGAACTGTTGCACCAGTTCGGACATCGCGCCGGTGAAGATCGCGGCCCGCACCCGGCTCGTGAGCCGGTCGGTGTCGCGGGCGTCGGCCTCGGCGAACGCGAGGTCGCGGAGCATGCCCTGGGTGGTGGCCCGCCGTTCGGCGAGAACGGGATTGGTCACCCCGGCGGTGAACAACACGCGGCCGCGCCGCGGATCCGACGACGCGTGGCCGAGGACCGCACGGATACCCGCGCGGGTGCGTGACCGGACCGAGGGGCCCGCCTCGCGCATCGCGGCCTCGACCACCACGCCGAGTTCCGCCGTCGCGGTGTCGTAGACCGCGCCGAGCAGATCGTCGGTGTCGGAGAAGCTCTCGTAGAAGTACCGGGTGTTGTAGCCGCAATACCGGCACACCGAGCGGACCGACAGCTCGGCTTCCGCGCCGACGCCTCCGAAGATGTCGAAGGCGGCCGCGATCAGGGCCGCTCTACGCTCCGCGCGCCGGTCCGCGAGCGGTACGCCCGCCCAGCGGGTCGGTGAGGACATCTGCTCACCATAGTCGGCCGCCAGCGTACCCCGCACAGATCTGGTCACGCCTGTACCCAAAGAGTTACTCTGGGTACGACCGTGACCAATGGTCGACCCGAGCGGAAGGTCTGTAGATGACTGTGTCCATGGCTCCTCTCCGACTGCCGTCGACCGACTGGATTCCGGTTCCCCTCCCGCACGAGTTCGTCGGGTCCTGGCTGAACGGCAAGTTCGACGCCCACGTCCGAGCGAAGTTCTTCCGCGGGATGGACTTCGAGAAGCCGGCCGGCGATCCGGGTTGGTTCGGCCCGGGCAGCGCGACCTGGTACGTCCATTCGCACACGCCCGCGCTCATCTTCGGTCTGCAGTGTGCGTCGTACCTGGAGCGTCTCGACCCGAGCATCTTCTGGATGGGTGTGCAGCACTCGCGGCTGGTCCGGCGCCGCGAGGACGGAACCCCGACCCTGTCCATCGATCCCGACGGCGCGATGACCAGACTCGGGCACTCGCTGGCCTTCTTCATGGGGACCGCGTACGGCTCGACCGAGTCCGCCGAGCGACTGGCGCGGACGGTACGCGCGATGCACCACACCATCAAAGGTGTCCGGCCCGACGGTGCGGCCTACGACGCCGACGATCCGGCCTGGCTTCGCTGGAACTATGCCACCGTCGTCTGGGGTATCGCCACCGCGCACGAGATCTACCACCCGCAGCCGCTGCGGGGCGCCGAACTCGACGGCTATTACCGGGAATTCGTGCGCGTCGGTCACGCGCTGGGTGGGACCGACCTGCCCACGACCAAAGCCGACACCCTCACCTGCTTGGCCGAGTACCTGCCGAAACTCGCACTGACACATGGCAATGCGATGGCCACCGGGTTGAACGTACGCAACCCGGCCCAGGGCGCCGTGGACTGGGCGATCCGTGACACGATGCCCCGCTGGGCCCAGCAGCTCATCATGTACCGCCCGCCCAATCCGGTCGAACGGCGTGCGCGCCGGAGTGCGGTGTGGGGTCTGATCAACTCCGCCCACCTGACGATGGGGGAGGCGCCGGAGTTCGCGGCCGCTCGTCGTCGCGTGGCGCACGGGACGACGGTGCCGCACACGCTTCCGCGCTATGAACTCGGATCTGACCCCGAGCGTACCCGTGCCGAAATCGAGGCCTCGTTCGCCCGTTAGCCGCTGTGGGCGCTCGTGTCAAACCGGGTCGCTCCGAAACTCCAATGAAGGCAACGGAATTCGCCGGCATCAGATCGTGACGGCGGGTCCGGAAGCGGAAACATCGATTTCATCTCACGTCACGCCGGTGTAACAAAGTCAATTTACGTTTACCTCCCATACGCCAGATCGCAAGGCTTGCGACGCGTATCTCATCGGGGGTCACGCGGTGACAGGCCGCGTGTTCGTCGTGCCCCCATCTGAGTGGACCTGAGACGTAATGAGAAAGGCTTCGCCGATGCCGTCTGTTCCGTTGCCGCCCGGCCCCCCGCCGGCGGACATCCCGCCGTCCGCCCCGACCCGGTCACGCCGTCGGCGGTACGGCATCCTGGTCCCCGCGGCGCTGTCCGCGGTGGCGCTGGTCCTGAGCGCCTGTGGCAGTTCGGCCAGCGAGGAATCGGCATCGAGCGCCGAATCGTGTGTCGACACCTCCGGGAGCACCATCAAGGTCGGCTCGCTGAACTCGCTGTCGGGCACCATGGCGATCTCCGAGGTCACCGTGCGTGACTCGATCAAGCTCGCCGTCGATCAGATCAACGACAACGGCGGAGTGCTGGGCAAACAGATTCAGCTCATCGGCGAGGACGGGGCCTCCGAGCCGACGATCTTCGCGGAGAAGGCCGAGAAGCTGATCTCGAGTGATTGCGTCGCAGCGGTGTTCGGCGGTTGGACGTCGTCGAGCCGCAAGGCCATGCTGCCGGTCTTCGAGGACAACAACTCGCTGCTGTACTACCCGGTGCAGTACGAGGGCCTGGAGTCGTCGCCGAACATCTTCTACACCGGCGCCACGACGAACCAGCAGATCGTGCCGGCCCTGGAGTACCTGAAAGAGGAGGGCGTGAAGTCGCTCTACCTCGTCGGTAGCGACTATGTCTTCCCGCAGACGGCCAACCGTGTCATCAAGGCGTACGCGGAGGCCAACGGCATCGAGATCAAGGGCGAGGACTACACCCCGCTCGGTTCGACGGACTTCTCGACGATCGTCAACAAGGTCCGTACCGCCGACGCCGACGCCGTGTTCAACACTCTCAACGGCGATTCCAACGTCGCGTTCTTCCGCGAGTACAAGAACGTCGGCCTGACCCCGCAGGCCATGCCGGTCGTCTCGGTGTCCATCGCGGAGGAAGAGGTCGGCGGTATCGGTGTGGACAACATCGAGGGCCAGCTGGTCGCGTGGGACTACTACCAGACCGTCGACAACCCGGTGAACGCCTCGTTCGTCCGTGACTACAAGGCCGCATACGGCGCCAACAAGCCGACCTCCGACCCGATGGAGGCCGCCTACGTCTCGGTCTACCTGTGGAAGAACACCGTCGAGAAGGCCCAGTCGTTCGCCGTCGCCGACGTCCAGAAGGCTGCCGGCGGAGTCACTTTCGACGCTCCGGAGGGCCTCGTCACGATCGACGGCGAGAACAACCACATCACCAAGACCGCGCGCATCGGTGAGATCCGTGGCGACGGACTGATCTACACGGTGTGGGATTCGGGTCAGCCGATCGAGCCGGACCCCTACCTGAAGTCGTACCCGTGGGCCGAGGGCCTGAGCAACTGACACCGTCGACGACCCGTCCCGCGTCCTCCGGCGACGCGGGACGGGTCGCGCACGGTCCCTCCCGGCGAACGCGGCACTCGCCGACGACGAACGGATAGACACGTGGAAACCGTTATCGGACAGCTCTTCACCGGGCTCAGTCTCGGTTCGATCCTGCTTCTCGCAGCTCTCGGCCTGTCCCTGACCTTCGGTCAGATGGGCGTGATCAACATGGCCCACGGGTCGTTCATCATGGCCGGGTCCTACACCGCGTACACGGTGCAGGAATACCTGATCTCCAATGCCGGGGTGTCCCTGCTGGTCTCGCTCGTCATCGGGTTCCTCGTCGGCGGCCTGATGGGCGTTCTCCTCGAGGTCACCCTGATCAAGCGGATGTACGACCGCCCACTGGACACACTCCTGGTGACGTTCGGTGTCGGATTGATCCTCCAGCAGCTCGCCCGCGACATCTTCGGCGCGCCGGCGGTCGACGTCGTCGCACCGTCGTGGTTGTCCGGCGGCGTCGACATCCTCGGCGCGGTCGTCCCGAAGACGCGCCTGTTCATCATGCTGCTGGCCATCGTCGCGGTCACCGCGATCGCGGTGACCATGAAGTACACGCCGATGGGTCGGCGCATCCGCGCCGTCGTCCAGCACCGGGATCTCGCCGAGACGAGCGGGATCTCCAGCCGCCGAACCGACATCACGACGTTCTTCATCGGTTCGGGACTCGCCGGCATCGCCGGGGTCGCACTGACGTTGATCGGATCCACCAGCTCGAACACCGGGATGACCTATCTGATCGACGCATTCCTGGTCGTCGTGATCGGCGGGCTGGGCCAGATCAAGGGCGCGGTCATCGCGGCCATCGCGCTCGGCGTCCTGAACTCGTTCATCGAATACAACACGACGGCGTCGGTGGCGAAGGTCGCCGTGTTCGTCATCATCGTGATCTTCCTGCAGATCCGGCCGCAGGGGCTGTTCACGGTCCAGTCGAGGAGTCTTGTGTGAAGGACTATTTCAGCAGTTCCTGGAAGGTCTGGGCGGGCTTCGGCGTCGCCGCCATCCTGTTGTTCGCGGTCGCGCCCGCCGTCCTCTCGGACTTCCGTCTCAACCTGCTCGGCAAGTTCCTCTGCTTCGGCATCGTCGCGGTGGGCATCGGCCTGGCCTGGGGTCGTGGTGGCATGCTCACCCTCGGCCAGGGTGTGTACTTCGGGCTGGGTGCGTACATCATGGCCATGCACCTGAAGATCTCCGACGCGGAATTGCGCGGCGACGACGTGCCCGACTTCATGCAGATTGCCGGGATCAGCGAACTGCCGGGGTACTGGAAGCCCTTCGCCTCACCGGTGGTGACGATCCTGGGCATCCTGCTGGTACCGACGTTGCTGGCGATCCTGCTGGGTCTCGGCGTGTTCAAACGGCGCGTCAAGGGTGCCTACTTCGCCATCCTGTCCCAGGCGCTGGCCGCCGCCTTCGCGATCCTGCTCATCGGTCAGCAGACCACCGGTGGCAGCAACGGCCTCAACCGTTTTCGCAGCTTCTTCGGGCTCGCCCTGAACGACCCGGTGAACCGGCAGCTGCTGTTCTTCATCACCGCGGCCATCCTGCTCGCCGTCGTGGCGATCACCCGTCAGCTGATGTACAGCCGGTACGGCGAACTGCTGGTCGCCGTCCGCGACCAGGAGGAGCGGGTCCGGTTCCTCGGCTACGACCCGGCCAACACCAAGGTCGTCGCCTACGCCATCGCGGCGTTGTTCGCGAGCATCGCGGGGGCCATGTTCGTTCCCATCGTCGGCATCATCTCGCCCGCCGACGTCGGGATCGTGCCGTCGATCGCCTTCCTGATCGGCGTCGCCATCGGCGGGCGCACAACGCTTCTCGGCCCGGTCCTCGGCGCCATCGCGGTGGCCTGGGCGCAGACCAGTCTGTCGGAGAGCTTCCCGTCCGGCTGGACTTATGCGCAGGGAATCCTGTTCATCGTGGTCGTCGGGTTCTTCCCGGCCGGGCTGGCCGGCCTGGGGGCACTGGTCAAGTGGCGCCGGAAGAGAGCGCCGGATTCGTCCCCGACCGGCGACATCGACGAACACACCAGCAGCAAGGTAGGAGCGTCGTCATGACCGAAGCAGAATCGACGGTCGTCGGGCACCCGCCGGTCGCCGGCGGCAACGCCGGGATGGACAGCGACTACCTCCAGGTGCGCGGTCTCAGCGTGGAGTTCGACGGTTTCAAGGCCGTCTCCGACGTGGATCTCACACTGCTGCAGGGTGATCTGCGGTTCCTGATCGGTCCGAACGGTGCCGGCAAGACCACCATCATCGACGCCATCACCGGCCTGGTGAAGTCCACCGGTTCGATCCAGAAGTCCGGTGTCGAACTGGTCGGCAAGAAGGTGCACCAGATCGCGCGGCTCGGGGTGGGCCGGACCTTCCAGACCGCGAGCGTCTTCGAGGAACTGAGTGTGCTGCAGAACCTCGATATCGCCGCGGGCGCCGGGCGTTCGGTGTGGACGATGCTGCGGCGTCGACCGACGCAGATCCCCGACTCGATCGCCGAGGCGCTCGAAACCATCGGCCTGCAGGACCTGGCCGACACACCCGCGGGCGTACTGGCCCATGGTCAGAAGCAATGGCTCGAGATCGGGATGCTGCTGGTGCAGAACGCCTCGGTGCTGCTGCTGGACGAGCCGGTCGCCGGGATGAGCCACGAAGAGCGTGAGGAGACCGGGAACCTGTTGCGCCGCATCGGCGGTGAGCGCACCGTCGTGGTCGTCGAGCACGACATGGACTTCATGAGGTCCTTCGCGACATCGGTCACCGTGCTCGCGCGGGGTCGGGTGCTCGCCGAGGGCACGGTCGCCGAGGTCCAGGCGAACCCGAAGGTCCAGGAGGTGTACCTCGGGACCGCGGCCGGCGGTGAAGAACTCGAGGAGATCGCCGCCGAGGTCGACTCCGACACGACTGCGACTTCGGCGAGCGCGGCTGCAACGCAACCGATCACGGAGAAGGGCTGAACCATGCTGAAGATCTCCGGAGTCCATGCGGGCTACGGTCGGACCGAGGTGATCCACGGGGTCGACATCGAGGTACCGACCGACGGCGTCGTCGCGGTGATGGGACACAACGGGGCCGGGAAGACGACCCTGCTCCGCGCGGCCGTCGGGTTGGTGAAGACCACCAAGGGCACCATCACGTTCGACGGCGTCGACATCACCCGGGCGCGTCCGAGCGTACGGGTCGGGCACGGTATCGCCTACGTGCCCCAGGGGCAGCAGAGTTTCGGCCATCTCACCACCGCCGAGAACCTGCAGGTGGTGGCCGACGGCCGCAAACGCGGCAAGGAGCTGGTCGCCGAGATGCTGGACATGTTCCCGGCACTCAAGGAATTGCTGGGACGACGCGCCGGCCTGTTGTCCGGCGGCCAGCGTCAGCAGCTGGCGATCGCGCGCGCGCTCATCACCGAGCCGCGGATGCTCATCCTCGACGAGCCGACCGAGGGCATCCAGCCGTCGGTCGTCGCCGAGATCGAGCAGACCATCACCACGCTGACGCAGCGCGGTGGGCTGGGCGTACTCCTCGTCGAACAGCACATCGGGTTCGCCCTCGAGGCGGCGCAGCGGTACTACGTGCTGGAGAGCGGCCGCGTGACGTCGTCGGGTGAGGGTGGTACGGCCGCCGAAAGTGCTGTGCGCGAGGCGATGACGATCTAGTACGACGCGCGGGCCACCTCAGCCGGGCGCCTGCCGGCTGAGGTGCTCCCACTTGTGGTAGTCCCTGTCACGTGCGCGGTCCATCTCGAGCACGTGGTCGAACGACTGGCTGCCGACGATCAGGCGCCGAGGCGGGTCGGGGAGCGCCACGAGTTCCAGGATGACCGGGGCGGCCGTGGTCGGCGGCGGTCCGGCGTCGTCACCCCACGACGATTCCATCTCGGCTCGCAGGTCCCGATACTCCGGCATCGGTTCGGTGTTCGTCGTACCGGCAGTGAACAACCCGGTGTCGTAACCGCCCATCTGCAGGATGGTGACCTTGACGCCGAATTGCTCGGCCTCCATCGCCAGCGCCTCACTGACCGAGTCGAGCGCGGCCTTGCCCGCTCCGTAGAAGCCGACGGTGGCCATTCCTCCGCCGCTGCCCATCGACGTCACCTGCAGCAGGCGTCCGCCGCCGCCGGCGCGCAGGTGGGGCAGCACGGCTTGCGCGACCCAGACGGCACCGAAGAAGTTCAGGTCGAGGTGCGCCCTGATCTGGGCCTCGGTGGCCTCCTCGACCATCCCGTAGAGCATTCCGCCGGCGTTGTTGACGACGATGTCGAGTCGGCCGAACGCCGCGACCGCTGTCTCGACGCCGTCGAACACGGCCTGCCGGTCCGTGACGTCGAGCGACAGGGGATGGAGTTGATCGGGATGTCGCGTGGCCAGCGACGCCAGCGGTTCGATGTTGCGGGCGACGGCCACGACCTCGTCGCCGGCGGCAAGTGCCGCTTCGGTGAACGCGCGTCCGAGTCCGCGGGATGCGCCGGTGATGAACCAGACCCGTGCGTCGATCATCGAATTTCCTCCTAAGTTAACGGAACGGTCCGTCTCAGAATGGCTATGGCCATGTCCGCCTCGCTTGTCAAACGCAACGTCTCGTTTCGTGAACTAGGCTCGACCCATGACGACAGCTGCAGGTCCCGATCACTCACGCCGCAGAGAGCGGTCTCGCCAGGTGATCCTCGAAGCGACCCGAGCCCTGGTCGTGGAGCAGTCGTACGACAAGGTCACGGTGGAGGCGATCGCGGCCCGGGCCGGTGTCGGCAAACAGACGATCTATCGACGGTGGCCGTCGAAGAGCGCGGTCGTCTTCGCAGCGGTGCTCGCGCTGAGCGAGGGGGCCGACGGGCAGTCGGTCGAACTGCCGGACACCGGAGATCTCGAGGCGGACCTGAAACAGGTCATGCGGGAGACGGTGGCAGAGTTCGCCGATCCGTCCTTCGATCGCCTGATCCGGGCGGTGAACACGGAGATCGCGAATGACGCCGACCTTGCGGCGGAGTACCGGGAGAAGCTGTCGCGACCGCTGGACGACGCCAAGAAGGCTCGGCTTCGCACGGCCGAGCGGGCGGGCCAGCTGCCCCCCGACACCGACCTCGACCTGTTTCTGGAGATGCTCTACGCCCCGTTGTTCCAGCGGTGGTTGCACCGCAGCGGCCCGCTGACCGACATCTACGCCGACGCACTCGTCGAGGCGACGCTCCGGGCCTTCGGAGGGAGATGACGGTCGGCCCGGTCCGCGCCGTCGTCAGTCCAGCCGGACTCCGATCTCGGGGGTGAGTTCGTGCGGCGCGTGGAGGGGGAGATCGTCGCCGCTCCAGAATCGCCCGGGGTCGAACCAGTTGGAGTCCTTGGACGCGTCGAGGATGCCCATCTCCCGATAGGTGATGGCCACCACCTCGGCGCAGTAGGCGGCTTCTAATCCGACGCCCTCGGTGTTCTGGCTTTTCCGCTGCTGCCGTTCGTCGCGTCGTTGACGGACCTTGCGGTCGAGGTAGGGGATGCCCCGGACGAGTTCGGTCGAGTTGGGCACCCGGCCGCGAAACCACCGGCCGGCCAGGCGCGCGGTGGTCGGGAACGGCGTCCCGTCGAGTTCGGCGATCACCTTGAGGAGAGCGTTCTCCTGATCCGGGGAGACCTCCGGCGTGAGCTGTCGGAACCAGCACGCCTGCTTGTAGCGGATCATCCACTGCTCCGCGGCTTCTCGAGCGTCGTGTAGCTGCACGCCGCGATGATTCGATCCGGTCCACACGTCGGTCAGCCGATCGCCGAGCTCTGCGTGCCACAGCAGCGGTGGCAGATCGTCGATGCAGACCGCCATCGCGACATGGTTCACGGGAGCGTTGGTCAGGGTGCGGATGGCCCGGTCCGGTCCGGAATGGCCGCGGAAGAGCCAGATGTCGCCGGTGCGGGTGGCGTCGAGTGCGTCGGTCAACGAGATGCCGGCGTCGGCGCGGTCTCGGCCGAGGAGAATTCTGCTGGTGGGCACGAGAGCAGGCTAATGCGTCCGGAGCACGCACGACGCCCGCGCGACCTATCCTGCCCGCATGAGGAACCTGTGGAAATGGCTGGGATTGGCGGGCGCGGTCGGGGTGGCCACCGGCGGGGTGATGGTCGCGCGTGACCAGCGGCAGCGGAAGTCCTATTCGGCCGACGATGTCCGGGCACGCCTCCATCAGCGGCTCGACGAGACGGAGACTGCGGGTGGCGGAACCGCTGATTCCTGAGGACCGGAGTGGCGGAGCCACTGATTCCTGAGGACCGGAGTGGCGGAGCCACTGATTCCTGAGGACCGGAGTGGCGGAGCCACTGATTCCTGAGGACACTGGACAGCGTTGACCGGCGGCTCGTCAGGGTGGCCGGAGGAAGGAACATCATGACCGACAACAGCGGCTCCGGCGGACCGTTCAATTTCGGCCCCGAGGACTTCGACCGATTTGCGCGCGAGGCCGGTGACGGACTGCGTGACGTGTTCGGCAAGCTCTTCGAGGGGCAGGCCGGACCGGCAGCCTTCTCGATGTTCTTCGACGAGGCCGCCCGCGGCCGCACTCGCACCAAGCCCCGTGAGGAGACCACCGGTGAGGCCGGCTCGGGTGTCTGGGCGGTGTTCGTCGTCGACGACGACGGCGGTGCCCGCGTCGAGCAGGTCTACGCCACCGAACTCGAGGCCCTACGCGCCAACAAGACCAACACCGATCCGCGACGCAACGTGCGGTTCCTGCCGTACGGCATCGCGGTGAGTGCGTTGGACACGACGATCGGGGACAGCGGCGACGACGCCGCGCCCACGCCGTAGACAGCGGCAGACGCAACAAGGCCGGCGAGTCCTGGAAAGGACCCGCCGGCCTCGTCGTGTCGACGACTGCACGGCCTCACGGCACGTGCTGCGCCGGTGCCTGCGTCAGAGGTTGGCGCCGCACACCGGCCAGGCGCCGGGGCCCTGGGTGGCGAGCACGTTCTCCGCGACGCGGATCTGCTCCTCGCGGGAGGCGTCGGCCGGGTTACCGGTTCCGCCGTTGGCCTGCCAGGTGCTCATCGAGAACTGGAGGCCACCGTAGTAGCCGTTGCCGGTGTTGATGGCCCAGTTGCCGCCGCTCTCGCATTGAGCGACCGCGTCCCAGTTGCCGCCTGCTGCGTGCGCGGTGGACGCCAGCATCCCGAAGGGGGCGGCAGTCAGTGCGCCGACGATGGCGGCGCGGGCGACGAGCTTGGTCATGTGGGTCTTGGTCATTCGCATGGTCTTCGTTCCTCCTCACCACCCCGGGGTTGGCAGGGCGGTTGATCTCGGACCGTGGGCGACCATACGGGTTGGGTAACGGCTTGGTCACGTCAAGCCCGTGACCTGGGCGATTCGAATAACGCCGGGATAACGCTGTTAGCTTTACGGCGAATTCGCAGCGCATACCGCAATTCGGCGGGGGCTCGCCGTCGCCGATGTTCGGCCGCGTTCGATGACGAAGGTCACAGCGTGAATGTGTGGCCCGTCACGTCGGCCCCGGGCGTCGAGCTGGGGTCAGCGCGGAACGACAGCGATACGACCACCGCGGGACGGGGCATACGCCACCCCGCGCGAGAACCAGCGTTCGGACCTGGCGCTGGTCGGCATCAGTTCGAAGTCCGCCAGCAGTGTCCGCAGGGTCACGTCCATCTCCATGGTCGCGAATGCCGCCCCGATGCACCGCCTTGTGCCGCCGCCGAACGGCAGCCAGGCCGACGGAGGCTTGGTGCCCAGGAAACGGGTCGGGTCGAAGACCTCGGGCCGGGCGAATTCGCTGCTGTCGTCGTGGAGCAGGGCGATCGACACGAGGACGTTGTATCCCTTCGGGATCCGCCACTCGCCGAGGTCGAGATGGTCGGCGACGACGTGCCGGCCGGCGAAGTCGATGACGGGTCGGCTGCGCTGGACCTCCAGGATGGTGGCGTGGCGGTAGTCGGAGCCGCCGGCGTCCACCTCGGCCACCAGTTCGCGCACCACCTCGGGGTGCCGGCGCAAGCGCTCGAGCGCCCACGCGAGGGTCGTCGCCGTGGTCTCGTGTCCGGCGGCGAGCATCGTGGCCAGTTCCTCGGCGATCTCGTCGTCGGTCATCGGACTGCCGTCGTCGTAGGTGCTGCGCAGCATGATGGCAAGGATGTCGGTGCGCTCATCCAGGTGAGAGTCGTTGCGCGCCTTGGTGATCAGCCCGCCGACATAAGCTCGGTATTCGGCATTGCGTCGCGCGTACCGGTGATTGGGGTCGATCGGGCGGAGGAGGCGTGGGAGTGGCGGTACCGTCGCGGCGCGCGAACCGACGGTCACCATCGGTGGGATCATGTCGCGGAGTCGGTCCAGCTCGCTGCCCTCGGCGCCGAAAACCGCGCGGAGGATGACGTTCAGGGTGATGCGCATCATCGGTTCGATGGAGGCGAATTCGATCCCGGTGGGCCAGGACGCTGATTCGGCGCGAACCTCGTCGACCACCATCTGTTCGTACGACCGAATCGGCTTGCCGTGCAACGGCGGGGTGAGCAGTTTGCGCCGGGCGCGGTGTCGGGCGCCCTCCAGCGCGAACATCGATCCGGTGCCGAGTATGCGGCCGAGGTTGGGCTGGACGTTCTCGACCTGGTCGCCGGCGGTGAACAGCTCGCGCGCCATCGCGGCATCGGAGATGACGACGGAAGGGCCGAAGACGGGCAGGTTCACGGTGAAGGCCGAGCCGTGCCGGTCGTGGAGATATCGAAAGAAGTGTCGCCGCGACACGACCGCGCCGAGCCCCTGGATGGTGGACGGGATCGACGTGGTGGGCGGCAGCACCGCCTCACCGCTCAGGGTCGGAGTGTTCACGGGTGTGGGGTCCTCTCGCCGCAGCGGGTGGTACGTCTACGTACCACCCGACGGTACGCTCACGTACCGGTCGAGACAAGGGCCTATGCTCGAAGGCGTGACTGGATCGGGCCCGCTTGCTTCGCTCCCGGCGCCTGCTGGATCGGGCCCGCGCGCTTCGCTCCCGGCGCCCTGGTTGACCTCGCCGGCGGGCGCATCGAGCCGGGACCGGCTGCTCGCGGCGATGCTCGAGTGCATCGTCGAGGCGGGTTACCGCGACACCACGGTCGCCGACATCGTGCGGGTCGCGCGGACCTCGAGGCGGTCGTTCTACCAAGAGTTCGCCGACAAGCAGTCATGCTTTTTCGCGCTGCTGACGGTGACCAACGAGTTCATGATCGCCGAGATCGCGCGGCGCGTGGATGCGGAAGCCTCCATCGAAGAGCAGGTGCGACAAGCGGTGTCGTCATATGTTGCAGCGAGTGAGCGGTATCCGGGTCTCACGCTGAGCTGGATCCGCGAGTTGCCCGCGCTCGGCAGCGCCGCCCAGGCGGTCAAGGACGAGGCCCTGGAAGCGTGGATCGAACTCTTCGTCGGCCTCACCTCGACCCCGACGATGGCCGCGGCGGGGGTGGTGCCGATGGACCGTCAGCGCGCGATCTTCCTGTGGGGTGGCTTCCGGGAGCTGACCGCCGGTGCCGTCGAATCCGGCGCCCCGCTCGCATCGATCATCGAGCCGGCGACCGCGGCGTCCCTCGCGCTGGTGACGCCGCGGCCGGTGTGAGGCAGACCCTTCGTGACGGCCCTCCGCAAGCTCCGGGCCTCCTCAGGGAGCGGGGACCGGGCTCAGTGCCACGAACCGCGTTGGTACTGCGGCGGATACGGCGCCTCGCGCTTGTCGATGCCCAGCTCGTGTGCGGCGCGCAGCGGCCACGACGGCTCCCGCAGCGCGACGCGTCCGAAGAAGACGGCGGTGATGTCGTCGTCGCCGGCGACCTTCTCGGCCTGATCGGGTTCGGTGATGAGGCCGACGGCGGCGGTGGGCACACCCGACTGGCGGTGGATCGACCGGGCGAGGTCGACCTGGTAGCCGGGTCCGACGGGGATGTCGGCGAGGACGTTGCCACCCGAGGAGACGTCCACGAGGTCGACACCGCGGCCGGCGAGGAGGGCGGCGAGACGGGCGGAGTCGTCCACGTCCCACCCACCCTCGGTCCATTCGGTGCCGGACACCCGGACGAACAGCGGCTTCGACGACGGCCACACCGCGCGGACCGCGTCCACGACCTCGAGGGTCAGCCTCGTACGTCCCTCGAAGTCGCCACCGTAGGCGTCGGTGCGCCGGTTCGAGAACGGGGAGAGGAACTGATGCAGCAGGTAGCCGTGCGCCGCGTGGATCTCGACGACGTCGAACCCGGCGTCGTCGGCGCGACGGGCGGCCTGTGCGAACGCGTCCACGACCTCGGCGATCTGCTCGGTCGTCATGGCGGTGGGGGCGGGCAGTCCCTCGAAGGCGACGTCGGACGGGCCGAATGTCGTCCAGCCGCCGTCGTCGAGCGGAATGGCGCCGGAGCGGTCGTCGAACGGTGCGTAGGTGGAGGCCTTGCGGCCGGCGTGGGCGAGCTGGGTGCCGATGACCGAGCCCTGCGAGTGGACGAAGTCGACGATGCGTCCCCAGGCCGCGGCCTGGTCGTCGTTCCACAGACCGGCGTCGTGTGCGCTGATCCGGCCTTCGGGCACCACGGCCGCCGCCTCGGTGAGGATCAGTCCGAAGCCGCCGGCAGCTCGGGAACCGAGATGCGTCAGGTGCCAGTCGGTGGGCACCCCGTCGCCGGCGAAGCAGCTGTACTGGCACATCGGGGCGAGCCAGATCCGGTTGGGGATCGCGACATCGCGGAGGGTGATCGGTTCGAAGAGCGCGGTACTGGTCACGACGAGACACAACGATCGATCCGACGTCGTATTCCCGCGGCACTGCATAGTGTCGGGGCATGACCGAACAAATCCTGCACGAGGCGGTGTCGACGGAGATCGCCGAACCACTCGGGGTGATCACGCTGGGGGACGCGCGGCGTCGTAACCCGTTGTCCACGAGCACGATGCGCGCCATCACCGTCGCGCTTCGGGACTTCGACGACGATCCGCGCGTGCGGGTCATCGTGATCCGGGCGCTCGGACCCGCGTTCTCCGCCGGGCACGACCTCGGTGAACTCGTCGACCGGACCCTCGACGACGAGCGGGCCGTCTTCGCGACGTGCACGGAACTGATGCGGACGGTCCACGAGGTGCGCCAGCCCGTCATCGCCGAAGTCGCCGGCATGGCGTTCGCGGCGGGGTGCCAATTGGTCGCGACATGTGATCTGGCGGTGGCGGGTCGCAGCGCGCGGTTCAGCACGCCGGGCGTCCGCATCGGGTTGTTCTGCTCGACTCCGATGGTCGCGCTGTCCCGCGCGATCGGACGCAAGCGCGCCATGCACATGCTGCTCACCGGCGAACCCATCGACGCCGGGACCGCCGCGGACTGGGGGCTGCTCAGCGGTGTCGTCGACGACGACGAGCTCGCGAACTCGGTGCGGGAACTGGCTCTGCACATCGCCGGGTCGAGCGCGCGGACCGTCTCGATCGGCAAGCAGGCGTTCTACCGGCAGGTCGAGCTCGACGAGTCGGCGGCGTATGACGAGATGGGTGAGACGATGGCGACCAATGCGATGACCTGCGATGCGCAGGAGGGCATGTCGGCATTCCTGCAGAAGCGGAAGCCGGTCTGGACCGACAGCTGAGTCAGGCCCGAACGCCGAATCGCCACCTCCGGAACCGGGAGGTGGCGATTCGACGATGCGGTCAGGCGTCGATCTGCGCGGTGGCGGTCGCGAAACGGGCGAGATGGGCGTCCGCGGTGCCGAATTCGTACTCGATGGCGGTGAGACGCTTGAAGTAGTGGCCGATGGCCAGCTCCTCGGTCATCCCCATCCCGCCGTGCAACTGCACCGCGTTCTGGCCGATGAACCGGGCGGCGCGACTGACGGTGGCCTTGGCAGCCGAGACCGCCGCCGCCCGTTCCGCCGGGGAGCCCTCGAGGGACAGGATCGCGAAATACTGTGCGGCGACCGACTGTTCGAGCTCGAGATGCATGTCGACCATGCGGTGCTGCAGCACCTGGAAGCTGCCGATCGGAACCCCGAACTGCTCGCGCTGCTTGGAGTACTCGACGGTGTCGGTGAACACCTTGCGCATCAGGCCGACCGCCTCGGAGACGACCGCGGCGGTCGCGGTGTCCCACGCCTTCTCGAGGATCTCGATGGCGTTTTCGTCGGCGATGAGCGCGTCGCCGGGCAGGCGCACGTCGGTGAAAGTGATGTCGGCGGCCTGGCGGTCGTCGATGGTGCGCAGCTTGTGCAGCTCGAGCCCCGTCGGCCCGCCGTCGGCGAGATCGATCAGGAACAGGGAGACGCCGGCGGGATCGTGGGGTTCGCCTGCGGTGCGGGCGCTGACGATCAGGTAGTCGGCGAGCGGCGCCGTGGTGACGACGGCTTTGGTGCCGTTGAGCACCCACTCGTCGCCGTCCCGGTCGGCGGAGGTCTCGATGCGGGAGAGGACCCCGCCCGAGCCGTCCTCGAGCGCGGCGAGTGCGCTGAGCGCCTCGCCCTCGGCGATGCGACCGGCGGCCTCGAGGGCGACCGGGTTGCCGGTCGCGTGCAGCAGGCCCGCACCGAGCACGACCGTGTCGACGAACGGCTCGACCACGAGGGCGTGCCCGAGTGCTTCGGTGACGACCATCAGCTCTTCGGGGCCGCCGCCGAATCCGCCGATGTCCTCCGGCAGACAGGCGCCGACGACCCCGAGGTCCTCGACGAAGGCCTTCCAGATCTTCGGCTGCCAGCCCTCGCCGACCTTCGCGGCGTCGCGGCTGACCTGCAGGTCGTACCGCGCGTCGAGGAACTTGTCGAGACCGTCGGACAGCAGTTGCTGTTCGGGTGTGAGTGTGAAGTCCATTGGTTATCTCCTGTGACCCGTCAGAGACCCAGAGCCGCTTTGGCGAGGATGTTTCGTTGAATTTCGTTGCTGCCGGCGTAGATCGAGCCCGCGCGGTCGTTGAAGTAGTGCAGCGGCGCGACGGCCTGCCACGGTTCGCCGCTGACGTAGCCGTCGGTGGGCGGGGTGTACTGGAAGATGGGTCCGCCCGGCTTGGTGGCGTGCGGCTGGAAGACGCGTCCGTGCGGGCCCGCGGCCTCCAGGCTGAGGGTCGTGATCTCCTGGCTCAGTTCGGTACCGAGGATCTTCAGCATCGACGCGATGGAACCGGGGTCCTTGCCCGAACTCATCGCGGCGAGCGCGCGGTACTCGAGGACCTCGAGGATCTTCGCGCGCACCTGCAGGTCGGTGAGCTTGGCCGCGAAGGCCGGATCCTCCGACAGCGGGCCGCCGTTCGGCGCCGTCACCGACGCCGCGTCCCGGCCGAGCTGCTCGGCCATGACCTGCAGCGCCGGGGCGGCCGCGCCGCCGCCACGCTCGAAGACGAGCAGGTACTTCGCGACGGTCCACCCGTCGTCGATCTTGCCGAGGACGTTCTTCTTGGGCACGCGCACGCCGTCGAAGAAGACCTGCGCCTGCACCTGCTCGCCGGACGCGAACACGAGGTTCTGCACCTCGATGCCCGGCGAGTTCATGTCGATGAGCACGAACGTGATGCCCTGCTGCTTGCGTTCCTGGCGCGAGGTCCGCACGAGGCAGAAGATCCAGTTCGCCTCGGAGGCGTGGGTGGTCCAGATCTTGGAACCGGTGACGACGAGGTCGTCGCCGTCGTCGACCGCGGCCATCGACAGCGACGCGAGGTCGGAGCCGGACTCCGGCTCGGAGTAGCCCTGGCAGAAGAAGACGCTGCCGTCGAGGATGCCCGGCAGGAAGAAGTTCTTCTGCTCGTCGGTGCCGAACGCCATGATCGCGTGCGACACCATGCGGATGCCCATCGGCGACAGCGACGGCGCGCCGGCGAGGATCGACTCACGGCTGAAGATGTAGTGCTGGGATTGCGACCAGTCGCATCCGCCGTACTGCACCGGCCACGCGGGAGCGGCCCAGCCACGCTCGTGCAGGATCGCCTGCCACTCCATCGAGGCCTCGTGGTCGGAGTAGACGCTGGTGCGCAGCGTGCCCGCCGCGCGTAGGTCGGGGGTCAGTTTCTCGTCGAGGAACGCGCGGACCTCGTCGCGAAACGCAGCGTCGTCCGGAGACCAGTTCATGTCCATGAGCGGTGCGCAACCTATCTGTAAACGGTTGTGGTCAGATTGGGGTCGAAAGGGAATCTACCCAATGATCGGCGCGGTGCGTAGCCCGCCTCACGTTTCCGGTTCCAGTGTGACGCCCGGGGCCGATCCGGGTGGCGGATCCTCACCCTTCGTGCCCGTGGTCTTCGCGGGTTCTCTCGTGTCGTCGTCGGATGTCCCCGCCTCGGTCGGGTCCGGGCTCTTCGGCTGCCCGCCCGACGACAGCAGCACGTCTGCCCAGCGGGTGGCGGGGTCGATGTCGATGAGCAAGGCCTTGGCGAGCAGGGTCAGCGGCACCGCGAGGATCGCGCCCAGCGGCCCGATCGCCCAGGCCCAGAAGAGCAGGGACAGGAAGGTCAGGGTGGTCGACAATCCGACCGCGTCGCCGACGAATTTCGGTTGGATGACCGACTGGATGATGACGTTGATCGCGCTGTAGACGACGATGACGACGATCATCTTCGTGGGCCCCCCGACGAGCAGTCCGAGCAGCGCGGGTGGGACCAGACCGATGATGAAGCCGACGTTCGGGATGTAGTTGGTGATGAACGACAGCAGGCCCCAGAGGATGGGGAGCGGGATGGACAGCAACGCGAGGGCCACGCTGTCGAGCACGGCGACGATCAGGCCGAAGACCGTCGACACCCACAGATAGCTGCGCGTCCCCTGCGAGAACGAACGGAAGGCCGATGCGATGTCGGGGCGCATCCGGTCCAGGATGTTCATCCGGTCGTCGAAGCCGACCGAGTCCGCGGCCATGAACAGTAGCAGGGCGAGGACGAGCACGAGCGCCGAGGCCACGCTGAACGTGCTGCTCAGCACGTCGGTCACGGCACCTACGACCTTGCTGGTGTCGACATGGGAGATCATGTCCTGCACCTTGTCGTGGCTGACGCCGTGGCTGGTGAGGAAGTTCTGGAAGCCGGTGACGAGGTCGTCGAACTTGTCGTCGTACTGCGGCAGGATCGATGCCAGGCGCGCGACGGAGAACACCAGCGCCGCGAACAGCCCGATGAGGATTCCGTAGACGAGGAGCACCGTCGTCACGAAGGCGGCCCACCGCGGGAAGCCCTTCTTGCGCAACCAGTTCGGGACCGGCTGGACGGCGACGGTGAGCATCAGCGCGAGAAAGACCGGACCGACCAGCGACGCCACCGATTTGATGCCGCCGATGGCGACGACGAGGCCGGCGATCGTGAGGAGCACGATGGTGCCCCGCGGCAGTGTCCAGTCGGGGGGATCGACCCGGTACGACGGTGGTGGGGGTGTGCGTTTGGAGGACTTGGTTCCGCGTGCCTCACTGCTACCGGACATGGTGTGCCGCCTTTCTGGACACGACAGGAACGTCGAAACAGCGGCCACCCCACACTCGAGCGCGCGGAGTGGCCGCCGTCAAGTGTTCAGCATCCGGCGACCATCCGCGCGTTTTCGGTGACTAGTGGCCCTTCCAGTTCGGCTGCCGCTTCATCACGAACGCCATGATCCCTTCGAGGGTGTCGCCGCTGATCACGAGCGAGTCGAGAACCGAGGTGCTGGCGTGGACGGCGTCGACGGTGTCGGTGATGGCGTCGGACTGCTCCATGGTGGCGATCGACGCCCGTACCGACGTCGGAGAGGCGGCCAGGATCTCCTCGGCCACGCCGCGTGCGGTCTCGAGAACCTTTCCGGCCGGGGCGATCCGGCTCACCAGTCCGGCGGCCGCGGCCTCGGCGGCCGAGATCCGACGCCCGGTCAGGATCATGTCGCGTGCGAGCGCGGGCGGGATCATCCGCGGCAGGCGGACCAGGCCGCCCGCGGCGGCCGCCAAACCCACCTTCACCTCGGGCAGTCCGAACGACGCGTCCTCGTCGGCCACCACGATGTGACAGGCCATCGCGATCTCGCAGCCGCCGCCGAGCGCGAACCCGTTGACCGCCGCGATCACCGGCTTGGGCAGGCTGCGCCGCGAGGTGAGTCCGGCGAACCCGTTCTTCGGCACCGACAGGGCGGCCGGGCCGGCGGTCGCGGCGAGGTCGTTGCCCGCCGAGAAGGCCTTGTCGCCCTTGCCCGTCAGGATCGCCACCCACAGGTCGGGATCGGCGAAGTAGGCCTCGAAGATCGAGTCGAGTTCGGCGTTCGCGGCGGGGTTCAACGCGTTGCGCGCGTCGGGCCGGTTGATGGTCACCTCGAGCAGCCGACCGTCGCGACGGATCTCGACGTGCTCGTAGGAGTCGCGGAACGCCGGCGCGACGACCGGATGCCGGGAGTTCATGGCCGCGGAGGTCAGGGCCACCCGATTGCCTTTGTCGAAAGACCGCACGACGATCGGCGTGCCGACGGGGTCCTCGGCGGTGAGGAGGAGGTCGAAGAGTTCGTCGTCGTCGGAATCGAGATTGGCCACGAAGCGGGCGCCGAGTCCCTCCGGAACGGTCGGATCGACCAGCCGGCCGATCACCACACCGGTGCGGCGGCCGTTCTTCTGCGGGATGACCGTGTAGGTCTCGACGACCGCGGCGCCGTCGGCGTCGGCGATCGTGGGAACGGTCGGTACCGCGTCGAGCTCGGCCTGGACCGGACCGCTGGTGTCCGGACGCCACGGTGCCGGCGTCGTCGAATAGACACCCGCGGCATGCTTGCTCAGCACACCGCCGTTGGCGACGACGAGACCGTAGTCACCCGGCGATCGCCGGACGCGGGTGACGACTTCGGCGATCGCGTGGAGCGAGTAGTTGTTGCCCGGCCCGCCGAAGAACGGCAGGCCACCCGTCACGGTCAGCCCGCGCGGATCGTCGGGCGACATGCCGATCCCGTCGAGGACGTTGAACACCGCGATCGGGAAGCAGCTGTAGATGTCGACCACGGAGATGTCGTCGAGCCCGATCCCGGCGACCTGCAGCGCATGCCGCACCGCCGCGGGAGCCGCAGGAGCGGAGGACAATTCGGGGCGAGCCAGGACCGGGCGTTCCACCGTCGACGAATGACCGTGCAGGAACACCCATTTCGCGGGGTCGATGCCGGCGGCCTGCGCGGCCCGCACCGACATCACGACCACGGCTGCGGCCTGGTTGACCTGATCGCGCGCCACGATGTACCGGGTGAACGGATCGGACACGATCCGGTTCTCGGGGGTGACGGTGACGAGTTCGTCGGCGGTGCGCGCCGTCGGGGCGGCCGAGTGCGGGCTGGCGGCGGCGACCTCGGTGAACGGCGCGAACAACTCACCCATCGTGGCGATGTAGGGGTCGCGGCCCAGGCCGGAGGCGTGGCGGCGGGCGTTCTCCAGCAGGGCGTACTGCGGCAACACCGACGCGAGGCCGTGCCGCATCTCGGCGACCGAGATGATGCCCTTGAGCCCGAAGCCGCGGTCCTCGAGCTGACCGCCGACCTCCTCGGCGAAGTTCGGGCGCTGATTCTCCGGCTGGGACATGAGGTGGCGGACCGTCGACATCACCTCGGCGCCGAACACCACGGCCCCCTCGGAGTCGCCGGCGGCGATGGCCGCCGCGAGTTCGGTGAGCATCGTCTGCGGGGTCTGGCCGCCGGTCACGGCCTGCACGGCGCGGCGTGGGTCCACCCCGATCCGGTTGCCGACCGCGCGCGGCATGTTGTCCGGTCGGCCCAGCGGTGACGACGACAACGGGCTCGAGATCTCGAACGAGCGGATCGCGGCGATCGTGTCGATCGACCCGGCGACGTCGCTTCCGGCGTCGGCGAATGCGGCGGTCACCGCCCGGGCGGCGAGGTCGGCCTCGCCGAGCGCCTCGTATCCGGGATCGGTCAGGCGTTCCGATGCCTGGCCCACGCCGACGACGACGGGGGTGGTCGGATCGATATCAACGAGCGTTGTTGGCATACCAAACATTGACACATGGCGTGACCGGGGTCTCATCGGAGGTGGCCGACGAGCGTCGGAGCGTCAGTGTGCGGTGCACGCGCCCGGAACGTCAGCGTTGCGGTCAGCGCGGTTGCAACCGTGGTCGGCCGGTGCCGAGCCGACCAGACTGTCGCCGACCAGTCTGCGATCGAAAGGACCCCCGATGACGTCCACTGTGCCGTCCACCGAGCAAACCAACCGGCCCGCCACCGGAACGACGGACGAGCGTCTCGACGAGGTGTTCGCACCGATCTTCGCCCGGATCGCCGAAGGCGCCGTGCAGCGCGAGGACGACCGTAGGCTTGCATACGACGAGGTCGCGTGGCTACGGAAGGCGAAGTTCGGCGCGTTGCGCGTGCCGGTGGAATTCGGCGGTCATGGCGCGTCGATCCGTCAGCTGTTCCGGTTGCTCATCGAGCTGGCCGCCGCGGAGTCCAATCTCCCGCAGGCCCTGCGGGTGCACTGGTCGTTCGTCGAGGACCAGCTCGCCGCCCTCCCGGACGAGGCTGCGCAGCAGTGGTTGCGCAAGGTCGGCGAGGGGACGCTGGTCGGCAACGCGATCACCGAACCCGGCGTCGGCGCCATCGACCGGTACCAGACGCGCCTCACCCCGGATCCGGCGAGTACCGACGGCAGCGGGTTCCGGCTCGACGGCACCAAGTACTACAGCACCGGCAGCCTCTACTCCGACCACATCCTCGTCGCCGCCGACCAAGACGGTGAGCGGGTCTCGGTACTCGTCGACGCCGACGCCGACGGCGTCACCCAGCACGACGACTGGGACGGCTTCGGTCAGCGCCTGACCGCCAGCGGCACCACCGAATTCGCCGACGTCGAGGTGCCGGCCGATCGTGTCCTCGGCCCGGGTTACGGCGGGGAGGGGCGCACCTACGCGACGTCGTATCTGCAACTCGTGCAGCTCTCGGTGCTCGCGGGTATCGCGGCACGCGCCACCGACGACGTCGTGGAGTGGGTGCGCAACCGCACGCGCACCTTCACGCACTCGACCGCCGACCTGCCGCGCCATGATCCGTTGGTGCAGCAGGTGATCGGCCGGTTGTCGGCGGCTGCCTACACCGCGCGCACGCTGGTCCTCGACATCGCCGACGAGCTCGACGAGCTCGCGCTCGCCGGCTGGGAGGACGCCGAACTCCTCGACCGCGTCGAGTTCGACGTCGCCCGTGCCCAGGCCGCCGTCATCCCCGCCGTGCTCGACGCGACCACTCAACTGTTCGAGGTCGGCGGCGCGTCGATCACCTCCGAGCGTCTGCGCCTGGATCGCCACTGGCGCAACGCCCGGGTGATCTCGGTGCACAACCCGCTCATCTTCAAGCTGCAGGCCGTCGGCGACCACGTGCTCAACGGCACCGACCTGCCGTACGCCTGGAGCGCCGGACAGAAGTAGCACGCCGTGCCGCTACGCTGGCGGCCATGCACCGGATGGCCGCGGCGGACGCGGTGTCGTACTGGATGTCGCAGCGCATCCCGAACGACGAGTTCCTGGTGTATTGCTTTGCCGCGCCGCGCAGTTCGATCGAGGACTGCGCGGCGCGACTCCGCTTCCGGGCGGCGCACGTCGACGATCTGTGCCTCCGGATACGAGATGTTCCTGACACCGCCGACCGCCCGTACTGGGAATCCGTCCGGCCCGCCGACGACCAGGTCCGCGTGGACGCGTCGAACCGCACGTGGTCGTCGTGCCTGACGGAGATCGCCGGGCTCATCGCCCAACCGCTCGATCCCACGCGGGAGCCGTGGCGGGCGCACCTCTTCGGCCCGGTCGCCGACGTCCCGGCGGCGACGGGTCCGGTGGTCGTCGTCGTGCTCCAGGTCTGTCACGCCCTGGGTGACGGGCGTCGGATGTCGCGGATCGCGCGCGACTGGTTCACGGCTCCCGCAACTCCACGACGACCGCTGCCCGAGGTGCGTTCACCCTTCCGCGAGCTGATGGTCGACGCCGGTACGGCGCTCGGCGGAGTGCTTCGATTTCCCGGCGAGTTCGTCACGACAGCGTGGCGAGGGGTTCGCGCGGCGCGGCTCGCCGCGGCATCCGTGCCGGGCACGGCGGGATATGCGCCGACTCGGTTGAACGTCCCGCCCGGACCGCGGCGGACCCTGCGTGTGCTGGTCGTCGCGCGTGATCAACTCGGCAGACCCGGAGTGCCGGTCACGGTCGCGGTTCTCACCGCGGTCTCGGTGGCGCTCCCGGAGTATCTGGGTGACCGGGATCGACGATCCGGCGCGGAGCTGACGGTCGGGCGCGGCGGAGAACGTCGAGCGCGCAATCACTTTCGCAATGCGGGGATTGACTTGCACATCGACATCGACGATCTGGGCGAGCGCGCACGACTCATCGGCGCCGAGATCGCCGCCGCACGCGCCGCCGAGGCGGAACCGCTGCGGGTCGCGCAGCGTCGGGCGTCGGAGTCGACACCGGCGATCCTGACCCGATGGGGGATCCGATCCTTCGATCTCGACACCCCGCCGGCGACGGTCGCCGGCGTCACCGTGGTCTCGTCGGTGAACCGCGGAGCCGCCGATCTCGACCTCGACGGCGGTGAGATCCTTTTCACCACAGGGTTTCCCGCGCTGTCGCCGGCTCAGGGATTGACTCACGGCGTACACGGGATCGGCGACCGGGTCGCGATCTCGGTGACCACGAGCCCGAATGTCATGAACGATGTGGACCGGTACGTGGAACTGCTCGCGCGAGCGCTGGGTGGCTGACTGCGCGCCGCGGCGGCCCCTCCGCTCCACTCCCTGAGCTGAGTTGCGAGAAGCGCAGCCGCCCCCTCTGCTCCCTCATCCCAAAGAACCACGAAACCGCTGGTCTGCGATGCCCTCCCTTTGCTCCCTGAGGTGCGAGGAGCGTTAGCGACGAGCCTCGAAGGGTGGCGACGTCATCTCACCAAGACCCTTCGTGACGGCCTCCGCAAGCTCGCTCCTCAGCCTGGATATTTCAGGGGTTTGTGAGGTTTGGGGCGTGTGAATACGCGAAAGTGCCTGTCTGCCAGTGGATTATTGAATCACCACAACACAATGATCCGGGCGCAGAGAGGCACTTCGCAAGTGAAGCATAACCGCTACCCACATCTGGTTGTCGATACCGACCGCAGCGAGTCACTGACCAGCTCCACCGGCGCAGTCCTGCTCCGCGAAACCATGCGCATCGCCGGTCTCGATACCGCCCTGACCACGGCACTGCAGCCGTGGACCACCACACGCACCGTGCATGATCCGGCCAAAATGCTGATGGACCTCGCGACCGCGGTCGCTGTGGGCGGCGATTGCGTGTCGGATCTGGCGGTCGTGCGCGCCCAACCGGCCCTGTTCGGTCTCGTCGCCTCGGATCCGACGGTATCTCGCCTGATCAGCACCCTCGCCGACGACTCCACCGCAGTGGTGGCCGCCATCCGCCAGGCCCGCGCACACTGCCGAAACAACGTGTGGGCGCGACGCCGACCACTCGAAGGACAACCGGGCAGCGTCGACGGCGGCCAAGTCATCATCGATCTCGACGCCACCACCGTGACCGCGCACTCGGACAAAGAACACGCCGAAATCAACTACAAACGCCAGTACGGCCACGCCCCGATGTGCGCGTTGGTCGATCACGGCCAGTACGGCACCGGGGAACCACTCATCTGCGACCTCCGCCGCGGCGGCGCCTCACCACAAGGCGCTGACCTGCACATCTCCACGCTGACCGCCGCGCTGGCTCAGTTGCCGGCCGGTGAACGCGGCCAGGTACTCGTGCGCACCGACGCCGCGGGATGTTCTAAAAAGTTCCTGGCCCACATCACCGACGCCGGGCTGCAGTACTCGATCGGCTACATCGTCTCCGACACCATCAAAACCGCGCTCGCCCGCCTTCCCGAACAGGCCTGGCAACCCGCGGTCGACGCCAACGGTCAACCCCGGCTTGACGCCCACGTCGCCGAACTCACCACCGCGATCCCCGCCCTCGCCGACAGTGACGCACCGTGGCCGGCCGGGATGCGTGTCATCGCCCGCCGCGAATACCCCCACTCCGGCGCCCAACTCCGCCTCACCGACATCGAGGGCCGCCGCTACACCGTGTTCGCCACCAACACCCGCGGCACCGGCTGGACACTACCCACACTCGAACTGCGCCACCGTCAACGCGCCCGCGCCGAGGACCGCATCCGCAACCTCAAAGACACCGGACTGGCCAACCTCCCGTTCCAGGCGTTCGCCAAGAACCAGATCTGGCTGGAAATAGCTTGTCTGGCAACAGAACTACTCGTGTGGACCCAAACCCTGTGCTGGGACCCCCACTCACCGATCCGCCGATGGGAACCCAAACAACTACGCCTACGCATCCTCGCCGTGGCCGGCCGCATCATCCGAACCGGACGCCGCCACCTCCTACGACTTCCCCGCAACTGGCCCCACCTTGAATCGCCCCGGGTTTGCTGGAGGCTCGGTTAGTTGGTTCCAGCGTTTGCGGGGACCGGGTTCTCACGGTAGCTGGTGACGGTGTGGGTCGACCAGTAGGCGCTCTCGTACTCGACGGGTGGGACGTGTCCGATCTCGCCGTGCAGGCGGCGGTGGTTGAACCATTCGACGTACTCAGCGACGGCGATCTCGACCTCGCCCACACCTGCCCAGCCGCCTCGCGGGCGCATCACGGGGTTACGGATGCATTCGGCTTTGAACAGCGAGTTGAACGCCTCAGCCATCGCGTTGTCGTATGAATCCCCTTTGGAGCCAACAGATGTCACCGCTTCGGCTTCGGCCAGTCGTTCGGTGTAGCGGATGGCTCGGTATTGCACTCCGCGGTCGGAGTGGTGGATCAGCCCGGCCACGTCGTGGCCGGCACGCGACCGTGCCCACAATCCCATGTTCAGGGCGTCGAGGGCGAGGTCGGTGTGCATGGTGGTCGAGACCTGCCAGCCGACGACCATCCGCGAGAACACGTCCAGGACGAACGCCGCGTACACCCAGCCTGAATCACCCTAGGTTCTGTGCCGCCTCCAATTGGGCTGGTCCTCGGGGCCGAGGCCAGCGTAGTGAAGCGTTTCGAGCTCGGTCGGGGGGATCTGGCCGATACTCGAGTGCAGTCTGCTGTTGTTGTACCAGTCGACCCAACCAGCGGTCGCGAACTCGACGTCGGAGACTGTCTTGTACGGACCGGAGTGGAAGATCGTGGTCCGGATGAATTCGGTCTTGTACAAGCCGTTCACCGACTCGGCCAGCGCGTTGTCGTAGGCGTCCCCGACCGTTCCGATCGACGCCGCGATGTCTTCGAGTCGCAGACGTTCAGTCAGTGTAACCGATGTGTACTGACTTCCCGCATCTGAATGGTGAATCAGCTCAGCAGCTTTCACCGGATGCCCTTCCCGCTTGCGCTGCCACAGCGCCATCCGAAGCGGGACCGTCACCAGCTCGACTGTCTTCGATGTCGATGCGTGCCACGCCACGATTCGACGGGAGAACACGTCGATGATGAACACCACGTACACCCACCCGGCCCATGTCCGGCAGTAGGTGAAATCGGTCACCCAGACCCGGTTGGGTTCGGCGGCACTGAACTGTCGGTTCAGCAGATCCTCCGCGCGTACACCGTCAGCGGAGCGGACGGTCGTGCGGACCCCTTTGGATCTTCGAATTCCGTTGTGGCCTAGCATTTTCATTGCTCGATCAACAGCGCCGTAGGACACCCCAGGCAGTGTTGTGCGGTGCAGATGGGCGCGCATCTTCACCCGCCCGTAGAGGCCCTCGGGAGTCATCTTCCGTCGGCCGTCGTCATCGGTGCGCCAGACGACATTGCGCACCGCATCGACGACGTGAGCGTCGGAGACGGTACGAGCAGCAGGCATTCGTGTTCGCCATGCCCGGTAGGTTCGTGCGGCAACCATGCAGCCCTGCTCACGCAGGACCCGGCAGATCGACTCGACCGCAAAACCGTTGCTGCGCATCTGATCTATGAACGCCACGATCATCGGTTGCGGGGGTCGAGTTCCCCCGCGAAGAAAGTTGTCGCCGCCTTCAGAATGGCAACGTCTTCTCGCAACTGCTTGTTCTCCGCCTTGAGACGCTTGATCTCGGCGGACTCCTTCGAGGTGGTCCCGGAGCGGGCGCCGGCATCGACCTGTGCCTGCACTGCCCACCCGCGTACCGTCTCTCCGCCGACACCGACCTGCTTAGCGATCGCTTCGGCAGCGGCAGTCAACGACGTGTACTCGCCGCCGTGGGCCTCCAGCAACCGCAGAGCCCTCGAACGGACCTCTGGATCGATCTTTTTAGGCATGAGCTCATCCTTCCTGACTCAGAAGGAAGCGGCATCAAACCAGGGGTGATTCACCCGGTCACCGCAGCCCCCACCCGACAACCCAGGACAACGAAGAACCGGCGACACAACGCCGGAAAACCCGCACGCCCACACCACAACCCCACCAAACACAACCCCACATGAAAGATCCAGGCTCAGGGAGCAGTAGAAGGGCTCGCGCCGCGCACAACGGTTCTTTCGTGATCCACGACGGCGGCCGGGCCGCGTCACGAAGGGCCTGGCGACCAATGTCCCCGCTCCCAGCGAATTCGACGTGATCTGCGCCGCCGACCATAGCCAGATGTCGAGGGCTGATCGTCGGGTGCGAATTCTTGTCGGTGGTCGGGTCTACCTTGGATGTATCAGTTGGACCGGTCAACCAGGCCGGGCGGCAACGACTTTGGGGGAGTCACTGTGGGGGCATGGACGGATCTGCCGGGCGAGTTCCTCGCCGGGGTCGATCCTGCCCGCCCGGCCGAAGCCGACACCGCCACCCATATGCAGCGCCTGGGGTCGATCCGCGCGGGCGAGTCATATCTGGCGTGGTGCCGCTACCAGACGATCCTGGTGCTCTGCGATCGGCTGTTGACCACTGTCGGCAACAGTTACGTCTCCGACGGTTTCGGTGACATCGTCGCCCGGGTCTCGCGCGAGGCCGGGATCACCCGCTACCGGGCGGGGATGCTGGTCGACGAGGCGCTGTGTCTGCGTGACCGGTTGCCGCGGGTGTTGGAGACGTTGCGCGACGGTGTCATCGGGCCGCACCAGATCCGGGAGATCATCGGACGCACGCACTTGGTGTCCGATGATCACCTTCTCGACCCCGACGACCCCGCCAGCCGCCGGATCATCGAGGTGCTCGACGAATCGATCGCCGACCTGCTGCGCTCCCGGTCCGGGTCGTGGTCGACGTCCGGTTTGCGCGACATGATCGACCGCCTGGTCTTCGGCCACGACGCCGACGCCGTCCGGGAACGGCGCCGCGAAGCGCTCGACAAACGCGGGGTGTGGACCGAGAACCACGGTGACGGCACCGGTGAGATCACCGCGGTCATGGCCGCCGAGAACATCCGAGCTTCCAACGCCTCGGTACGGGAGTTGGCCGCATCCGTCTGCGACCGGGATGGCCGCACCCTCGGGGAACGTAAGTCCGACGCCATGTACGCGTTGCTCACCCGAACAGCGTTCACGTGTGCGTGCGGTCAGTCCGACTGCACCACAACACCAGTCGATCCTGCCGGTGCGGCGGCGAGTACCGAGATCGTGATTCACGTGGTCACCGACGCCGACACCCTGGCCGGGGGGTCCGGACCCGGCTGGGTCGACGGGCACGGAGTCATCTCCGACGAGCATGTGCGCGACCTTGCCGCCCGGCCCGACGCGACGATCAGGCCGGTCACCCCGGTCCGCACACCACCGTCGCAGGTCGTCGCCGGCGGCCCAGCCGCGACCGGCGAGGGCGGATACGACGACGACACCACGCGTACGGCGAACATCGCCGCGCCACAGCAGGCTACAGATGACGCCGACACCAACACCAACACCGACGCCGGCGGCGCGGGTGACGCGTCGACGCCCCCGACTTCGGCCTCATCGTCGGCGGAGCCGGTGTCGTCGGAGGTCGTGGTGGTCTACCCGGCTGCCCTGCCTGGTGACCCGTATCGTCCGACAAGTGCGTGCGCGGAGTTCGTGCGGGTGCGCGACGGCTACTGCACCGAGCCGGGTTGCACGCGTTCGGCATTCACCGCCGATGTCGATCACGTCGCCGAGTACGACCACGCCCGGCCGGCACGCGGGGGTGCGACCTCGAGTGAGAACCTCAACGCCAAATGCCGTCCCGGTCATCTGCACAAGACCCACGGTGACTGGACCGATGTGCAGTACCGCGACGACGAGGGCCGCCTGGTCACCGAATACGTCACGCCCGAGGGCTTTGTGATCCCCGGCGAGGCCGAAACCCTCGAAGACCTCTTCCCCAACCTGCGTCGCATCCGGTTCGAACAAGCCGCGAAAGCCCCACCGACACCGCGGATCATCGTGCCCGAACGGCAAGGCAGACAACAGCAAGGCCGACCACCGCGCACGATCACCGAACGCACCGCCGCCAAACACGCGAAGCGGCGAGAAGAACGTGCCCGCAACAACAAACAGCGCGAAGCTAACCGCCGCGCCCGGAACGAGGCAGCCCACCATCAAGCGACAACCCACGACGACGAGCCCCCGCCATTCTGACCCGGCGCTCGGCGTGGCCTGTGGCGGCTAACTCCGCGGGTACCCGTTCGTGTCCGCCGGAGCGTCTTCGTGTCCATTGCCGCCCGACCCCTTCGGCGGACGGGTGAGGCGTTTGGGAAGTCGTTCGGCGAGACCGCCGAGCGGTGCGACCGTCTGGTTGAGCAGGTCGACGGTCTCGGCGAGCTCGTGGACCGTTTCCTGCATGGCGAGCAGGTTGGGTCCGAGCTGCCCGATGACCTCGGTGAGCTCGGAGATCCGGTCCAGCGGCCCGCCCGGTGCGATCGCACGCTCGACCGCGCCGTTCTCGCCCAGGAGCTGATCGAGCAGGCCGTCGTCCTCGGCGAGCCGGTCCAGGATGCCTCCCGCGGCGGTCACCTTCTCGAGCACACCGTCGGGCGCGGTCAACTTGTCGACGATGCCGCCCTCGGAGGTGAGGCGCTCGAGGATGCCCTCGTTCTCGGTGAACTGGTCGACCACGCCACCCGGCCGGGTCAACCGGTCCAGCGGTCCACCCTTCGCGGTGAGGCGCACCAGGATGCCTCGTTCCTCGGCGACCTGGTCGAGGAGTCCGCCCTCGGCGGTGAGCTTGTCGAGCGGACCGTTCGGGGCGGTGAGCCGGTCGACGACACCCCCGGGATCGAGCAGTCGCTCCAGCGGACCGCCGTTGGCCAGGATCCTGCCGAACGGCCGCTCGGGGCCGAGTAGTTCGGACAGCTGGTTGAGGAGAGCGAGCGGCGTCCGGAGTGATCCGAGCTCGTCGGCGTCGACGCCCACTGCCAGTGCGATCTCGTTCTGCACGCTCCCAGCCGTGATACGGGCGATGGCGACTGCGGACTCGGCTGCACTGAGCACCACCCCGGTGACCGCGAAACCGAGTCGGAACGGCATCTCGACGAGCGCACGGCCCGCGTCCGCCGTGGCCACCGGTCTACGGTCGACGCGGCGACGGTCGGGTGGCGGCCGATCCGGAAGGGACTCCATGCTTTCCGACCCTAGGCCAACCGACCGGCGTTCGGGGCGAGGGTTCGGTGATTTCGAAGGGCGGTGTCGCTACCGCGCACCGGTCGCCGGTGCCTCTGCCGCCTTGGCGGCCTTCGCCGCCTTCTTGAAGTCGCGGACCTTCTGCAGCGAATCCGGGCCGGTCACGTCGGCCACCGACCGGAACCCCTTCTTGCTGTAGTCGCCGGCGACCTTGGTCCAGCCCGACGGCTTGACGTCGAGCTGCTTGGCGACGAGCGCGACGAAGATCTTTGCCTTCTGGTCGCCGAACCCGGGCAGGGCGCGCAATCGCTTCATCAGGTCCGCGCCGTCGGCGGCCTCGGTCCAGATGCGTGCGGCGTCGCCGCCGTACTCCTCGGCGACGACTTTCGCGAGCGCCTGGACCCGGCCGGCCATCGACCGACCGTAGCGGTGGATGGCCGGGGGAGTGGCACACAGGTCGGCGAACGCCTCGGGGTCGGCGTCGGCGATCTCGACCGGATCCATCGTGCCGAACCGGTCACGGATCTTGGCCGGCCCGGCGAAGGCCCGTTCCATCGGGAACTGCTGGTCGAGGAGCATTCCCGTGAGGAGGGCGAACGAATCGTTCGACAGGAGTTCGTCGGCCGCGGGTTCCTGCGCGATCTGGATCTTCGGCATGGGGTCGATTCTGGCAGACGGCACCCGCGTGCGGCTCTAGACTGCCCCCATGATGAGCGGGGAGAACACGGTCGGCTTCGAGAACGGCAGACGTCGGCGGGGACGCGTCGGAGTGGGAACGGTCGCGACGGTGGCCGGCGCCGTGCTGGCGCTGGCCGTGTCGCTGTTCGGTACTGGAGCCGCCGGGGCCGCACCGGCAGACGACGGGGCGAACTACGTCACCACCCTGCGGTGCGACAGCGTCAACCCGTGGCCGGCAGGCACGGTCAAGGTCCGCGTGGACGTGTTCAACCAGATCCGGCACCCCGCGGACGGACTACCCGGACCCGTCATCGCGCTCATCGGCACCGACCGTGCCCGAGCAGTGGCCCTCGAATACACCTACGAGGTGTCGGTGTCGTGGCGGAACCTGCGGACCGGACGTACCGGCGTCACCACTGTTCCGGGCCGCGGGTACACCATCAAATGGCAGGTCGACATCCATCCGGGCAGCGGTCCCGTCGCCTTCACGATCCGCCAGAAGATCGGTGCGCTGGCCTTCTTACCGATGACCAATCCGAAGTACTCGACCTGCTCGGGCCGCGCGGTCGCCTGACTCACCGGTCGGCGAGTCCGCCGATCAGCAGGTACTGCGCGGTGAAATAGCTTGCGAGCACCCAGGCCTCGCCGGCCACCCGGAGTCGAGGGTCGGTGACCAGGTGTCGTCGATTGATGATCGCGAGGTCGGAGAGCAGGAAGAACCACCCGCCCGCCCGCAAGCGCGGTTGCGGCGTCGGCACGTCCGCCGCCAGCGCCGACATCGTCGCGAGCGTGTTGCCGTACGTCCCCAGAACCGGCAGCAGGGCAGGGCGGTGTCGGCTCAGCACCGTCGCCGACTCGGCGAGAACGCCCACCCGCGGCGCGACGGACCGAACCGTCGGTCGTGCGCCGGCACGCCACATCGCGACCGCGTAGCTCAACTGTGCGCCCGCGAAAGACGTTGCACCCCTGCGGAGAAAACGATCCTTCGTGGCCGGGTCGTCGTGTTCGAATTCCTCCTGCAACATGAACCGGTCGCCGAGCGCGGAGAACCCGACGACGGACGCCAGGGCGACGGTGTCGGCGACCGGGCGGCGTCGTGCTCCGGCGGCCACCCGCGCCGCGAGAAGCGCGATCGGCAGCGGTTTGGTGATCGCGGCGCTGCGTCGATCACCGGCCGACCCGGCGATCGTCGCTGCCGCGGCAGTGGCCGCATAGGCGATCCGGAACGTTCGGTTCACCGCAGGACGCGGGCGACGAACGCGCGGATGTCGTTGTCGGAGAACCGCTTCGACTGGGCACCGTCGAGCGTCAGATAGGTACGCGCCGACACCTTTCTGTCGCCGACCCGGGCGTCGTTGAGGTACTTGAGGGTGAGCGGTACGACGACGGAGGTGTCCTGCAGGGTCTGCGTCATCAGGACCGGACGCTCGAAGCCGCGAGTGGGCAGCTCGGTCGCCTTGGTCAGCAGGGCGGTGAGTTCGGTGTTCCCTGACAGCGGTTTGGTGAACAGCGAGCCGATGGCGAGACCGTCCACCTCACGCGCGAACTCGGTGACACACGACGCGGCGGCCTTGGTCAGCCATTTCTTGCCGGTGTCGGTGAGGTAGGCGTCGAGATCGAGGTCGGACTGCGCGTTGCGGATCGCGCTCAGCGTGTACAGCGCGTCGGCGGCCAGCCCGGACGGCATCGCCGCGGACGACGGCCCGAGATTGGCCACGAGCGAACCGAACTGGGCGGGAATCGAACTCGCCGCGGCACCCTTGAAGTCGAGCTTGCCGCCCTGGATGGTCGGGGCCAGTCGGGCCAGCGTGATCGCGGCCGCGGCTCCCTGGCCCTCGCCGACCACTGCCCACGAGCGCGACAGGTTGTCGGCGATGTCCCGAGAGGCGCGCACCGCGTCGACGATGTTGCGGGCAGTGGCCTCGAGATCGTAGTACTGCGGCGTGCCGGGGGTCCCGACGCCCGCGTAATCGGTACTGACGACGGCATATCCACGACCGAGCCATCGCTTGAGCTCGTCGGTGTCCTCGGCGGTGGGCCGCGACGACGGTGCGCACCGGTCGGCGATGCCGCGCGAACCGTGGGCCCAGGCGACGATCGGCCAACCGCCGGCCGGCGCCCGCCCGCCCGGCACCATCAACACGCCCGAGGACAGATGGGCCTTGCCGTCGGCGCCGGTGCTCCAGTACGTGAAGTCGTTTCCGGACCCGGCGCCCGCTACCGTACGTGCCCGGGGGAGTTCGCGATTGGCGTAGACGGCGCCCGGCGTCTGTCCCGGACCTCGCGTGTCGACGGTGCCCGCATTGTCGTCGGCGGGCGCGCTGTTGTCCGTCGACGACGGTTCTGCCGACGGCTCGGCCACGCCTGGCGTCGATGTTCCCGGAGTAGGTTCGGCCGCGGCCGTCGCCGTCATGCCGACGGCGGCCGGGGCCACGACGATCGTTAGCGCGACTGCGGCCGCGAGGGCGCGTGCGAGGTGGGCACTCCGTGGTTTCGAAGTGTTGCCGTGGGGGTTCATGTGTCGTCAGTTCGTTCTGTGAGGCGTGACCGGATGCGAAAAGCGTTGTGCGTCAAGCATTGACGATGCCGACGGCAGGTAGGAACCAGCAGTTCTGGGTACCGTTGCTGGCGTTGCCGAAGACTGCCGACAGGATGGTGCCGCTGCCGGTCTTCACCGGTGCCAGCCGGACCCCGGACAGCAGGGGCAGCGCCGTCAGCGCGGTGCGGTCGGTGATCGGGTCGAGATCGGCGAAGCCGCCCTGGAGCGTGCTGGTGTTGAACCAGGCGACCTGCATTGTGCCGCCGCTACCGGCCGTCGGCGAGGCGGGCACGAAAGCGTATGCGGTCTCGCCCTTCTCGACGAGGTTGAGCTTCTCGGGCAGCTTCACGCCGGGGATCATGTCGAGCAGCGGCTTGAGCTGGGTCAGGGGGTCGGTCTTCATGGGCCAAGGACCCGCCACGGCGCCTGCTCCGGCGGTGACGAGTCCGAGCGGGTTGTCGGCGGTGGGGGCGGTACAGAACGGCGACACCGACGGGGTGAGCGTCTGGATGCCGAGCGTGCGCAACAGGGCGATGGGGTCGGTCGGGGCCGCGACCGGAGTGGCGGCCGACGCGGGTGCGCCTTCGGCGGCCGCGGGGAGCGGGAGAGCTCCCGCACGCCCGGCGATGTCCTCGACCGAGAGTTGTCCGGCGCTCCCCATGATCGTCTGGGCGGCCTGCACGGCGATCTGGTCGACACCCGCGGCCTTGAGCAGCCGGACCGCCCCGGCCAGCTCGGCGTCGAACGGGATCGACAGCGCGCCGAGCAGGTTGGCGGGGATGAGTGGCTCGGCCGCCGCCGGTGCCGAGGTGGCGGTGAGGGTGGCCGCCGCGATCGCCACACCCATGAGACAGGCGCCGCAGCGCTGGATCGCGCGGCTGCGAGTGACGCGACGCGGAGCGTCGGAACGCGTGAACCGAGACGTGAGGGACATGGCTCTCCTTGGGGCAACCGGCTGTGACGGCCGAGCACCCGCCACGTGTGGCGGGTGTGACAGATGGGACTCGAGTTACAAGAGACCACGAAGACTCGGAACCCGGCAAGTCGCGAGTCCGACCTGTGACATGGGCGCGATCCGCGAGAGACCGAAACCGCGGCGAACTGCGGGTTCAGTGCCCTTGAGCACGGCCTCGGACCGCCGCACAGAGGCCGACCACCGCCGGCACGCTCAGCTCGCGCCGCCGATTCCCTTGCCGATCAACACGACTCCGATGACCAGGATCAGCACCGCCATCACCGTCGCGTTGTTCGCCTGCAGCCACGACTTGAGGCGGTCGAGTGGTTCGCGCAGGCGGGCCGCGGCGAGCTGGTAGCCCACGACCGGGACCACGACCGAGGTCGAGGCCAGGAGTGCGAAGATCGCCACCGCGATCACGTCCTGCGGCATCGACAGCGCGCCCGAGGCGATCGAGACACCCGCCGCCGCGCAGAGAACGAGATTCTTCGGATTGATCGCCGCCAGCGCGAACGCGATACCCGTGGCGGTCACCGGACGCATCTCGTCGATGGCCGACATCCACTTCGGCGTCGCGGACTCCGCGTGCCGGGAACGCCACTGACGCAACCCGACGACGAGCAGAACGACACCGAGCGCGATCTTCATCCAACCGGTGCTCGACGACGATCCGTCGAGGTCGACGGCGCTTCCGAGGGCCACGAAGACGGCCACCGCGACGACGATGCCGACAAGCCAGCCGATCGCGAAACCGATACTCGTCGTGCGCGCATGGCGTCCCAGGAGCATGAGGATCGCCGCGATGATCGGGATCGGCGACACCGCGACACCCACCGCAAGGGGTAGTAACTCACCGAGCACGGGTCCCATCGAGAACTCCTCACGACATGGTGCCGACAGATGACGTTTGTACGCCATGAGAGTGGCGAATGTCGGACTGTTTGCGTGACGGACGGTCTTGATATGTCTTGCATGCCATTTCGCGTTCTGTTCGGCCGATGTTCACGTGATCTGCCGCGCCTTCCGATAGTGGCGCCCTGAGCGCAGGTCCTCTCACGACGAAGGCACCCCGTCTGCGAGCCGGGGTGCCTTCGTCGTGAGAGGAGAAAGAGATCAGATGATCGCGAGCCCGATCACCGGGACGATGGTGCAGGAGACGACCTTGCCCTTCGTCTTCGTGGTGACGTTGCCGTGGATCGCCGAGATGACGCGGCCCTTGCCGGTTCGCGAGATACCGGTGAAAGTGCCGGGGCCTTCCTTTACGTTGATCTTCGGGTTGCGCTTGAGCGTCGTGGTACCCGTGCGACCGGTGTCGACGTTGAACCAGCTGACCGTGAGCGGCGCGGCCTTGTTGTCGATCGCCGGACCCGTGCCGAGCGAGGTGTAGACGTAACCGCTCTCGCCGCGCTTGGGGCCGGGGGCAGGTGCCTCCTGCGGTCCGGCGGTGACCAGGGCGCGACCGAGCGAACCGCCGCCGGGGATGCAGCCGAGGCCGAAGGTCGGGTAGAGGAATTCCTGGATCTTCGGGGCATTCGGGCCCTGCGGGATCTCGGGATCGCCGGGCTTGGGCTCGGCGGCGAGCTGACGCGCGGCCTGCTTGCGGCCGGGTTCGCCGAGGAAGTCGGCGATCGAGCGCCAGATCTTGCTGACCTCAGCCGGCATACCGGGGGTGTCGGCGAACGACTGGGCCTGGCGGAGCAGGTCGACCGAGACCTTGCCGTCGGGTCCGGGCGTCGCCACGGAGCCGATGATCGCGGGAGCGAACGCGCCGAGCGAGTCCAGCACGCGCTGGTCGACCTTCGGGGCCGGGGCGGCCTGCGCGGCCATCGGCATCGCGAGTGAGGTCGCCGCCGCGAGCGCCGACACGGCGACGAGGAGTCGACGGGTCCGGAGTCGACGCGGGGCATGGCCGGATCGCAACCTCAGTGGCCGGGAGAAACGCACTGGTGTGTCCTAACGGTCGTGGCGCCGACGATCAGTCGATCAGCGCCTCGCGGGTCGTGTCATCCGCCCGGGTGTCGGGTAGCGGACAGTCCATCCTCTCACCCGGGTCGTCGCGGGTCATTCTAAGCCCCCCGCGGGTTCCACTGTCCAGACCGCCGGTCTGTTACGGGTGGGGTTGTTGTGGTAATTGATGCAATTGTTATCGAAGTGACGTCGGGGCGGTTGAATCGAACGGACAGGCGGCAACCTGGTTGGATGAGGAGAATCGGGGATCGGGGACGGTCGAACAGGAGTCTGAAGTGACAGAGCTGCGCGCTGACGCGTCGGGTCGCCCACGCGGGAGGTCGCGACTGACGCGCCTGGTGGTCGGTGCCGTCGCGGTCGTACTGGCAGCGACGACGGCCAGTGCCTGCGCCGACGACTCGTCGTCGGGCGGCGAGGTCACGCTGCTCACCCACGATTCCTTCGAACTGCCGGAGTCGGTCATCGACGAGTTCCGTCAGGAGACCGGGCTGACCCTGAAGATCGTGAAGTCCGGGGACGCCGGGCAATTGGCGTCGACGGTGTCACTGACGCCGGGTGCGCCCAAGGGAGACGCGGTCTTCGGCATCGACAACACCTTCGCCTCGCGTCCGATCGACGCCGGCGCCCTGGAGTCCTATGAGTCACCCGCCGCGGCCGACGGTGCCGCCGATTTCGCGGTGCCCGGCGCGGAGGGGCAGCTCACGGCCGTCGACCGCGGGGATGTGTGCCTCAACATCGACGACGGCTGGTTCGAATCCAGGTCTCTGACCCCGCCGGCGAGCTTCCGCGACCTGACCCGCCCGGAATTCGCCTCGCTCACCGCGGTGACCGACCCGGCGACCTCCTCGCCGGGCACGGCGTTCCTGCTCACCACCGTCGGTGCGCTCGGAAACGGCTGGCAGGACTACTGGAGGCAGGTCGTCGGCGGCGGCGCGACCATCGTCTCGGGCTGGGAGGTCGCCTACAACCAGCTTTTCACCGCCGGAGAGGGCCGTGGCGACAAACCCATCGTGCTGTCCTACGCCTCGTCGCCGGCGGCGACGCCCGGGACGAGCGCGCTGCTCGACAGCTGCTTCCCGCAGGTGGAGTACATCGGCATCCTGAAGGGCACCCGGAACTCGACCGGCGCCCGCAGGCTCGTCGATTTCATGCTGAGTCCCACTGTGCAGAAAGAACTCCCGAACTCGATGTACGTCTACCCGGTGCAGCGCGACACCCCGCTGCCCGAGGGATGGCCGGCGCGCGCGGAGGTGCCCACCTGGATGTCGTCGTTGCCGCCCGCCACGATCGCGGAGAACCGCGAGATGTGGCTCGACCAGTGGCGTGCCGCGGTCGGCCGGTGACGACTCGGTGACCCCGGCCGGGACAGTGGTGACCCGGGTGGCCCGGGCCGCCGGACCGGTTGCGCTGTGGGTGGTCCCGGCGCTGTTCGTCGTGGTGCTGTTCGCCTGGCCGGTGATCGCGCTCGTCCGGCGCGCCGTCACGATCGCCCGTGACTCCGGGGTGGGCCTGATCGAACTGCTCGACCGCACCGACGCCCTGGGGCTTCTGGGCGTCACCCTGGGCCAGGCGGCCGCCTCGACGGTCCTGGCGCTCGTCGCCGCCGCACCCATCGCGTGGTTGTTCGCCCGGGTCCGCGGGACCACCGCGGTCGTGCTCGCCGTCGTGGTGACCGTGCCATTCGTGCTGCCGACGGTCGTCGTCGGTGTCGCCTTCCGTTCTCTGCTGTCCGGCCCATTGGCGTTCCTGCACATCGAATCCGGGCTGCCGGCCGTGCTCGCGGCGCACATGTTCATCAACATCGCCGTCGTCGTCCGCGTCGTCGGCGCGGCCTGGCGCAACCTCGACCCGCGGCTGCTCGAGGCGGCACGGTCGCTCGGGGCGGGCCGGATTCGGGCGACCATGACCGTGGTCGTGCCGCGCCTGGTGCCCGCCACGGCGTCGGCGGCCGCGCTGATCTTCCTGTTCTGTTCCACCAGTTTCGGCGTCGTGATCATTCTCGGCGCCGGGGAGCTGCGGACCCTGGAGACCGAGATCTACACGCAGGCCATCGGATACTTCCGGATTCCCGAGGCGGTCGCGCTGTCGATGCTGCAGATCGTGGTGGTCATGGCGGCGCTGCTGCTGACGCGGGTGTTCGCCGATCCGGCGAGCCGCGGATCGGGTGGCGGCGCCCGGCGGGCCGAACGGAATCGCAGGGTCGCCGGCGGCCGCTGGACGCGGCCGGTGGTCTGGGTGGTGGGGGCGTGGACAGCAGTCCTCCTCGTCGGACCGGTCCTGGTGCTGATGGTGCGGTCGGTCCGACCGGTCGCCCGCGGCGACTGGACCCTCGCCGGCTACCGCGCACTGGCCGAACCCGTCAACGGGGTGACACCCCTGGAGAGCCTGCGCTATTCGCTGGTGACCGCCACCGCGGCGACCGCCATCGCCCTGGTGGTCGGGACGCTCGCCGCCGTCGCGCTGCATCGCGCGCACGGAGTCGTCGGGGCGATCGGCTCGGCCGTCTCGCTCATCCCGCTCGGGATCAGTGCTGTCACACTCGGATTCGGCTACCTCATCGTGTTGGCGTCGTTGCCGTACGAGATCGCCGCATCGCCCGCGGTCATCCCACTGGTCCAGGCCCTCATCGCGATTCCGGTGGTCATCCGCATCATGATGCCCGCACTCGAGTCGGTGCCGGTCCGGTTGCGGCATGCCGCGGCGACGTTGGGCGCCACGCCGTTTCGCGTGTTCGCGACCGTCGACCTGCCGATCGTCGGAAGGTCGATGGGGGCTGCCGGTGGGTTCGCCTTCGTCATGGCCCTGGGCGAGTTCGGCGCGACGAGCTTCCTCGCCCGCGCGGACGCGACCACCCTTCCGGTACTCATCGGGTCCGCCCTGAACCGCCCAGGCGCCGAGAACTTGGCCACCGCCATGGCCGCCTCGGTGGTCCTCGTCATCGCGACGGTCGTCGCAGTCGTCGTGGTCGAGGCGTTCCGCCCCCGCTCGGAGGTGCCGCTGCTGTGACCACGCAGAGTTCATTGGAGATCTCCGACCTCACGGTCGCGTACGGCGGCGAGACCGTCATCGACGGTCTGTCGTGGCGGCTCGGGGGAGAAGGGTCACTGGTAACCGCGATCCTGGGCCCGTCGGGGTGCGGCAAGTCGACCCTGATCCGGACGATCGCCGGACTCGAGTCGCCGGTCGGTGGAACGGTGCGGTTCGGCGGAGTCGACCTCGCCGGCGTCGAGGTCCATCGGCGGGACTTCGGGGTCGTCTTCCAGGACGGGCAACTTTTCGGCGGGCGCAGTGTCGCGTCGAACGTCGCGTACGGGCTGAAGGTGCGGCGCTGGTCGCGTCGCGCCATCGCCGATCGCGTCGCCGAGATGCTCGACGTCGTCGGACTCACCGGCTACGACAAGCGTCTCGTGGAAACCCTGTCGGGCGGCCAGGCCCAACGGGTCGCGCTCGCGCGTGCCATGGCCCCGCGTCCGCGTCTGCTGTTGCTCGACGAGCCGCTCGCCGCGCTCGACCGGCGGTTGAGAGACGAATTGGCCGTGGAGATCTCGGAGATCGTGCGAGCGGCCGGCGTGCCGACGATGGTGGTGACCCACGACCACGCCGAGGCGGCCACCATGGCCGACGAGATCGCGGTCATGCGGGACGGGGTGATGATCCAGACCGACGTTCCGGCGGCGCTGTGGCGACACCCGGTCGACGAGTGGACCGCGCGTTTCCTCGGCGCCACGACCGTCGTCGATGCGCAGGTCCGGTCGGGTGTTGCCGACACCGTGCTCGGCGAGATGCCACTCGACCTCCCCGACGGCAGTCGCAGGCTCGGTCTGCGGCCCGAGTCGGTCTCGATCGGCCCGGCGTCGCCGGGGGCGGACGAGGACACGGCAGCGACAGCGACCGTCGTGCTCGTCGCCGAACTCCCGGCCGGCCCGCGCGTGCGCATCGACACCCCGGTCGGCGAGATCGATGCGGTCACCGATGCCTTCGTCGCGATCGGTGACCGGATGCGGGTGCGTCTGGTGCCGGAACGGGTCGCGGTGATCGGGTCGTGACACCGCGTGGGCCGGCGAGGAGGTTGTCGTGCCGGTGACACGACGAGACGTGCTGGTCCCGCCGGGACTGATGGTCGTCGGAGCGACATCGATGTATCTCGGCGCGGCCGTCGCCGTCGGCCTGTTCGACGTCATCTCCCCGGCCGCCGTCGCGTGGTTGCGGATCGCCGGGGCCGCGCTGGTGTTGCTCCTGTGGGTGCGTCCACCCCGCGGCGCCTGGCGCTGGGAGCGATTGCGCCTCGCCGGATGCTTCGGGCTGATCACCGCCGGGATGAACATCGCCTTCTACGAGGCGCTCGCGCACCTGCCCCTGGGCACGACCGTCGCCCTGGAGTTCCTGGGCCCGATCGTGGTGGCCGCGTTGGGTTCTGCGACGCGTCGCGACGTCGCCGCACTGGTCCTGGCGGCGGTCGGCGTGGTCCTGATCGCCGACGTCCGATGGTCGGGAACGGCGATCGGCGTCGTCCTGGCGCTGACCGCGGCCGCCTGCTGGGCGGGGTACATCGTCCTGGGCAAACGGGTCGCGGCGCGAGGCACGGGCGTCGAGGACCTGGCAACCGGCTTCGCGGTGGCCGCGTTGCTCACCGCGCCGCTCGCGTGGTGGGTGGCCGACGCGGTACGCGCGGGGGCCGCGTTGCCGGTGGTCCTGGCCCAAGGGTTGCTGCTCGGCATCGCCTCGACCGCGGTGCCCTACGCACTCGACCAGATCGTGCTGCGGCGGGTCGGCCAGGCGAGGTTCGCGATCCTGCTCGCGCTGCTGCCGGTGACGGCGTCGGTGATCGGGTTGCTCGCGCTGGCGCAGGTGCCGCGGCCCCTCGAAGCGGTCGGGATCGCGCTCGTCGCGGTGGCGGTGGCCGTGCGATCGGTCGACGACGACAACCGGTCCGACGATCGCGAGGCGGAGATTCCGCCGGGGTGACCGGGAATCAGGCGGCGCGCGCCTTCTTCAGTGCTTTGTGCAGCTCTTTCTTCGACATGTCGGAGGTGTCGAGCTTGCGCATACGGTGGATGACCACCGGACAGCGAACACAGCGCGTCGAACTCTTGCAACACTTCTTCTTGGGCTTCAGAGAGCCCACCTTGGTCGGGTCGACCTTGCCCATACGGCGAGGTTAGCAGACCCTAACTACGACTCTTGTGGGTGCTGTGATCGCGGTCTCACCGCCCGAGCCGATAGTCTGTGACGTTGAATCCCTAGGTGATCTGCTCCCCGCGCCGGTCAGAGCCGTTCGGCTGCGAACGTTCCAGACGTTCGGCAGTGACCCGGACGCCGGCCGCCGCTGCCGGTCCCCAACCACACGAAAGAGAGCCAGTGAGCGCTGTCCCCACCTTCCGCAACGTCGCGATCGTCGCGCACGTCGACCACGGAAAGACCACACTCGTCGACGCCATGCTGCGCCAGTCCGGCGTCTTCGGCGAGCGCGCCGAGGTCGTCGACCGGGTGATGGACTCCGGTGACCTCGAACGTGAAAAGGGCATCACCATCCTCGCCAAGAACACCGCGGTCCACCGGCGCCAGCCGGACGGCACCGAGGTCGTCATCAACGTCATCGACACCCCCGGCCACGCCGACTTCGGCGGCGAGGTCGAGCGCGGCCTGTCGATGGTCGACGGCGTGGTCCTGCTCGTCGACGCCTCCGAGGGCCCGCTGCCGCAGACGCGCTTCGTGCTCCGCAAGGCGCTGGCCGCCGAGCTGCCGGTGATCGTCGTCGTCAACAAGACCGATCGTCCGGATGCCCGCATCCAGGAGGTCGTCGACGAGACGCAGGATCTGCTCCTCGACCTCGCCTCCGACCTGGACGAGGAGGCCGCGAAGGCCGCCGAACTCGTCCTCGAGCTTCCCGTGCTCTACGCCTCGGGCCGCGCCGGTGTCTGCAGCACCGAGCAGCCGGCCGACGGCGAGATCCCGGCGGGGGAGAACCTCGACTCCTTCTTCGACGTCCTGCTCGAACACGTCCCGGCGCCCAAGGGTGACCCGGACGCGCCGCTGCAGGCACACGTCACCAACCTCGACGCGTCGGCCTTCCTCGGCCGTCTCGCGCTCGTCCGCATCCACAACGGAACCCTCCGCAAGGGCCAGCAGGTGTCCTGGTGCCGCGAGGTCGACGGTGAAGCCGTCGTCGAGCGCGCCAAGATCACCGAGCTCCTCGCCACCGTCGGAGTCGACCGGGCGCCCGCCGAGTCCGCATCGGCCGGTGACATCGTGGCCGTCGCCGGTATGCCGGAGATCATGATCGGCGACACCCTCGCCGACCTGGAGAACCCGCAGCCGCTGCCGCGCATCACCGTCGACGAGCCGGCGATCTCGGTCACCATCGGCACCAACTCGTCGCCGCTGGCGGGCCGGGTGTCGGGCCACAAACTGACCGCCCGCATGGTCAAGCAGCGTCTGGACACCGAGCTGATCGGCAACGTGTCGCTGCGCGTGCTCGACATCGGCCGGCCCGACGCCTGGGAGGTGCAGGGACGTGGCGAGCTCGCCCTGGCCATCCTCGTCGAGCAGATGCGTCGTGAGGGCTTCGAGCTGACCGTCGGCAAGCCGCAGGTCGTCACCCGCAAGGTGGACGGCAAGGTCCAGGAGCCGTTCGAGCATCTGACCGTCGACGTGCCCGAGGAGTACCTCGGCGCGGTCACCCAGTTGCTCGCCGCCCGCAAGGGCCGCATGGAGCAGATGAACAACCACGGCACCGGCTGGGTCCGGATGGAGTTCATCGTGCCCTCGCGCGGCCTCATCGGGTTCCGTACCGACTTTCTCACCGAGACCCGCGGCACCGGCATCGCCAACGCGGTGTTCCAGGGTTACGACGCCTGGGCGGGCGAGATCCGGGCGCGCCACACGGGTTCGCTCGTCAGCGACCGGTCGGGAACGGTCACCCCGTTCGCGATGATCCAGCTCGCCGACCGCGGCACGTTCTTCGTCAACCCGGGCGACGACTCGTACGAGGGCCACGTCGTGGGGATCAACCCGCGCCAGGAGGATCTCGACATCAACGTCACCCGCGAGAAGAAGCTGACCAACATGCGTCAGTCCTCGGCCGACGTGATGGAGACCCTCGCCAAGCCGATGCAACTCGACCTCGAGGGCGCCATGGAATTCTGCGCCGCGGACGAGTGTGTCGAGGTCACCCCTGAGGTCGTGCGAGTGCGTAAGGTGCACCTCGACTCGACGACGCGCGCCCGTGAGCGCTCGCGGGCCAAGTCCCGGGATGCCGCCGTCAGCTGAGTGTCGATGGCGCTCCGGCGCCGCATCACGGTGGCGGGCGCGTCCGACGGACCGAGAAGCTTCTTCGTCATGGGGGTATCCGAGGTGAATCGCGCGAGACCACGACCGGGCCGCGAGGCCGCGAACCGGGTCCGTGGGCGGTTGCTCGGCATGCTCTCGTGCAGCGTCGCCCTGCTCGTGGTGCTGACCGCCTGCATGTCGGATCCGCCGCCCCCGGTCCGCGACACCGGGCCACCGCCGACCCCGACCGAGTACCCGGTGGAGAAGACGATCTACATCGCCACCGACTCGGTCGGATCGGGCTTCAACCCGCACATCGCCGCCGACCAGAATCCGGTGACCACGGCGGTCGCGGCGATGACGCTGCCCAGCGCGTTCGCGCCGGTCCAGACCCCGGGCGGGACGGTGTGGGAACTGCAGCGCTCGTTCGTCACCTCCGCTGAGGTGACGTCGCGGGCGCCGTTCACCGTGACCTACCGCATCCACACCGACGCCCAGTGGTCCGACGGCCTGCCGGTGACGGGCGACGACTTCAACTTCCTGTGGCAGCAGATGTCCCGGCAGCCCAACGTCGTGGCACCGGCCGGCTACCGGCTCATCGACTCGGTGCAGTCCCGGGAGGGCGGCAAGGTCGTCGAGGTGCGGTTCGAGTCGCCGTACCCCGCGTGGCGAGAGCTGTTCACCGGATTGCTGCCCAGTCACGTGCTCAAGGGTGCGCCGGCCGGCTTCCAGACCGGGATGGACACCGGCAAGCCGGTTTCGGCCGGGCCCTACGCGATCGTGGGGATCGACAAGACCCGCGACGAGGTCCGCCTCGCCCGCAACGACCGGTATTGGGTCACCCCGCCCCGGTTGGATCAGATCGTCCTCCGCCGCGCCGGCACATCGGCCCAGATGCTCGACTCCGTACGATCCGGCGACTCGGCCATCGTGGCCCTCGGCGCCTCGCCGGCCACCGACGCGGAACTGACCGCGCTGCCCGGTCTCGAGACCGCCCGCAGCCTGACGTCGCGGTCACTCGGTGTCAGCGTGAACGCCCGCACCGACGCGATGAGCTCGGTGGAGGTCCGGCGCGCGATCCTCGGGTTGGTCGATCCGCGACTGACCACCTTCGCCGGTGCCGGCGACTGGGTCGTCGAACCGTTCGCGAACACCGTCTTCGCGCCGTCGGATCCGGGCTATTCACCGGTCGACCGCCCGCGCCTCGGGGCGGCCGAGGTCGACGCCCTGCTCGGCGCCGCCGGTTACCGCCGCGCCGCGCCCGAGCCCGTCGGCTCGGCATCCCCGGTGCCGTCGGCGTCGTCGTCGGAGCCCTCCTCGGTGTCGCCGTCGTCCCCGTCCGGGTCCACGCCCGCGTCCGAGGCGCCGTCCGCCGGCGGGTCGGCGACGCCCGGGGTGAGCGAGACCCCGAACGAGGGTCTGGTCGAGGTACCTGAACTACCCGAGGGAATCCTGCCGTTCCAGCGCGACGGGCAGGACCTCATCGTCCGTGTCGGTGCGGTCGCCGGCGATCCGCGGACCACGTCGGCCGCGTCGAGCATCGTCGACCAGCTCCGAGGTGCAGGGGTGCGCGCTCAGGTCGTGACGCTGCCCAACAGCGAGCTGTACGGGTCGGCGCTCACCAACCAGCGCGTCGACCTGGTCGTCGGGTGGTCGGGGCTCGGCGTGCCGCCGGCGTCGTCGCTCGCGTCGCAGGTCGACTGCAACCAGCCCAAGCCCGGTACCGAACCGTCGCCCGCGACGCCGCCGACGCCCACCAGCATCGCGCCGAGCGGTGGCGATCCCGGGGACAGCTATGCCAGCAACGTGTCCGGGTTGTGTGACCCGCGGCTCATCGAGCTCGCGCGCACCGCACTCTCCGAGGACGACCCGATCCCGACGCTGAACGAGGCCGAGCCGCTCCTCGCCGCGCAGGCGATCTACCGGCCGCTGTACCAGGACTCGATGGTCGTGGGCACCACGTCCGCGGTGCGCGACGTCCCGCTCACCGGACCCATCCAGGTCTCGATCTTCGGGACCGCGGTCAATTGGGAGCTGACGTGACCGGTGTCCCGGCGGATCGCCGGCTGCTGCTCGTCCACGCTCATCCCGACGACGAGACGATCATGACCGGCGGCACCATCGCCCGGTACCTCGCCGAGGGCGTCGACGTGCGGGTGCTGACCTTCACGCTCGGGGAGGAGGGCGAGGTGATCGGCGACGAGTGGGCCCAGCTGGTCGCCGACGGCGGCGCCGACCAGCTCGGCGGGTTCCGGGTACTCGAACTCACGCGGGCACTGGCCGAGCTCAGTCCCGCCGGCCGACCCGCGTTGCGGCCGCGATTCCTCGGCGGTGCGGGCCGATGGCGGGACTCCGGGATGGCCGGCGCCCCGTCCGCGAACCACCCGCGCGCACTCGTGCGGGCACCGTTCGACGAGCCCGTCGAGGCGTTGGTCGACGTGCTCACCGACTTCGCACCCCAGGTGGTCGTCAGTTACGACGCCTCGGGTACGTACGGCCATCCCGATCACAAACTGGTGCACGAGGTCACGACGGCCGCGGTCGCCCGCGCCCGGGAAGTCGGTCCGGGCCCGGACAAGATCTACGAATCGGTGACCGAACGCAGCGCACTGGACTCCGGGCTCGCCGGTGTCGCCGCGGTACCCGACGGCTGGCGGATGCCCCGCGACGGTGAGCTGCCGAGCTATCCCGACGCCGACATCACCACCGAGATCGACATCAGCGCGTACCTCCCACGAAAGGTGGCCGCCCTGGCCGCCCACGCCACACAGGTGACCGTCGCGGCGTCCGGGACGGAGTACGCACTGTCGAACAACATCGTGCAGCCGATCGCCGGTGCGGAGCATTACATTCTGGTCGAGCCGGAGCGTCACGGGTCCCCGGACGGGAAGCGTGAGTCGGACCTGTTCGCCGGGGTCGACTGAGCCGTGGCCCGCATGGTTCGGCCCGTATTGGGCTCCGTCCTCGACCGACTGCTCCTGGGATTCCTCGTCGTCGACGGGTTCGCGATCGGGCTCGTGAGTGTTGCGTTCACCTATCAGCGCTTCGGCGGCGTCGCGCTGCCCGTCGCGGCACTTGCCGCCGGCGTGGTCAATGCGGCCCTACTCTGGCTCGCGGCCGGCCTCACCGCGACCCCGTGGCGGTACGGGCCACTTGCCGCGTGGGGGCTCGTCGTCGTGATCGCCGGCGGGCTCCCCGGCCCGGGCGGGGACGTCGTGCTCTCGATCAGCAGTGGTTACCTCGTACAGACCCTGCTGCTCGTCGTCCTCGGTGTCGGGCCGTGCGCCGCGCTGGGCTGGACGGGGCGGCTGCCCGAACCCGACTGACCACCGGCCGCAGGGGCGCTCCGCGTTGTGTCGTGACGGGCGGCGTTAGAGTGAGAGACATGCTTCTGCGCGCGTGGGCCGAAGACATCATGGCCCCGATCGAGCGCGTCACGGCCGCACTGAGCCGTGTCCGTGACGACCCGACTCTCGGGGCCGACGCCCTCGACGATGACGGCTGGGTCGCCCTGCTGGGTGCCTCGGGTGCGCAGCTCGACGAATTGTGCGACCTCGCCGACTCCGTGCGTCGTCGCGTCACCGATCCGGATGTGCTGACCTTCGTGGTCAATCGCAACTTCGACACCGGGGTGGTCAGCCGACTCGGACCCGACGACCCGGGTCTCGACGAACTGGTCGCCGAGGCGGTCGCACTCGGCGCGACCGAGATCTGCATGCAGGGACCCCTGCCCGTCGAACTGCCGGCCGACGAGTACGTCCGACTCGTGGAGGACATCACGAGTGCCGCCGACGGGCTCCACCTGCACGCCTATCGGGCCCCGGAGATCGTCGACGGCGCCGAGCGCGCCGGGATCACGATCGTCGAACACCTCGAGCGGCTGCGGTCGGCGGGCCTGGGGTCGGTGCCGGGGACCGCTGCCCAGATCCTCGACGACACTGTCCGGGCGACACTGTCACCCACCGGCACGGCGCCGCCGGTCGGCAGCTGGGTCGACGTCATCGAGACCGCCCACCGCGTGGGTCTCTTCTCCACCGCGACGATGCTCTACGGGCACGTCGAGACGCCCGCACACCAGATCGCCCATCTTCGACTGCTACTCGAGATCCAGCGTCGCACGGGCGGTTTCAGCGAACTGATCCTGATGCCACTGCTTCCCGAGAACGTGCCGCCCCACCTGGCGGACACCGCCTCGCGGACCGCGTCGGAGCGGGAGACCCGCGCGTTGCACGCCGTCGCCCGCCTCATGACCGCAGGCCTCCTCGACCATCTGCAGGTGGCGTGGACCAAATTGCCCGCGGCCACCGTCGATCTGGTGTTGCGGGGTGGGGCAGATGATCTGGGTGGGTTGTTGCTCGACGGCACCCTGATGCCGGGCGCGGGACCGGAGTCAGGTCGTGTCCTCGACGCCGCGGCCGTCGTCGACATCGCGGCGCGAGCCGGACGCAGGCCGCGCCAGCGCACCACTCGCTACGGGGTGCCGGAGCCCGACCGGCAACTCCCGCTGCCCCAGGTGTCCGCGTGAGCGGGAGCATGTCTTCCGGGCGGGCGGCCGGAGCGCAGCAGCGCGCGCTGACGATGGACGACGTGGATGTCGCCATCATCGGCGCGGGCTTCGCCGGGCTCGGGATGGCGACGCAGCTCGCGCGCCGCGGGCGGGAGTCCTTCGTCGTGCTCGAACGCGCCGACGGCGTGGGGGGCACGTGGCGCGACAACACCTATCCCGGCATCGCCTGCGACATCCCCGCCCATCTGTACTCGTTCTCGTTCCGGCCGCCGGCCGACTGGTCGGCGCGGTTCCCTCGTGGCGCCGAGATCCGCAGCTATCTCGAACAGATCGTCGTCGACGAACGACTCGCCGACCGCATCGAGCTCAATCGCGAACTACGCGAAGCGGTCTGGGACGAGCAGGGGGCGCACTGGGTGATCACGGCGGCGGCGCCGGACGGCCGGGCCGTCACCTTCCGCGCTCGCTCGCTGGTGCTGGCGGTCGGACGGTTGTCGGAGGCGCGCATCCCCGACATCGACGGACTCGACACCTTCCCGGGACAGGTCGTCCACACGGCCGCCTGGCACGACGACGTCAACGTTGCGGGCGCGCGGGTCGGGGTCGTCGGAACCGGCGCGTCGGCGGTGCAGCTCATCCCGCACCTCGCCGACGCCGCGGACGATCTCGTCGTGTTCTGCCGCACGCCACCGTATGTCGTGCCGCGCGCGGACCGGCTCTACACCGACGACGAGCGGGCCGCCATGCTCGACCCCGTCGTCGCGGCGGAGGTGCGCGACCGACTGCTCACCGAAGCCGATGCGGCGTTCCGGCAGCGGCTCGGGTTGCATCCGGACATCGACGAGATCCGTTCCCGCGCACGGGATCACCTCCACGGGCAGGTGGCCGATGCCGACCTCCGTGAACAACTGACCCCCGACTACGAGATCGGTTGCAAGAGAATCCTGCTCAGCGACGACTTCTATCCGGCGCTGCAGCGGTCCAATGTGGTGTTCGAGTCGAGTGCACTGACGTCGGTCGCCGAGACCAAGGCCACCGCGCACAGTGGTCACACCTACGATCTCGACGTCCTGGTGATGGCAACCGGTTTCGAATCCGCGCGCCCGCCCGCCGCATCGCGCATCACCGGTCGTGCCGGTCGGCGGCTGTCCGACCACTGGTCTGCGGGCATGACGTCCTATGCCTCGACCGTGGTCAGCGGATTCCCGAACATGTTCGTCCTCGACGGGCCCAACGCGGCGCTCGGCCACAACTCGGCGATCTACATGATCGAGACGCAACTCGACTACGTCCTGGGCGCGCTGGAGTACATGGCCGGCAACGGGATCACGACGCTGGCGGTCTCGCCTGCCGCCGAAGACGAATACACGCGGGAGATCGACGCTCGCAGCGAGTCGACGGTGTGGCTGACCGGTTGTGAGAGTTGGTATGTCGACCCCGACAGCGGTCGCCTGACCCTGCTGTGGCCGGGCACCGCGGCGTCGTTCCGCGAACGCAACGGCACCTTCGACCCCGAACCGTACGAACCCCGTCCCGACGACCCCGGCACCGGAACACCTGAGGAGGGTGACGAATGACCGAGCAGCTGACCGTCCGCGCGGCCCTGGAAGCCGCCCGCGAGCGGGCGCCGATCGGTCTCGACGAGGCCGTGACGCTCCTGTCCTGCGCGGGAGGCGACCTGGTCGAACTGCAATCGATCGCCGGGGCGCTCCGAGACGAGGGGCTGGCCGCGGTCGGCCGGTCCCGGCAGATCACCTACTCCCGCAAGGTGTTCATCCCGCTCACGCGCCTGTGCCGCGACCGGTGCCACTACTGCACCTTCGTCACGGTCCCCGGAAAACTCGCCCGCGCGGGGGAGGGGCTCTATCTGGAACTCGACGAGGTCGTCGACCTCGCCCGCCGCGGCGCCGAACTCGGCTGCAAGGAGGCGCTTTTCACGCTGGGTGACCGGCCCGAGGACAGGTGGCCGCAGGCCGGCGAATGGCTGGCCGAACGGGGTTACTCCTCGACGCTGGACTACGTTCGTGCCGCCGCGGTCGCCGTGTTGTCGGAGACAGGTCTGCTGCCGCACCTCAACCCCGGGGTCATGAGCCTCGAGGAACTGCTCCGCCTGCGCCCGGTCGCACCGTCGATGGGCATGATGCTGGAGACGACGTCGCGTCGCCTGTTCACCGAGAAAGGCCAGGCGCACTACGGAAGCCCCGACAAGGACCCGCTGGTCCGCATGCAGGTGCTGCGTGACGCGGGCACCGCTCGTGTCCCGTTCACCACCGGGATTCTGGTCGGGATCGGCGAATCACTCACCGAGCGGGCCGAATCGCTGCTGGCTCTCGCGGATGTGCACGCCCGAGGCGGGCACATCCAGGAGGTGATCGTGCAGAACTTCCGGGCGAAGCCGGACACCGCGATGCGCTCCACCCCCGACGCGGAGATGACCGAGTTCCTCGCCGCCGTCGCGGTCGCCCGGGTCGTCCTCGGCCCACACATGCGGATCCAGGCGCCCCCGAACCTGGTGTCGCCCGCCGAATGTGCCGCGCTGATCGCCTCCGGCGTCGACGACTGGGGTGGGGTGTCGCCGCTGACTCCCGATCACGTCAACCCGGAACGCCCGTGGCCTCACCTCGACGCCCTGGCCGCCCGCACCGCGGAGTCGGATTTCGTTCTCACCGAACGCATCACCGCGCAGCCGCCGTATGTGCTGAACGGTGCCGACTGGATCGACCCGGCACTGACCCAGCACGTCGCCGCGCTCGCCGACCCGGTGACCGGCCTCGCCGTCGACACCCGCCCGGCCCCGCGTCCCTGGCCGGCGGTTGCCTGAGGGAAGCGCCTGTCGTCGGGTGCGTGGCAGTCAGCCGAGAACGGGTGCGAGCGCTTCGTATCCGCCGACGACGTCGGTGGCGCGGTGTAATCCGAGATCCTGCAGGGCCGCGGCGGCCAGGCTCGACGTATAACCCTGGGAGCACAGGATGATCCAGCGGACGTCATGGTCGACGGCCTGGTCGATGCGGGCGTCGCTCGCCGGGTCGCATCGCCATTCGAGGACATTCCGTTCGATGACGAGAGCACCCCGGGCCTCGCCCTCCTCCGCGCGCTGCGCCGCGGGACGGATGTCGACCAGAACCGCCCCGTCGGCCAGCTCGGCGGGGACGTCCGCGGCCTCGACCCGCGCGATCCGCGACCGTGCGTCGGCGAGTACGTCGTCGATGGTGCGGGGAGCGCTCATTCGGGCTGGTCGGTGAGGACGGTCCGGTTGCGGCGCAGGTGGCCGCCCTCGGAGATGTCGTAGTACGACATCGCGGTCAGCGGCGGTGAGTAGGCGTGCACGCTGAGCGTCGGGGTCACCTGCGGGCTGGTCTCCGCACCGATCTCCGGGGCGGCGACGACCGGGTTCCGCACGACGTCGTGCACCCACCCGAGAGGGAAGGCGGCCTGGTCGCCGGCGTCGAGGATGCGCACCGCCAGATCGTCTCCCGTCCAGTGATACTCGCGCAAGCTGCCCGACAACACCGTCAGGGCTCCGAGCGAACCGGCGTGGTCGTGCAGTTCGGTGGCCTCGCCCGGCGTCCAGCTGATCAGCCACACGTCGACGTCGTCGTCGGCGTGCAGGCGCGTCGCCCAGCGATGCCGTTCGTCCCAGACCTCCGGGAGCAGGTCGTCGTGGCGACCGTCGAGGACGTCTGCGACGCCCTGGTCGGTGATGCGGAGGAGGTCGGCGGGCCGGAGCCGCGTCGGCAGGTGACCAAGGGCGCGCGGGGCCGCGGTACCCGGACGCTCGCGCAGCGGCGAAGACGTCCGAGCACGATTCCGGGCGGAGGAAAGAGACGATAACGCGGACTGAGGCGCCCGTTCGGTGCGGGCGAGGGTGGAGGTCATGGCGAATCCTTGCGAGAGTCGAAGAGGATGTGGTGAGGCCGATCGGTTCAGCAACAGCACATCGACATCGACCGCGCGGTGGGTCGGTGCGGCACCCGGGCACACGCGCCCGCGGGTCGGTGTCCGGTGAGGACGGATTCGTCGACGACGATCATGCGCCCGACTCTGCACGCGGATCGTCGCGACGTCGAGGTTTGGCGGCACGCTGAACGAAACCCGGAGCGGCATCTCGCGGTCGGTGATGTGATCCTCGTTACTCAAACCCGGATTCGGGCGCCGCTGGACGGGGGTCGATTTCGTCGCAGCGTCTCCCGGGGCGGATACTGTGGGGTGCGGTTCGACCAGCCCTCGGGCCGCACCGGCGCCGACGCCGGAGTGCCGTTCGACGCCGAACTGCGTTTCTCGTCGCGCCGACCCGGATCTTCCCTAGCGAAGGAGTGAGTGGTGACCTACATCATCGCGGAGCCTTGCGTCGACGTGTTGGACAAGGCTTGCGTGGAGGAGTGCCCCGTCGACTGCATCTACGAGGGTGGACGCATGCTCTACATCCAGCCGGATGAGTGCGTCGACTGTGGTGCGTGTGAGCCGGTGTGCCCGGTCGAGGCGATCTTCTACGAGGATGATGTTCCCGACGAATGGGAGCCCTACGTCAGCGCGAACGCCGACTTCTTCGACGACCTCGGCTCCCCGGGCGGCGCCAGCAAGGTCGGCAAGACCGAGGCCGATCCGGCGTTCATCAAGGGTCTCCCGCCGATGAACGAAGAGGACTGACCGCCTCCGCATGAGCAGTCCTGTCTCCCGTACGGCTGCGCCCCTGCGCGTCTCCTCGACCCGCGTCAGCGGGCGTCTGCCCGACTTCCCGTGGGACACGATCGCCGATGCGAAGGCGACGGCTCAGGCCCACGCCGACGGCATCGTCGACCTGTCGGTCGGGACGCCCGTCGACCCGGTGCCCGCACTCATCCGCGACGCACTCGCCGAGAACTCGGCGTTCCCGGGCTACCCGACGACGATCGGGACCCGCGAGTTGCGGGAGGCGGCCGCGGAGTCGCTGATCCGACGCCACGGGGTCACGTCGCTCGACGAGACGGGAATCCTGCCGGTCATCGGTACCAAGGAGGCGATCGCCGGCCTGGCCTCGACCTTCGGGCTCGGACCCGGCGACGACGTGGTCATCCCCGAGGTCGCCTACCCGACCTATGAGGTGAGCGCCCTGCTCGCCGGTGCGCGGGCGGTGCGGGCGGATTCGACCGTCGCGCTGGGACCGATGAACCCGGCGCTGATGTTCATCAACTCGCCGTCGAATCCGACCGGCAAGGTCCTCGGCCTCGATCATCTCCGCAAAGTCGTGGGATGGGCGCGCGAGCGGGGGACCGTCGTCGTGTCCGACGAGTGTTATCTCGGTCTGAGTTGGGAGGGCGAGCCGCTGTCGATCCTCGACCCGAGGGTCTGCGACGGCGACCACACCGGACTGCTCGCGGTCCACTCACTGTCCAAGATCTCGAACCTGGCGTCGTATCGCGCCGGATTCTTCGCCGGCGACCCCGATCTGATCGCCGAATTGCTCGCAGTCCGCAAGCATGCCGGACTCATCGTGCCGTTCCCCGTCCAGGGAGCGATGACCGCCGCACTGGCCGACGACGCACACGTCGATGAGCAGCGCGAGCGCTATGCCGCGCGGCGTCGGCTGCTCAAAGCGGCTGTCGAGGGTGCGGGCTTCCGGGTCGACCACTCCGAGGCGGGCCTGTACCTCTGGGCCACCCGGGACGAACCGTGCCGGGAGACCGTCGCCTGGCTCGCCGACCGCGGAATCCTCTGTGCTCCAGGCGATTTCTACGGTCCGGCGGGTGAGCGCCACGTTCGTATGGCGCTCACCGCCACCGATGAGCGGATCAATGCGGCCGTCGCTCGTCTGACGGCCTGACACCGGCCCTGCTCAGCCGCGACCGCTCTTCTGTTGCAGGCGGTCGATCTCCTCGGACGCCTCGGCTTTCGTGAGGTCGGCCGAGAGGGTCTCGCCGGCCTCCCGTGCGAGGGTGTCGAGATAGCTCCGCTGCGCGCCGGTCATCGGCTCGTCGCCGGTCACCCAGTCGTCCGGGTCCTTCTCGGTGGAGTTTCCGGCGCCCGCGCCGAGGACGTCGTCGGTATCGTTCGTCGAACGATTGTTCGATGTGTTCATGTGCTCACCATACGTCGGGATGGGAGATCCGGCCAGTGAGCCAGGGCGTCAGCCGTTCTTGTGCAGCGCCTCGTTGAGGGCGATGCCGTCGCCCTTCCACGGCACGACCTCGACCGCGCCGGTCAGGCTGTTGCGACGGAACAGCAGGTTGGACTGGCCGGACAGGTCGCGCGCCTTGATCTGCGTGCCGTCGGGTCCGGTGACCTTGGTGCCGGCGGTGACATAGAGGCCGGCCTCGATGACGCAGTCGTCACCCAGCGGGATGCCGCAGCCGGAGTTCGCGCCGAGGAGGCAGCGCTTGCCCAGCGCGATGATCTCCTTGCCGCCGCCCGACAGGGTGCCCATCGTCGAGGCGCCGCCGCCGATGTCGGAGCCGTCGCCGACGACGACGCCCGCGGAGATGCGACCCTCCACCATCGACGACCCGAGGGTGCCGGCGTTGAAGTTGACGAAGCCCTCGTGCATCACGGTGGTGCCGGCCGCGAGGTGTGCACCTAGGCGGATGCGGTCGGCGTCGCCGATCCGTACGCCGCCCGGCACCACGTAGTCGACCATGCGCGGGAACTTGTCGATCGAGTAGACGGTGACCGGTCCGCGGGCGCGCAGCTTCGCCCGTACCGACTCGAAGTTGTCGACCGCACACGGGCCGTGATTGGTCCAGACCACGTTGGTGAGCATCCCGAAGATGCCCTCGAGGTTGGCGCCGTGCGGGGTGATGAGGCGATGCGACAGCAGGTGGAGTCGGAGGTAGACGTCGTAGGCGTCGATGGGGGCGGCGGTGATGTCGGCGATCCCGGTGCGGACCGCGACGGTCTTGACCCCGCGGGCCTCGTCAACGCCCACCAGCTCACGAAGGTGGGCCGGTGTCGACTCGTCGTCGAGGATCACGGTCTCCGCGGTCTCGACCCCGTCGAGTTCGGGTTCGGGGAACCAGACGTCGAGGACGACGCCGGGAGTCGAACCCCCGTCGATCACGGTCGCGATGCCAGTTGCGTGTGCGCCAGTAGATGTCACGACAGGTGAGTCTAGGTGATCGACCCCGGCGCCCCCGCCCCGCCACCGGTGCCCCGGCGTCATCCATTCGGCCCAAAGACCTGGTCACGCGCTGTGCGCCGCTCGTAGGGTCGCCAGCATGACCGGTCATCCGCCGCCACCTGTACCGCCCCGGCGCCGCCGACGCCGCTGGCCGTGGGTGGTGGGCGGGCTCGGCGTCGTGCTCGTGGCGGCGCTGGCGGTCGGTGCCGTCGTCTTCCAGCCGTGGCTGATCTTCGTCGACACCGAGGTCGACGACGCGATCCCGGTCGCGGTCACCCCCACGACGTCGGCGCCGGGGCAGCCGCCGCCCGCCGGGCCGGTGGTCATCTCGCGCGGCAGCCTGATCAGCCACGAGCACTCGACATCGGGAACGGTCTCGATCATCGAACAGCCCGACGGCTCACGCGTGCTGGCGATCGAGGACCTGGACACGACGACCGGGCCCGACGTCCACGTGTGGCTGTCGCAAGGGGACGTGCTCGAGGGGTTCGCCGGGTGGCGTACGGCCGCGGGCGTCCCGCACGTCGACCTCGGCATGATCAAGGGGAACAAGGGCAACCAGGTCTACGAGATCCCCGCCGACGTCGAGCTGGGCGACTATCCGTCGGTGTTCCTCTGGTGCGTGAAGTTCAGCGTCTCCTTCGGCGCCGCGGAGATGGGCTCACTACGGTGAGGGAGTGAGCACCGACCTCGACCTGACCGCCGACCCCGTCGAACTGACCGCCGCGCTCGTCGACATCGAGAGCGAGTCGCGCAACGAGTCGGCCATCGCCGACGCGGTCGAGGCCGCCCTGCGCGCGCAGACGAGCGGATTCGAGATCCTCCGCCATGGCAACCGTGTCCTCGCACGGACCGACCGGGGGCACGCCCAGCGCGTCATCCTCGCCGGGCACCTCGACACCGTGCCGGTCGCCGGCAACCTCCCGCACCGCCGCGAGACGGATTCGGAGGAGGGCGACGTGCTGCACGGATGCGGCACCGTCGACATGAAGTCCGGTGACGCGGTGTTCCTCCACCTCGCGGCGACGCTGCCGGAGCCGGCCTCGGATCTGACGCTGATCTTCTACGACTGCGAGGAGATTGCCGCGGAGTTCAACGGCCTGAACGACATCGAACGCGAACTCCCCGAGTGGCTCGCCGGTGACGTGGCGATCCTCGGCGAGCCGACCGCGGGGCTCATCGAAGCCGGATGCCAGGGGACGCTGCGGGTCCGGTTGTCGACGACGGGAACCCGAGCGCACTCGGCCCGGTCGTGGATGGGCGACAACGCCATTCACAAGCTCGGCGGTGTCCTGACCACGCTGGCGGGCTACGAGGCCCGTCGGGTCGACATCGACGGCTGCGAGTACCGCGAGGGTCTGTCGGCGGTCGCGGTCGGCGGCGGGGTGGCCGGCAACGTGATCCCCGACGCCGCGCACGTCGATGTCAACTTCCGCTTCGCCCCGGACCGTTCGATCGACCAGGCGCTCGACCACGTGCGCGAGGTGTTCGCCGCCGACCTGGCCGACGGCAGGATCGGGCTGGAGGTCACCGATTCCGCGGCCGGCGCCCTGCCGGGGCTGGGGCACCCGGCGGCCGCGGCGCTCGTGGCGGCCGCGGGCGGACGCTTCCGCGCGAAGTACGGCTGGACCGATGTGTCGCGGTTCTCGGCGCTGGGAATCCCCGCGGTGAACCTGGGCCCCGGCGATCCCAATCTCGCGCATCGCGTCGACGAACGGGTGCCGGTGGAGCAGATCCGCGCGGTGACCGACCTGCTGCGCACCTACCTGTCCTGACCTCGCAGGACCGGCGGAGTCGGACGGCGCTGCTAGCGTGACCGCCATGTCGACCACGCCCGAACCGGAACCCGTCGAAGACGGAACGAACCCCGACACCTGCTACGTCGGCCCGATCCGGATCCGGCGAGACCAGCGCGGCAAGACCACGGACCGCCGCCTGCTGGAATGGGTCGACCCGCGCGACGCCACGCGTCGTTCCGAACGGACCATGCGCGACTCCTGGCGGGTCCTGCGCATCCAGTCCGAGTTCGTCGCCGGGTTCGATGCGATGAGCGAGGTCGCCGAGGCCGTGACCGTCTTCGGCTCGGCGCGACTGCATCCGGAGTCGCCGGAATACGCGCTCGGTGTCCGCGTGGGCCGAGCGCTGGGCGAGGCCGGTTACGCGGTCATCACCGGTGGCGGACCCGGTGCGATGGAGGCTGCGAACCAGGGGGCCCATCAGGCCGGGGCGCAGTCGATCGGACTCAACATCGAGCTGCCCTTCGAGCAGGGTCTCAACCCTTGGGTCGATCTCGGCATGAACTTTCGATACTTCTTCGTGCGCAAGACGATGTTCGTGAAGTACGCGCAGGCGTTCGTTTGTCTCCCTGGCGGGATGGGCACCCTCGACGAACTCTTCGAGGCGCTGACCCTGGTGCAGACCAAGAAGGTGGTCCGGTTCCCGATCGTGCTGGTGAGCAGCGACTTCTGGGGCGGCCTGCTGGACTGGATGCGCGACGTCCTCGCCGCGCGCGGGATGATCTCGCCCGAGGATCTGGACCTGCTCACCGTCGTCGACGATCCCGACGACGTGGTCGCCGCGATCGAGGCCGCGACACCCTGAGGGTCGATATGACCTTCCCGGCAGACGATGGCACGATTGCCCGGTGAGTGCTGTCTGCGTCTATTGCGCCTCCGGTCCCGTCGACCAGCCCTACCTCGATCTCGCCGCCGAAGTGGGTCGGACGCTCGCCGAACAGGGGCATGTGGTCGTCTCCGGTGGCGGGAACATCTCCATGATGGGCGCGCTGGTCAACGCCGCTCGCGAGGCCGGTGGCCACACGGTCGGCATCATCCCGCGCGCACTGATGAAGCACGAGGTCGCCGACCTCGGATCGGGCGAACTCGTGGTCACCGAGACCATGCGCGAACGCAAACGCCTCATGGACGAGCGTGCCGACGGGTTCATCACCCTCCCGGGCGGGATCGGGACGCTCGAGGAGCTCTTCGAGACCTGGACCGGGGGCTACCTCGGGATGCACGACAAACCGGTCGTCCTGCTCGATCCTGTCGATTTCTACGCGCCGTTGCTCGACTGGCTGCGAGAGTTGTCGACAACCGGGTTCGTCGCCCGACGATCGCTCGACCGGCTGCTCGTCACGCGGTCGGTCGCCGACGCGGTGGAGTTGGCGACGGCACGGGAAGGCCTTGCTACCGGCCGGTAAGGTAGCGCCTGAGTGCGCGGGGCACTCGAAACGCCAGCGGGAGAGCGGAGGGCAGATGTCCCAAGGGGTCGAGCAGCAGGACAGTCGGCAGCAGAGTGTGAAGAAGACCGTCGGTATCCCCGACATCCTTCGCGGCGTGGTGAAGATGGCGCCACATGCGACCGGGATGATCAAGCACGCGCCGGGGCTCATCCGACGCCCACCGGAGGCCAAGCGGACCATCGGTTCGGTCTTCCAGAAGCACGCGGCCGAGCACCCCGACCGGCCGTTCGTCCGGTTCGAGGGCCGCACGACCACCTACGGCGAGGCCAACCGCCGCGTGAACCGTTACGCCGCAGCACTTTCCGCAGACGGCGTCGGCAAGGGCGACGTGGTGGCGCTGCTCTCCAAGAACTGCACGACCGACCTGCTGCTGATGCTCGCCACCGTCAAACTCGGCGCGATCGCCGGGATGCTGAACTACAACCAGCGCGGTGAGGTGCTCGAGCACAGCGTCGGCCTCCTCGAGGCCAAGGTCCTCATCCACGATCCCGAGTGCGCGGAGGCCTTCGAGTCGATCCCGGAATCGGTCCTGCCCGAACACGTCTACGATTTCGCCGCGTTCGACGCCGCGGCCGAGGGACTCTCGGAAGCCGATCCCGAGGTCACCGAGCAGCTGCCCGCATCGACCAAGGCGTTCTACATCTTCACCTCCGGCACCACGGGGATGCCGAAGGCCAGCGTGATGAGCCACAACCGGTGGCTGGCGAGCCTGTCCGGCATCGGCGGTCTCGCGGTGCGGTTGCGCCACAGCGACACCATGTACGTCCCGCTGCCGCTCTACCACAACAACGCGCTGTCGGTGTCACTGTCCTCGGTCCTCGCCTCGGGTGCGTGCATCGCCATCGGACGCTCGTTCTCGGCGTCGAAGTTCTGGGACGACGTGATCCTCAACCGTGCGACGGCGTTCTGCTACATCGGCGAGCTCTGCCGCTACCTCCTCGCGCAGCCCGAGAAGCCCACGGATCGCCAGCATTCCGTGCACACCGTGGTCGGCAACGGTATGCGCCCGGACATCTGGGACGAGTTCCGCGAGCGTTTCGGGGTCGACCGCGTCGTCGAGTTCTACGGGGCCAGCGAACTCAACCTCGCATTCGTCAACGCGTTCAGCGTCGACAAGACCGCCGGCTTCTGCCCGCTCCCGTACAAGATCGTGGAATACGACGAGGAGGGTAACCCCAAGCGCGGCGACGACGGCCGGCTCGTGAAGGTCGGCCGGGGCGGTACCGGCCTGCTGCTCGCCCAGATCAGTGACCGGGTGCCCGTCGACGGCTACACCGACTCCGAGGAGACCGAGAAGAAGATCATCCGCGACGCCTTCAAGGACGGCGACTCCTACTTCAACTCCGGTGACCTCGTCCGCGATCAGGGCTTCGCGCACATCGCCTTCGTCGACCGGCTCGGCGACACCTTCCGCTGGAAGGGCGAGAACGTCGCCACCACCCAGGTCGAGGGGGCGGTCGACTCCTATCAGGCCGTCGCGCAGTCGGTGGCGTACGGCGTCGAGGTCCCCGGCACCGACGGTCGCGCCGGGATGATCGCGATCAAGCTGCGCGAGGGCGCCGACCTCGACCCGGGCGCATTCGCCCGCCATCTCTACGACGCGCTGCCGTCGTACGCGGTGCCGCTGTTCGTGCGGATCGTCGACGATTTCGAGCAGACCTCGACCTTCAAGAACCGCAAGGTCGAGCTGCGCAAGGAGGGGTACTCCGACGCCGAGGCCGAACGGCTCTACGTGTTGCTCGGCAAGGAGGAGGGCTACACCGAGTTCTACGACGACTACCCCGACGATGTCGCCGCCGCCAAGGTGCCCAAGGGGTGAGTTCCGGCCCGGAGACGTCGGCATCGGACACGCTGTGCGGGCGGCGGGTGCCGACCGACCGCGCGTTGGTGATGGCGATCGTCAACCGCACCCCTGATTCGTTCTACGACCGAGGAGCGAGCTTCGACGACGCCGCCGCCCAGGCGCACGTCGACCGGGTCGTCGCCGAGGGCGCCGACATCATCGACGTCGGTGGGGTCAAGGCCGGACCCGGACGCGAGGTCGACGCCGCGACCGAGGCCGCCCGGGTCGTCGGCATGATCGCCTGGATCCGCGACCGCCATCCGGACGTGCTGATCAGCGTCGACACCTGGCGCAGCGAGGTCGCCGACCAGGCCTGCGCCGCCGGCGCGGATCTCATCAACGACACCTGGGCGGGATTCGACCCCGACGTCGTCGACGTCGCCGCCGAACGCGGGGCCGGGATCGTCTGCTCGCACACGGGTGGCGCGCGGGTGCGGACCCGGCCGCACCGCGTCGCATACGGGGATTCGGTCGACGCGGTGGTGGCCGACGTGATCCGGGAGGTGACCTCCGCGGCCGACCGGGCGCTCGCTGCCGGGGTGCGTCGAGACTCGATCGTTATCGATCCGACGCACGATTTCGGCAAGAACACTCACCACGGGCTGGCTCTGTTACGTGGTGTGAAAGATCTTGTAAACACGGGCTGGCCGGTCCTGATGGCGCTGAGCAACAAGGATTTCGTAGGGGAGACTCTGGGTACAGACCTAACGCACCGATTGGAAGGGACTCTGGCCGCGACAAGTCTGGCCGCCGCCCAAGGCGCCCGGATCTTCCGCGTCCACGAAGTCGCTGCCACTCGTCGCGTGGTCGACATGGTCGCTGCCATCGCGGGAGCGAAACCACCCGCCCGAACAGTCAGGGGACTCGCATGACCAAGCAGCAGAAGCGACGTAAGCCCAGCACCGTCAGCCGGGACAAGGCCGCCATGTGGCCGACGGTCGCCCAGACCCCGGGGACCGAGCAGCGCTGGTCGGCAACCCACACCTGGGAGCAGCCGGACTGGCCGATCGACGACCTCGTCGACGCGAAGAACGGCCGGACCATCTCGGTGGTGCTGCCCGCGCTGAACGAGGAAGAGACCGTCGCCGACGTCATCGCCACGATCATGCCGCTGTACGGCACCGTGGTCGACGAGATCATCGTCCTGGACTCCGGTTCCACCGATGCCACCGCCGAGCGCGCGCTCGCCGCCGGTGCGCAGGTGATCTCCCGCGAGGAGGCAGTACCCGAGCTGGACCCGGTCAAGGGCAAGGGCGAGGTGCTGTGGCGTTCGGTCGCCGTGGCGACCGGCGACATCATCGCATTCGTCGACTCCGATCTCATCGACCCGGACCCGATGTTCGTGCCCAAGATGCTCGGTCCGCTCCTGCTGAACCCCGAGATCCAGCTGGTCAAGGGCTACTACCGGCGCCCGCTGCGCACGGGCGGTACGCACGACGCGAACGGTGGCGGACGCGTGACCGAGCTCGTGGCACGCCCCCTCCTGGCATCCCAGAAGCCGGATCTCACCGCGGTCCTCCAGCCACTCGGCGGCGAGTACGCCGGCACCCGCGAGTTGCTCTCGTCGGTTCCGTTCGCGCCGGGCTACGGGGTCGAGATCGGCCTTCTCATCGACACCTATGACCGGTACGGCCTGGCCGGGATCGGTCAGGTCAACCTCGGGGTCCGAACCCATCGCAACCGCCCGCTGGTGGAATTGGGGGTCATGAGCCGCCAGATCGTCGGAACCCTGATGCGCCGCTGCGGCATCGAGGACTCGGGCGTCGGGCTCACCCAGTTCACCGCCGAACCCGACGGCTCCTTCACGCCGCACACCACCGAGGTCTATCTCGAGGATCGTCCGCCGATGAACACCGTGCGCGCCCTGGCCCCCAAGGCCGAGGAGATGGCCTCCTAGCCGGCTCCGGACCTGATGGGCCAGACCTGATGAACCCGGCCCCGACCCGGCGACGCCGCCCGCCCTGACGCGGGCGGCCGTCGCCGGGTCGGTGCTGTGCCGGGCCGTCGTCCGGGCGCTTCTGCCAGGATGGAACGCATGCAGACGCTGCTGCTGTACCTGCTGATCATGGGACTCGTCGTCGCGATCGTGTTCGCTGTCGTCTGGTTCGTGTTCGGACGCGGAGAAGATCTGCCGCCGGTCGAGCCCGACACCACGCTCACCCGGTTGCCGTCGGTGGGCATCACCGGCGAGGACGTGCGTGCGTTGCGCTTCGCCCAGACCCCGCGTGGTTACAAGCAGGCCGAAGTCGACTGGGCGCTGGCACGTCTCGCGCGTGAGGTCGACGACCTGCGGTCGGTGATCACGCGTCTGCGCGAACGGGAGTCGGTGCCCGGGGCGGAAGCGGTCGGATCGGCGGACGATCCGGACGTCGACGTCGCCGGGAACGGCGGCGTGGACGCCGGGCGGTCCGGCCCGCCGAGCACCCCCCAGTAGGGGCCGTACGTCGAGACCGCGCGGCGCGCGTGTCGCGCACTGACAATCGTGTGCGACCCGGGCACGTATCATGTTCGGAGCAGGGACCTTGAAGGGAGCTTGAGAATGGCGGCAATGAAGCCACGTACTGGGGACGGCCCCCTCGAAGCGGCCAAAGAAGGGCGTGGAATCGTTGTCCGGATTCCGATCGAAGGTGGAGGTCGACTCGTCGTCGAGCTGACCGCCGACGAAGCAGCCGCGCTGGGCGAGGAACTCCGCGGGGTAACCGGCTGAACATGCCCCACGAGGGCAGTTCCCATGAGGCCCGGGCGGACCCACCGACTCCGCACCGGGCGCATGGCCTCACTTCGGTACTCGAGATCCTGCGCTGCCCGGTGTGTACCGGGCGCCTGTCGGCCGACGGCGCGTCGCTGCGCTGTCCGCAGGCGCATTCTTTCGACCTCGCCCGCCAGGGCTATGTCTCACTGCTCGACGGCCGGTCCGGCGCGCTGCGCGCCGACACCGCAGCCATGGTGGCCGCCCGAGCCCGCGTGCACGACTCCGGTTTCCTGCTCCCCGTGGTCGATTTCGTCGCCGGCCGCGCGGCCGAGGTCACGGGTGGACACGACCGGCCGGTGATCCTCGACGCGGGGGCCGGTGGCGGACACTATCTTCGCGCCGCGGTCGAGGCGAGCGGGGTGCCCGGCGGTGACGGACGGTCCTCGGCCGCCGGAATCGGCCTGGACCTCTCGAAGTACTGCGCGCGGGCCATGGCGCGGGGACCCCGGCCCCTCGCTGCCGTCGTCGCCGACGTCTGGCGCGGCCTGCCCGTCGTCGATGACGCTGTCGCGGTGGTGCTCTCGGTGTTCGCGCCGCGCAACGCGAGCGAGTTCGCCCGCGTACTGGCCCCTGATGGCGCACTGATCATCGTGAGTCCGGGGCCCGACCACCTCGGCGAACTCATCGAGCCGATGGCGATGCTGCGTGTCGACGAGGCCAAATCCGAGCGCCTCCGTGCCTCGCTCGACGCGGGCTTCGAATTGGTCGACGAGTCACCTGTCCGGTACTCCGCCGACGTCGACGCGCAGACCGTGGGGGATCTGGTCGCCATGGGCCCGTCGGCATTTCACTCCAACGAGGCCGACATCCGCTCGCGGGCCGCGGCCTTCGCCGGGGACGGTCGGGTGCCGGTCACGGTGTCGGTCGTGGTGACCACGTGTCGGCCCGTCCGCGGACGCTCACCCGCTCAGCGCCGTACGGACTCGTAGACACCCAGCGTCTGTTCGGCGATCGACGCCCAGGAGAACTCGGCCTCGGCGCGTTCGCGGCCGGCCACCCCCATCGCCGACGCCGCCGCCGCATCCGAGGCCACCGCGTTCACCGTGTCGGCGAGATCGTGTTCGAAGGTCGCCGGATCGACGGGGTCGTACCGCACGAGGCGGCCGGTGACGTTGTCGCGCACAACCTCGGGGATGCCGCCGACCGCCGAGGCCACCACCGCGGTACCGCAGGCCATCGCCTCGAGGTTGACGATGCCCAGCGGTTCGTACACCGATGGGCACACGAAGACCGTTGCCGCGGTCAAGACTTCGCGGATCCGGGGGAGTGGGAGCATCTCGCGCACCCAGTGGACGCCGGGACGCGAGGCGGAGAGTTCGCCCACCGCGCTCTCGATCTCGGCGCCGATCTCCGGCGTGTCGGGGGCACCAGCACAGAGGACGAGCTGGATGTCCGGATCGAACCGGTGCGCCGCGGCCACCAGATGTGCGACGCCCTTCTGCCGGGTGATCCGGCCGACGAACGCCACGATCGGGCGGTCCGGGTCGAGCCCGAGTGCGGTCGGCGTCGAGTCGGGTCCGAACGGATCGTCGACCGGGAACCATTGAGATGTGTCGATCCCGTTGCGCACCACATGGACACGCTCAGGGTCCAGACGCGGGTAGGTGTCACAGATCTCGGTGCGCATCCCCGAGCTCACCGCGATCACCGCGTCGGCGTACTCCACCGCGTTGCGTTCCACCCAGCTCGACACCCGGTACCCGCCGCCGAGTTGCTCGGCCTTCCACGGGCGCGACGGTTCGAGCGAGTGGGCGGTCAGCACGTGCGGCACGTCGTAGAGCTGTCCCGCCAGGTGCCCGGCAAGGCCGGTGTACCAGGTGTGGGAGTGCACGACGTCGGCACCGGACGCACCCACCACCATCCGCAGATCGGCCGACAGCGTCGTGATCGCCGCATTCGCCCCGGCCAACCCCGGGTCGGGGGTGTACACCGAGGCGGTCTCCCGCTCGGCGCCCATGCAGTGCACGTCGACGGTGATGAGATCGCGCAGATACCGGACCAATTCGGTGACGTGGACCCCGGCGCCGCCGTAGACCTCAGGTGGATATTCCCGTGTCATCATCGCCACCCGCATGATCTCGACGCTAGTGCCAACGCGCGCAGATCGCCATCGGTGCTGCCAAACCCCGGTCGCGGCCGACGCCACGCATACTGACCGCCCGGTCATCTGGCCGACGGCTTCGATCGCGGTTAAGTTGGGGGAGTGAGATCTGAGCCGCACGTCCTCGGCATCGTCCTCGCAGGCGGCGAAGGCAAGCGTCTGTACCCGCTGACGATGGACCGCGCCAAACCTGCGGTGCCCTTCGGCGGTGCCTACCGACTCATCGACTTCGTGCTGTCCAACCTGGTCAATGCCGGTTACGAGCGCATTTGCGTGCTGACACAGTACAAGTCGCATTCGCTGGACCGGCACATCTCGCAGACCTGGTGGACGTCGGGATTCCACGGCGAGTACATCACCCCGGTGCCGGCCCAGCAGCGACTCGGACCACGCTGGTACACCGGCAGTGCCGATGCGATCTTCCAGTCGATGAACCTCATCACCGACGAACGACCCGAGTACATCGTCGTCTTCGGAGCCGATCACGTGTACCGGATGGACCCGTCGCAGATGGTGGCCGCGCACATCGAATCCGGCGCCGACGTCACGGTGGCCGGGATCCGCGTGCCCCGAGCGGAGGCGGTGGCCTTCGGCTGCATCGACTCCGACGAGAGCGGGAAGATCACCCGCTTCCTGGAGAAGCCGGCCGATCCGCCCGGCACGCCGGACGATCCCGACGTGACGTTCGCGTCGATGGGCAACTATGTGTTCACCACCGAGGCGCTGGTCGACGCGCTGCGCGCCGACGCCGCCGACTCGGACTCCGACCACGACATGGGCGGTGACATCATCCCGGCCTTCGTGCGCCGGGACACCGCCTTCGTCTACGACTTCAAGGACAATCAGGTACCCGGTGCCACCGAACGCGACACCGGTTACTGGCGCGACGTCGGAACCCTGGATGCGTTCTACGAGGCGCACATGGACCTGGTGTCGGTCCACCCGATCTTCAACCTCTACAACGGCCGCTGGCCCATCCGCGGCGAGACCCACAACCTGCCGCCCGCCAAGTTCGTCCAGGGCGGGGTCGCGGAGGACTCCGTGGTCGGTTCCGGATGCATCATCTCCGCCGGCACGGTGCGCAACTCCGTGCTGTCGTCGAACGTCATCGTCGAGGACGGCGCGGTGGTCGAGGGCAGCGTGCTGATGCCCGGCGTGCGCGTCGGCAAGGGCGCGGTGGTCCGCAAGGCCATCCTCGACAAGAACGTCGTGATCGGTGACGGCGAGCAGCTCGGTGTCGATCTCGAGGCCGACCGCGAACGGTTCTCGGTGAGCGCCGGCGGTGTGGTCACCGTCGGCAAGAACATCCAGGTCTGACGACCGCCCTTCGTGGCTCGCTTCGCTCGCACCTCAGGGAGCGGGGGTTGGCCCGTCGCGTAGGGCCGCGTCGATGAGCGTCGCGATGTCGTCTCCGGCGTCGTCCGGAAGCGCGTCGACCGGCCACCAGCGGAGGTCCACGGACTCGTCACTGCATACGACGCGGGGGAGTTCACCGTCGGGCGTCGGGGCGGCGACCACCCGGTAGCGGACGTCGAGGTGGCGGGTGGGGACTCCCAAGGAGCAGGTGATCGGGTGGGTGTGGAGGTGGACCATCCCGTCACCGGCGAGCGTGGGGTCGGCGGTGTCGAGCACGAGTTCGGGCATGCCCGACTCTTCTCGCGCCTCGCGTAGCGCCGCGCCGGCGAGGGAATCGTCGGAGGGTTCGCAGTGACCGCCGAGCTGTATCCACTTCCCGACGCGGGGGTGCAGGGTCAGCAGGACGTGTCGGCGCGTCGCGTCGAAGACGATCGCCGAACCCGTCAGATGTCCTGGTGCGCAGGCCCGAAGACACCCGTCCGGGGACGCGGCGAGGAACGCGAGATATGCGTGACGCAGGGAGTCCTGGGCGGGATCGGGTGTCTCCCACCGTGTCAGGGCCTCGACGGCGGAGGCGTGCAGCGACTCGGCGGTCACAGTTCGACGACCCACTCCGCGGTGGGGGCGGGGTCGCGCAACCCGGCCGGTTCGAGCGGATGTCCGATGGCGACGGCCCCCAGCGGTTCCCAACTCGGATCCAGATCGAGAACGCGGCGCACCGTCGGCGCGGCGAAGATGGTCGACCCGACCCAGCAGCTGCCGATGTCGCGGACCGCCAGCGCGGTGAGCAGGGTCGCGACCGCCCCGCCCGCGGCCACGGTGAACATCGTGTGCTCGGCGGCGTTGCGACGATCATCGGGGTAGTCGTGGGCGCCCTCGGGTACGAGGAACGGGATCACCAGTTCCGGGGCGTCGTAGAGGATCTGCCCGCGTCGAAGTCGCTTCTCGATGGATTCGGCTGTCTTGGAGTCCGATTCGAGGTCGGTGCGCCAGTCGCGCGTCATCGCGTCGAGCAGTTCGCGGCGTCGCGAGGCGGAACGCAGCCACACGAAGCGGACCGGATGTGTGTGGTGGGGTGCCGGGGCGGTGAGCGCCTCGGCGAGGGCGTCGCGCATCTCCGCGGGGTCGACGGGCCGGTCGGCGAAGGTGCGCACCGAACGCCGGGTGCGGATGGCCTCTCGGCGGCCCTCTGCGATCGCCTCTTCGGTCCCGAGACGGAACAGGTCCTCGTCGTAGGGACGGATGAGGTCGGCGGCGGTGGTGCCGTCGTCGGCCGGAGCGAATCCGCGGACGACGGCGACCGGGACGGCGGCGAGCTTGCCCTTGACGAGGTCCGCCGCAGCGGCGAGTTCGTCGGCCACCGCTATCTCGGTGACGATCAACGGATTCCCGTAGTCGTCGACGCCGCCCTCGTAGGGATGGGTCACGGCGATGCCGGCCGCGCCGATGGCGACGTCGGTCTGTCCGGTCCGCCAGGCCCGACCCATCGTGTCGGTGATGATCACCGCGACGTCGAGGCCGGCGGCGTCGGCTATGGCACGCCGCAGTGACGCCGCACTGCGGTCGGGGTTCTCCGGCAGGAGTGCCAGTTGGTCGCTGCGCACATTCGAGCCGTCGATCCCGGCCGCTGCCTGCACCAGGCCGAGGCGGTTCTCGGTGATGAGGGTTCGGTTCTTGCGGGCCAGGACGCGCACCGATTCGGCGTCGACGAGGCGACGACGCAGCGCGTCCCGCTCCTCGGGGTCGCTGGGCGCGTCGACCATCCGCCCTTCGGCCTTGGAGATGATCTTGCTGGTGACCACCAGGACGTCGCCGGACTCGAGCCAGGGTGCGGCGCCGAGGATCTCACCCGCGACGTCGGAGTCGGCGGTGAACTCGGGCAGGCCGGTCACCGGCCGGATCTCGAGATGTCCCGGTGCGCGGTGGTCGGGGCGAGCGGTCACCGCACGCCCTTGTTGGTCTCGGGCAGCGGTACGTCGACGAGCGCGCAGGCCGCACGCACCATCTGCGCGGTGGCCGCGGGGTCGGTCATGAGCAGCGGTGCGGCGCCGACGGCGATGCCGTCGACAGCGGCGTGGTCACCCTCGGCGATGAGCCAACCGTCGAGAATCCCGTTGCCGCTGCGGGCGCCGTAGTGTCCGGCGATCCCCTGTGCCGAGGACTCGACCTCGATCACGGACAGGCACTCGTCGGCCATGCCGCGCAGGGGACGGTTGTCGATGACCGGTGAGATCCCGACCACCGGGGCCCTGGTCTGGCGCAGCGCGCTGCGCATCCCGGGAACACTGACGATGGCGCCGATGCTCACGACCGGGTTCGACGGCGCGAGGAGGATGACATCGGCGTCGGCGATCGCGTCGAGGACGCCGGGTGCCGGCGCCGTGTCGTCCGAACCGACCTGCGCGAAGCCGAAGGTGGGGATCTGCGCGCGATGGCGTACCCACCATTCCTGGAAGTGGATCGCGACCCGTTCGCCGTCCTCGCCGTCGGGTTTGGCGACCACGACGTGGGTTTCGTGACGATCGTCGGTGACGGGCAGGAGCCGCACCCCGGGGACCCAGCGCCGGCACAGGGCGGCCGTGACGTCGGACAGCCGGTACCCGGCGTCGAGCATCTGGGTCCGGATGAGGTGGGTCGCGAGATCGCGATCGCCGAGTCCGAACCAATCCGGGTCGGCCCCGTAGGCGGCGAGTTCCTCTTTCGCGCGCCAGGATTCGTCGCGCCGACCCCACCCGCGTTCGGGATCGATCCCGCCCCCGAGGGTGTACATACAGGTGTCGAGGTCGGGGCAGATGCGGACGCCGTGCATCCAGGCGTCGTCGCCCACGTTCACGACGGCGGTGATCTCGTGCTCGTTCGCCGGGGCGCCGGACGCGTCGTCCTGGGGGGCCGGGAACGCCGTCGGGCCGAACAATTCGCGCACACCGAGGAGGAATCGTGCCCCTCCGACGCCCCCGACGAGTACGGTCACCTTCACAGCAGGTACTCCTTCACACCGCCACTGTAGTGCGCGGTGTGAGTCGGCGGTCAGGCGCTGTCGGTGCGGTGCGGATGGTTTCGACCCGTGCCGGGTTCGGTGTGACATTCACGTCGGGTTGAGGTCAATGTCGTGTCGAGTCACAGGGTTGTCGGATCCTGGTGGTAAACAGAGAATCTTTGACTTCAACTTGACCGGGACCGCCTTGGGCGTGTGTAATCACATCAGTGTCATTCCGAGTTTGAGATCGAGAACCTTCGGATCGAAAACCGCTGGACTTCAACGGATTCGATCGTATGTTCGAACTCGGGAGAGGGTCGGTTCCGGCACTTCGCGGGCCGTCGCTCGGGCGCTGTGTACGTCTGATGTGGGTGTTTCCACATCCGTAGTACAAGTGGTGTGGCAACAGTGGTGGGTGCGGCACACAGGCCGTGTTCGCAGAGGACGCAGAAACTACCAACATCCCGAGCTAGGAGGCGCCGACGATGGCTTTGGAAAACCCGATCGGCAATCCGCTTGAACCACAGAACCGCCCGCAATTCACCGCCGAATTCAACACCCTTGGCCCCGTTGATGATTCGATGATCGGCGGCACCGCTGCCGCGTCGGCCATCGGCATCGGGACCGACTTCGGGTCGCCGCACGGGCCCGTCGCCGACGATGCCGACCCGGGTCGTCGTCATCTTTCGTTGGTGCCCAACGACTTCGACGATCTCTTCGACGCCGTCGAAGAGCAGTGGCAGGACCGTGCCCTGTGTGCGCAGACCGACCCCGAGGCGTTCTTCCCGGAAAAGGGTGGGTCGACACGTGAGGCCAAGCGGATCTGCCAGGGCTGCGAGGTCAAGTCCGAATGCCTCGAGTACGCACTGCACAACGACGAACGCTTCGGTATCTGGGGCGGCCTGTCGGAGCGTGAGCGCCGGCGTCTCAAGCGCGGCATCATCTGACCGGCGTCACCATCTGAGCGGACGGCTCGCGACGGAGTCGTCCCCACCGATCATCGACCGCGGATCACTCTGGTCCGCGGTCGATCGTGTCTTCGTCGACGCCCAGATGCGTCGCCACCTGTTGCACGAGTACCTCGTGGATCAGATCCAGCAACTCGGTGCCCTTCTTGGCCCGGGACTCCAGTGGCCGGCGGAACAGGATGATCTGCGCCCGCGTCGGTGCGCCGTTCACATCCATCCCGGCCGGGATCAGCCGTGCGAGCGGCACCGCACCGTCGGCGGTCACCTCGTCGGGCCACTCGACTGTCTCGGGGTCGCGGGGCAGGAGCCGGGGGATCTCGTCGACGGCGATGTCGAGTCCGGCGATCTGGTCATGCCACTGCGCGTCGATCTCGGCGAACGCCTCCAGGGCGACCGCGTCGAATTCATCGGACCGGCTGTTGTGGGCGGGCACGCCCTGTGGCAGCAACGGCGAGCGCAGTCCCCGTCCGCGACGATCGCGGTGACGACCCGTCCGCCGACGACCGCGGCGCGCCTCCGGCAGGCCGGAGGAGCCACGTGGAGTCGGCTTCGGGTCGATACGCATGGCGAGAGTGTAGGAGGTCGGACGAGTCCGTGTCTCCTCCGGTCACTGCGTGTCTGCTCCGGCGGTCCGGGTCTTCGCCGGCCGCCCGCCCGGTGAGCGTGTCGCCGACGCGGTTGCGAGCGACGAGGGCTAATCTCGTCACGTGAAGCTTCCCCGACTGTGCTGCCGACCCGGCTGCGCCCGATCCGCGGTGGCTACCCTGACCTTCGTCTACGCCGAGTCGACCGCGGTGATCGGTCCGCTCGCGACGTCGCAGGAGCCGCACTCGTGGGACCTGTGCGACGATCACGCCCGCCGGATCACCGTCCCGCGCGGCTGGGAGATGCTGCGCAGCGAGCGGGGATTCTCCGCGCCGCCGGCCGAGGATCAAGAGCTGACCGCGCTCGCCGAGGCGGTTCGGGAAGCCGGAGCCGTCGCCGGCGGTGGACGCCCGCGGTACGTCGACCGCAGTCCGATCGACGCCCTCGACGCCTTCGAGGACACCGCGTTCGTCGAGGCCCATCGCGATGCCGTGGACGACCGTCGGACGGGTCGGCACCGCGCCGGCCCGGTCGATGCACCGTCGCAGCCGGCCGGGGCCCCGCGACACCAGACCCGGCCGCGCCCGGGGCGCCGCGGACACCTGCGGGTACTGCCGGACCCGGTCGACTGACCGGTCACCACCGCGCGGGGGGCGTGGACCACACAGCCACTGTGCCGAGTACGTGCGCGCCGACTCCGCGACCTGGCTACCCTGGTGACATGCGAACCGGTTCCCCCGACCTCGACGACGCCGAGGAGCTGATCTCGGCCGATGTCGACGGTTTGCTGAGAGCGGTCGCGCTCGCCGGCGCACAGGTGCGCGCCGTCGCCGAAGCGGTACGCGAAGGCGTGCTCGCCCCGCTCGCGGACCTGCGTCCCCGTAGCGTCATCGTGGTCCACGGTTCCAGCGGCGTCTCCCATCGGGCGACCGACTTCGCGGTGGCCACGCTCGGGGCCCGGGTGGACGTCCCGGTGGTCAGTGGTCCGGTGTTGCCCGGGTGGATCGGCCCGCTCGACGTCGTGATCGTCGCCGGCGACGATGCCGGGGACATGGCGCTCGCCGACGCCGCCGCGCGGGCGTTACGCCGGCGGGCCGAGGTCGTGGTGGTCGCCCCCGTGGCCGGGCCTCTTCGAGATGCGCTGGGCGGCAACGGGATCAACCTTGCGCCGCGGTTCGACATCGAACCCCGCTTCCGCTTCGTGGGGTTCGCCGCCGCGCTGCTCGCGGTGTTCGGTGCGCTGACCCAGGTCCGGTTCACCGGGAGCGTGCCCGCACTCGACGACCTCGCCGACGCACTCGACGACGAGGCCTCGACCGGACACCCGGCCCGCGACGCCTTCCACAATCGCGCCAAATCGCTGGCGCTGCGCGTCCGGGGCCGCCCCACCGTCTGGACGGCGGACAGCCCGGCCGGCGCGGCCATCGCCCGGCATGCCGTCGCCGGGCTCGTCGGACTCTCCGGGATCGTCAGCGCCGCAGCCGAACTCACGGACGTCTCGCGAATGGTGCAGTTGCTCGGGTCGCGCTCGGATGTCGCACCGAGTGCGGACTCGATCTTCTACGACCCCGACTTCGACGGACCGCCGGCAGCTCCCGCGCCGCGTGTCCAGGTCGTCTCGACGGGGCGGCGGGAATGGTTCACGCGTCAGCGGATCACCGGTCTCGGCGAGGTCGATCTCCTCGTCGGAATCGATCGTGCGCAAGAGACTTCGGCCGCCGGGGGCGCGGACGGCCGCGAGTGGGAGGACCGGCGTCCGGCGCCGGGTGAGGATCCGGTGGCCGACGGCCCGGGGGATGTACTGGATTTCCTGATCGTGGCACTACGGGTCGAGATGGCGGCGGTGTACCTCCGCCTGGTTGGGAACGCGTTGCAATGAGGATCATCGACGGAGTGGTGCGGCCATACGCCTGGGGGTCGCGGACCGCGATCGCGTCCATGCAGGGTAGGTCCGTGCCGTCGGCGCACCCGGAGGCGGAGCTGTGGTTCGGGTCCCATCCCGCGGGGTCGGCTCGGTGCGTCGATGTCGCCGGGATCGAGCAGGATCTCGTCGACGTGATCGACGCGGATCCGATCGGTACGCTCGGCGCGGCAAGCACGGCGGCTTTCGGCGAGCGTCTGCCGTTCCTCCTGAAGGTGCTCGCCGCCGAGGAACCGCTGTCCCTGCAGGCACATCCGTCCGCCGAACAGGCCCGGGCAGGATTCGAACGCGAGAACTCCCGCGGTGTCGCGCTCGAAGCCCGCGACCGCAACTACCGCGATCCATGGCACAAGCCCGAACTGATCGTCGCGACGACCCAGTTCGACGCCCTGGCCGGCTTCCGTCGACCGGAGGACACCATTCGGTTGCTCCGCGCACTGCAGGTCAGTGAGCTCGACCCCTATCTGGGGATGCTCGCGGGGCAGCCGGACTCGGAGGGGCTGCGGGCGCTCTTCACGACGTGGCTGACGCTGCCCGAGTCGCTGCTCCGTCAGCTGGTCCCGGCGGTACTCGCCGGCGCGGTCACCGTGCTGAGCGCGGGTGAGACGGAGTTCGTCGCCGAACTGCGGACGGTGTGTGAACTCGGGGAGGCCTACCCGAACGATCCCGGTGTCCTGGCATCGTTGCTGCTCAACAACATTCACCTTGAACCCGGGCAGGGGCTCTATCTGTCCGCGGGCAACCTGCACGCCTACCTCCGCGGTACGGGCGTGGAGATCATGGCGAACTCCGACAACGTGCTGCGGGGCGGACTGACGCCCAAACACATCGACGTTCCCGAGTTGTTGCGCGTCCTCGACTTCACCCCGGTCGATGTCTCGGACCTGACCCCGCAGATCCGGACCGTCGGCGCCGAGCGCGTGTACCTCACCCCCGCTCCCGAATTCCGGCTGTCGCGTGTCGAACTCGACGGGACGGGCCTCCACCACGCCTCGTCGATCTGCTTCGACATGCCGGGCCCGCAGATCCTCGCCGTGCTCAGCGGCGCGGTGGAGGTCCGACCGGCGGGTGGGAACCCGCTCACCGTGACGGCCGGACGGGCGGTGTGGATCACCGACGACGACCCGGACGTCATCGTCCGCGCGGCGTCGGCTCGTGCGGTCTTCTACCGCGCGCTGGTGCCGGCCGCGGTCTCGGCGCAACCCGACCTGACCTCATCGGTGGCGTCCGCGTCCGAATGATGTCAGTCCGTCAGCGCCGAACCGGAGTAGCCGCAGCGGTGCCCGCGGGTTCGGGGTAGCCGCCGATCAGGTTCCATTCGTCGGGGGTCGCGACCATGGTGACCAGGATCGGCCGCCCGCCGGTGTCGAGTGCGATGTCCTGTGGCGTGCGCGGATTCTGACGCAGCGCGACGGTGGCGCCGTCGGCGGGTTCGCCGAGGCCCGGTGCGACGACGATCATCCGCGTGGTGTCGGGCTGTGGGGAAGGTGGCGCCACACCGTCGACGATGACCAGGCCGGGGCCGGGGCGCGCCGGGGTGCGGTCGCCCGAGAGTGACAGCGCGCTCGGATCGCCCACGGCGGTGACCACCGGGGTCCACCGGTGCGGGCGGTCGGTGTGCACGCGCACCGCGGCACCGACCGCGACTGCGCGGAGAGCGATCTGGGCCACGACGTGAATGCCCGCGGCGACCGAGACCGTGGAGATACCGGGTCCGACGAGCCGGGTGGCGACCGCGCGGCCGGCGTGATCGGCGCCGATGAGCTGGCCGCAACCGCCTGCCGGGATACGCGCCGAGGCGAGGAACGCCTCCGCCTCCGAACCCGTGAGTGCGGGTATGGCCCGGTCGAGCCGGGTCGGCGTCGAGATGGGGAGACTCGCTGCGAGAGCGTCGAACTGGCGGCCGTCGAGGGGGATCAGACCCGCGGGCCATCCACCGAGTGCGCGCCTCGCCGCGGGGAACTCGTTGACGCGGACGATCCCGGACACCTCGACCGTCGTGCGATCGCCGCGACGCCTGCCCTCGGTGACTCGTGGGCACAACTTCACGGTGACGGTCGTCGAGACCGCGGAGTTGACCCAGATGCCGCGCAGCACGTCGGTCAGGGCGGCCGGTTCGACGGCGGCGCTGCGCATCCGCAGACCGGCGACGCCGACCGAGTCGCGTTCCTCGACGAGCGAGTCGAGGCTCGCGCCCTCGATGAGCTGCGCCGTGATGGCGGTGATCTGTGCCGCCGACAGGATGGTCGTCGACAAGCCGTGTTCGGCGAGCCTCTTGGCGACGCGGCGGGTGGTCACCGTCGCGGTGCGCAGTGCACCGGTCGCGCCGCCCCCGCGGCGGGCGACGGCGTCGGCGCAGTCGAGGGGATTGAGCCGGAGGACGACCAGCACCGACCGTTGGGCCGTCGCCGACAGCGGGCCCAGGGTGCGGTCGTAGGTGTCCGGCGCGATGCCCGAACCCCACACGCGCACACCGTGACTGATGACCTCGATGGAGCTGAGCCGGATGTCGTAGGGACTGATGCACTCGGCCAGGACGCCGAGGGGCACCACCTGGCCCGATTCGTCGCCGAGTTCGCTGTGGCCCGGGGTCAGGTAGGTGACGGCCGGGCTGCCCGGGTCCACCCGGACGACGGTGACCAGGGTGTCGCCGACCCACCTCGCGCCGATGGTCGTCGGAGCCGATGTCCGCCGTGCGGTGGCGTGGGTGCTGGGGGCGGGCAGCGGTATGTCGAACGGGGCCGGGGCGAGATCGCCGTGGTCGCGGCGCATCCGCGACCAGGAGAACGACAGATTCGCCACGATTCGACCGAACACCGACGGCCGGCCGCCGACCCGCACCAGACCTGCGGAGACGACCGCGGCCACGCCGAGTGCGGTCGCTCCCCAGACGCTGCCGGACACCACCCAGACGACGAGTCCGAGCGCCAGCACCGCCTCGATCACGACGAGTGTGGGCAGTGCCATCCCACGTCTGTTCCGCTCCACGGTTGCGACCCCCTCGATCACCGCTGCCGACTGCCGCGTGCCGTCCACCGAGAGTGTGCACAAGCGGTGGAGCCCCACACGTCAGGGGCATGTTTGTCGGCTAGGCTACTACCGCGCGGCAGGGGGTGTGCCGCAGGAGATCACAACCCGCTCGCCGCCGGAGAAGGTCCGACGCCGCGGCCCGGGTGCGGACAGGGGGAGCCGTGGCACGTCAGCTGACGACCAAAGCCCAGGTCAACGGCTACCGTTTCCTGATCAAGAGGCTCGAGCACGCGCTGGTACGACGCGATGTCCGGATGTTGCACGATCCCATGCGTTCACAGTTGCAGGCGCTCGTGGTCGGGACCGTCCTCGGCTTGTTGGTCCTCGGCGGGTGCGGAATCTGGGGCCTGATCCGGCCGCAGGGGTCCGTCGGCGACGCCACGATCATCGTCAGCAAGAACAGCGGCAGCACCTACGTCCTGATCGAGGACACCCTGCATCCCGTCCTCAACCTGGCCTCGGCACGGCTGGTGACGGGTAGCTCGGAGTCGCCGACCTCGGTCGGGGACAACAAGCTCAAGCCGTACCCGCGCGGACCCCTGCTGGGCATCCCGGGTGCGCCGGCGGCACTGCCGAAGTCGTCGCACCCGGACTCCTCCACCTGGACGGTCTGCGATTCGTCGACCGTGTCGGACGCGCCGGCCGAGTCGATCGAGCAGACCGTCATCGCCGAGACGCCGCGTCTGGGTGACGCGATCGGGACGGCGCGCCCCGCCGACGCCGTGCTCGTCGATGGCGGCGACGAGACCTTCCTGGTGTATCAGCTGTTCCGGGACGGTGTCTGGAGTCCGGTCCGTGCCGCTGTCGACACCGAGAGCGCGCCCGTCATGCGGGCTCTCGGCCTCGAGGGGGCCACGCCCCGGCAGATGTCCACCGGCCTGCTCAATACCTTCCCACTCGTCGATCCGCTTGCCGTGCCGGAGATCTCGGGTGCCGGCCAGCCCGGGGCAGTCGACGGCGCGAGTGTCGGCAGTGTCGTCAAGTCGGTCGGTGTCGACGACACGACGTCCTATCATCTGGTGCTGCGCGACGGGGTGCAGGAGATCAGCGCCCCGACCGCCGAACTCATGCGGCTGGCCGACTCCGACGCAGCTCCGGTGACCACCGTCGCCCCGGGGCAGCTCGCCGCGCTGAGAACCGTGGAGTCGGAACCCGTCTCGGACTTTCCCGAAGTCGCGCCGTCGCTGCTGGACGTGAGCGGCGATCCGACGCTGTGCCGCACCTGGACCCGCGGGACGGGGGAGCCCCGCGCACAGACGACGTTGCTCGCGGGGCGCGAACTGCCGCTCGCGTCGGACGCGGTGCCGGTCCGGCTGACGTCGTCCGATGGTGCCGGACCGAACCTCGACGCGGTCTACATGCCGCCCGGCTCGGGTGAGTATCTGCAGGTGACCGGCAACGAGTCGGACAGCTCGCGCACCGAATCGCTGTTCTACGTCAACGATTCGGGTGTGCGGTTCGGCGTACCGGACTTCGAGACCGGCGGCATCCTCGGGCTCGGGGATTCACCATCCCGCGCGCCGTGGTCGGTGGTGTCGCTGCTCGCGCCCGGGCCGACCCTCTCGCGCGAGCACGCCCTTGTCGCGCACGACGGCCTGGAGACCGCACGACTCGACGCCGGCGCGGAGCACACCGAAGGACCCTCGACCGGCGGATGATCGACGGCGCTCCCGCCGCGGCCCTACGTGAGCGGGCCGCCGACGATGTTGCCGACGATCCCGCGGATGACGTTGGTGCCGTCCTCGGATCGCAGTTCCTCGTACCAGGCCGCGGTCGCCTCCGGGTCCTTGCCGTGCGTGACGTCGCAGCGCTTGCGTGCGCGGAGCACGAGGTCGGCGGCCCGTTCGGTGCGTGACGCCTCATAGGTCGTGAGGGCCGCGTGCAGGTCGTCGGGGTGATCACGGAAGGCGAACTGCAGGGCGATCGCATCTTCCATCGCCGAACAACCACCCTGCCCGATGTCGGGGGTGGTGTTGTGTGCGGCGTCGCCGAGTAGTGCTACATGTCCCCGGACCCAGGTGTGGAACGGATCGATGTCGAGGATCTCGACGCGGTTGGTGGTCGCGGGATCCAGTGTCTCGATGAGCTTCTGGACGCCGGGCGCCCATCCGGCGAACTCCTCGGCGAGCACCTCGCGTGCGGTTCCACGTTCGAACGGAACCCCTTCAGGCATGGTCACGTCGAAGAAGAAGTAGAACCGGTTGCCCGCCACCGGCATCACCGATACCCGACGCGAATCGCCCACGTAGGTGGTCCATTCGGTGGCCGGTCCGATCTCCTCGTCGATCGGGACGAGTCCGTTGAAGTTCACGTACCCCGCGTAACGACGCTCGACCGCGTGACCGAGCACATGGTCGCGGGCAAGCGATCTCGCACCGTCGGCGGCGATGACGACATCACCCTGGGCAGTGGTGCCGTCGGCGAATTCGACCGTGGCGCCGTCCGGACCGTCGTGGACGGCGACCATCTTCTTGCCGAACCGGATCTCGTCGTGGCCGAAGGCGTTCATGAGCATGAGCTGGAGTTCGGCGCGTGCGATCGGGTAAGGACGTTGCCCGACCTCGTCGATGAGCGGTGCCATGCTGAAGCGGCACATCGTCTCTCCGGTGAATGCGTCGATGTAGCTCATCGAATCGACGATGCCGCCCAGCGCGGCGGTCTCGGCTTCGAGGCCGAGGTGGTTCAGGCACTTGACCCCGTTGGACCACACCGAGATCGCCGCGCCGACGGGGCGGTTCTCGGTGACCTGCTCGTATATCTCGACCTCGTGCCCGAGCTGTCGCAACGCGATGCCCGCCGAGGTCCCGCCCATACCGGCGCCGATGATCACAGCTTTCACAGGAACCCAGGCTAGGTGTCCGCGAGCCGCGGCGCGCGGCGAGTACGCCGGACACCTCGCCGCCTGACCGCCGCCGCGAGGACGTCGTGACCGGGATGGACCCGACGGGTCAGGACCGGTCGTGTCCGGTGACGAGCGCGGTGACCATGTCCTGCCACTGATGGGTGATCGTCTCGAGGTCGAGCCCGACGTCCACCAACAGGTAGCGGACCGAACTCGCCGAGAGCGGCGCCTGGACAGTGAGGGCCAGGAAATCCAGCGCGCCGTCGAAACCCAACTGGCGCAACAGGATCTGCACATGCTGGGTGGACGTTCGGGCCACCGGGTGACTCATGAAGTCCTCGGCGCCGGCGCCGGCCTCCAGCAGGATGTCGAGGTGGTCGGCGGTGAGCTTGAGGCGAGCGCGACCGTAGGCGAGGAGTCGGTCGAGCGGGGGAGCGCCGGGACCCAGCGGCTCCGGACCGGACAGATACGCCTGCTGGATCTCGGACTCGCTGTGGTCGAGGAGAGCGAGCATGAGCCCGGTCCGGCTGCCGAAGCGACGGAACACTGTGCCCTTGCCCACACCCGCTTCGCGGGCAACCGCCTCCATCGTCACCGCGGCCGCACCGTGGTGATCGATGAGGTTCTTGGCGGCAGCCAGCAGCAGACGCCGGTTACGTGCGGCGTCGGCACGTTCGGTCCCCGAAGAATTGAGAGAGATGTGGAGTGGGGAGTGGTCGGGCCCGTTTGGCACGTGATGAGCGTAACTCTTGACCAGATGCGGAATGAATCGGACCCTGGTCCGGTTAGAGCATGTCGTAGACAAGGTCGCGTGGACTTCCACGGACCCCTGTGCCATCGAGAGGAATCACATGTCGGAACGAGTCGTCGAACTGGTCGCGCTGGTCGGAAGCCTGCGTACGGCCTCGGTCAACCGCCAGCTCGCCCACCTGGCCGCGGACAATGCGCCGTCGGGAGTCTCCATCACGGTCGTCGACAATCTCGGCTCGCTGCCGTTCTACAGCGAGGACATCGACATCGAGGAGCAGCTCGACCCAGCCGTGGCGAACCTGCGCCAGGTCGTCGGCGCCGCCGACGGCGTGCTGATCGCAACCCCCGAGTACAACGGCACCATCCCCGCCGCACTCAAGAACGCCATCGACTGGTTGTCGCGGCCCTACGGCACCGGCGCGCTCACGGGCAAGCCCGTCGCGGTGCTGAGCGCGGCCCTCGGCCAGTACGGCGGCGCGTGGACCCGTGAGGACACCCGTAAGTCGGTCGGCATCGCCGGCGGTCGCGCGATCGCGGAAGCCGACCTCGGTCTGCAGCTCGCGGCACTGCCCGAGGCCGGCCTGGATTCTCCGGAGGTCGTCGAGAAGGTCGTCGCGTCCGTCACCCGGCTCGTCGACGAGGTCGCTGTCAGCGCCTGACCCACACCGACGTCCCGACGCCGCGCCCGGCCCTTGCCCGGCGCGGCGTCGTCGTGTCCGGGGGTGCCGGCGTCGGGCCGCGAGTGCGACCGGGGGCGGATGTGGATGGTCGGTGGACATGTTGTGGACCGCCTCGGGACAGCCTGTGAACGACACGCCGGACACGCGGAGGACACGCGGGGGATTTGTGATCGTGCACCGCTCCGACCTGCATGTCTTCCATCAATGTTATTCACAAGCCCTTGTGGTGACCAGAAAAGTCAGCCACTAGGTGTAGTGTTTGAGCTACCAGTCAGGCAGACGACGAGAAGCAGTTCGACTCCTCGGAGAAAGCCACCACGATGGTGATCCAGGTCACCATCTTCACGCTGGGAAACCGCACGTCACTGGCGATTCCTACGACCCGAGGAGTACCTCCGAATGTCTATCACCGTCTACACGAAGCCGGCCTGCGTCCAGTGCAATGCCACCTACAAGGCCCTCGACAAGCAGGGTCTGTCCTACGAGATCGTCGACATCAGCGAAGATGCCGAGGCGCGTGACTACGTGATGGCGCTCGGCTACCTGCAGGCACCCGTCGTGGTCGCCGGCGACGCGCACTGGTCGGGCTTCCGTCCCGACCGCATCAAGGCACTCGCCACCGCCGCTGCCTGATCTGTCGTCACCATCACGGTGACATCGCCCGCCCGACCGACGGTTCGGAGGCGATCCGACGGGGAAGCCGGATCACGCCGCACCGCGGGGTCATCGAGGAAATGGTCACGCCGCTCACGGCGTTGACACCGACAGTGCCGGGCCGGACACGGCCGGCGAGATCGACGAGAACGACCAGGCTGGAGGAGACATGGCGGCAGAATCGCCGTTGATCGTGTACTTCTCCTCCGTCTCGGAGAACACCCACCGGTTCGTCGAGAAACTGGACATGCGCGCCGCGCGCATCCCGGTCCTCGATCGGACCGGTGTTTTCCGTGTCGACGAGCCGTATGTCCTGGTCTGCCCGACCTACGGCGGGGGCAAGGCGACGGGGCAACCCGGCGGCTACGTTCCCAAGCAGGTCATCCGCTTCCTCAACGACGAACACAATCGGTCATCGATCAGGGGGGTGATCGCGGCGGGTAACACGAACTTCGGCGAGGAGTTCTGTTACGCCGGCGATGTCATCGCACGGAAGTGCCACGTCCCCTACCTCTACCGGTTCGAATTGATGGGCACCTCCGACGATGTCGACCGCGTCCGCGCGGGACTCGCCGAATTCGCCCAGAGTCCGGCGTTCGCGGCGAGCGTGTCGCTCAGCGCCTCGCCCGCCTGACCTGCGGATTCCGCTCGATCAGGCTTTGTCGTACCCCTCCCATACTCTGGCCGCACCGGCCCTCGGTAACAGCCACCACTACCCGCAGGAGTCATCTGTCGTGTCGCCCACCGCCGCCGTCTCGGACACCACTTCAGCCAGCAAGTCGGGTGTGCACCCCGGGCCCTCGGGACACGACCCGGGCGAGCTCGACTACCACGCCCTCAATGCGATGCTCAACCTGTACGACGCCGAGGGCAAGATCCAGTTCGACAAGGATCGCGAAGCCGCGAACCAGTACTTCCTGCAGCACGTCAACCAGAACACGGTCTTCTTCCACGATCTCGACGAGAAGCTCGACTACCTCGTCGAGGAGAACTACTACGAGCCCGAGGTCCTCGCGAAGTACGACCGCGAGTTCGTCAAGAGCCTCTTCGGGCACGCCTACAGCAAGAAGTTCCGTTTCCCGACCTTCCTCGGGGCGTTCAAGTACTACACGAGCTACACGCTCAAGACGTTCGACGGCAAGCGGTACCTGGAGCGTTTCGAGGATCGCGTGTGCATGGTGGCGCTGACCCTGGCCGACGGCGACACGGCCCTCGCGCGCAACCTCACCGACGAGATCATCGACGGCCGGTTCCAGCCGGCGACGCCGACCTTCCTCAACTCCGGCAAGAAGCAGCGCGGCGAACCCGTCTCGTGCTTCCTGCTGCGTATCGAGGACAACATGGAGTCGATCGGCCGGTCGATCAACTCGGCCTTGCAGCTCTCCAAGCGCGGCGGCGGAGTTGCCTTGCTGCTCAGCAACATCCGTGAGCACGGTGCGCCGATCAAGAAGATCGAGAACCAGAGTTCGGGTGTCATCCCGATCATGAAGCTGCTGGAGGACTCCTTCTCCTACGCCAACCAGCTCGGTGCCCGGCAGGGCGCGGGCGCGGTGTACCTGCACGCACACCACCCCGACATCTATCGCTTCCTCGACACCAAGCGCGAGAACGCGGACGAGAAGATCCGTATCAAGACCCTGTCGCTTGGTGTGGTCATCCCGGACATCACGTTCGAGCTGGCCAAGGCCAACGACGACATGTACCTGTTCAGTCCGTACGACGTCGAACGTGTCTACGGCGTACCGTTCGCCGACGTCAACGTGACGGACAAGTATCACGAGATGGTCGAGGACCGTCGCATCCGCAAGACCAAGATCAAGGCGCGCGAGTTCTTCCAGACCCTCGCCGAGCTGCAGTTCGAGTCGGGATACCCGTACATCATGTTCGAGGACACGGTGAACCGGGCCAACCCGATCGACGGCAAGATCACGCACTCCAATCTGTGCTCGGAGATCCTGCAGGTGTCGACGCCGTCGACCTTCAACGACGACCTGTCCTATGCCGAAGTGGGCAAGGACATCTCGTGCAACCTGGGTTCGCTGAACATTGCCAAGACGATGGATTCGCCCGACATCCGCCAGACCATCGAGACCGCGATCCGCGGCCTCACCGCGGTGAGCGACCAGACCACGATCACGTCGGTGCCCTCGATCGAGCACGGCAACAACCAGTCTCACGCCATCGGCCTGGGGCAGATGAACCTGCACGGATACCTGGCGCGTGAGCGGGTCTTCTACGGCAGCGAAGAAGGCATCGACTTCACGAACATCTACTTCTACACGGTGCTCTATCACGCGCTGCGCGCGTCGAACCGGATCGCCGCCGAGCGCGGCCGGGCGTTCACCGGCTTCGAGAAGTCGAAGTACGCGAGCGGTGAGTTCTTCGACAAGTACACCGAGAAGGTGTGGGAGCCGGCGACCCAGAAGGTGCGAGACCTGTTCGGGCAGGCCGGGATTGCCATCCCGACCCAGGACGACTGGCGTGAGCTGAAGGCCGCCGTCCAGCGCGACGGCATCTACAACCAGAACCTGCAGGCCGTCCCGCCGACCGGCTCGATCAGCTACATCAACCACTCGACCAGTTCGATCCACCCGGTCGCCGCCAAGATCGAGATCCGCAAGGAAGGCAAGATCGGCCGCGTCTACTACCCGGCGCCGTACATGACGAACGACAACCTGGAGTACTACCAGGACGCGTACGAGATCGGGTACGAGAAGATCATCGACACCTATGCCGCGGCAACGCAGCATGTCGACCAGGGCCTCAGCCTGACGCTCTTCTTCAAGGACACCGCCACCACGCGCGACGTCAACAAGGCGCAGATCTACGCATGGCGCAAGGGCATCAAGACGCTCTACTACATCCGCCTGCGCCAGATCGCGCTCGAGGGGACCGAGGTGGAAAATTGCGTCAGCTGCATGTTGTGAGGTCGACGGAAAGATGGTAAAAAGCGTTCTCGACTCTGTCAGTTTCGGGCGTTACGATGCCGAGAGTGACGCGAACCTTCTCGACTATTTTCTCCAGACCGGCGCAAGCGAAGAAGCGCTCAGTGGTCTGCAACTAATTGTCGGGCGGAAAGGGTCAGGAAAGACCGCGCTTTTCAAGTACTTGGATAAGGAGCTAGCTGAAGCGGCAATTAGCCTCGACCTGCAGGAGTATGTCTTTGGCGTCCACTATGCGCTAGTCGAAGATGGTGTCCCGACCGAGTTTGCGTACACGGCATCGTGGCGACTCCTCATTGTGATGGCGATGTATGCCCGCATGCGAGACCACATGGATCGCAAGAGCCGTACCGAAGCCGATGAGGTGCTTGTCGGTATTGGCTTCGGATCTGATCGAGGTGCGTTCGCTCAGATGACTGGGTGGTTGCGTAGGCTTCGAAAGCTCGAGTTGCCGTCGATCGACGGCTTCGCAACGATGGGGTCGGTTGAAGTCACGGAACCTGATGCCAGGCTGGTTGACAATGAAACAATTAAAGCAATTCAGCAACTCGAAACGCTTGTTGCCGAGAACTATGAAAATTGCCCGGTTACAGTGCTCATTGATCGCCTTGATGATGCCTGGGATGGTAGTGGCGAAAGCCTGAATCTAATTACCGGCGCGGTTCGTGCGACCCGGCAATTGTCTCTGAGAATGAAATCGCCTAAGTGGCGTCCGGCCGCCGTGATTTGCTTCCTGCGTTCCGATCTTTGGCATGCGATTTCGTTCAACGACAAAAACAAAATGAGCCAAGATATGAAGTTCTTGGAATGGGACCGTGACGAGCTCATTGCGGTTATCGAGCGGCGGATCCAGGCCACAACTGGGGTGCCGCAGGGGCAAGCGTGGGACGCTGTCTTCTCTGACGTCGAAATGCGACAACGAGCTAAGAGTCAGACCTACCTGACAAAGCGGACCCTCGGACGGCCTCGGGATATCATTGCCTTCTGCGACGGAGCGCACCGAGTGGCGAAGCGTCACGGGCACAACCTAATTGAGCCACAAGATATCTATGACTATGAACCAGGTTATAGTCGCCACTTGCTCGATGAGCTCAGGGATGAGATCGAACGTCACGTCTCGGACTTCAATGCGGTCGTCAAGTCTCTGAACGCTCTCGAACGCCGGACCTTCACACGGGACCGGTGGTTCGAGGTCGCTGTCGAGAAGGGGATGAACGAGATGCAGGCTGAAGAAGCGCTGCAAGCGTTGTTTGAAGCTTCGGCTGTGGGTGTCTATCACGCCGGTGGAGCTTCTGGCGGTTCACGATCCGTCTACAGGTACGAGGACCGGTTCATCAGTTCACGCGACGAGTCAATGCTTCAAGTCCACCAAGGCCTCCTGCGAGAGCTCAGGCTGAAGGAGTGACGTCCATGCTCGCGAGGCTCATCGGAAATTACGGAAAGTTGGAAATGCTATGACCTCCACCGAACGCCACAGCCCCGCCGACGGAGCGCCCATCAAGCTGGTCAGCCGGGTCTCGGCGATCAACTGGAACCGTGTGCCCGACGAGAAGGACGCCGAGGTGTGGGATCGCCTCACCGGCAACTTCTGGTTGCCCGAGAAGGTGCCGGTGTCCAACGACATCCCGTCGTGGGGCACGCTCACCGAGTACGAGAAGCAGCTCACCATGCGGGTGTTCACCGGTCTCACCCTGCTCGACACCATCCAGGGCACGGTCGGCGCGGTGTCGCTGATCCCGGACGCCACCACTCCGCACGAGGAGGCGGTGCTCACCAACATCGCCTTCATGGAGTCGGTGCACGCCAAGAGCTACAGCTCGATCTTCTCGACACTGTGCTCCACCAAGGAGATCGACGAGGCGTTCCGCTGGTCGGAGGAGAACGAGCAGCTGCAGCGCAAGGCGCAGATCGTCATGGACTACTACCGTGGCGACGACCCGCTGAAGCGCAAGGTCGCCTCGACGCTGCTCGAGTCGTTCCTGTTCTACTCCGGCTTCTACCTGCCGATGTACTGGTCGAGCCGCGCGAAGCTCACCAACACCGCCGACCTGATCCGCCTCATCATCCGCGACGAAGCGGTGCACGGGTACTACATCGGCTACAAGTATCAGCGCGGACTCGAGGTCGAGACCCCGGAGCGTCGTCAGGAGCTCAAGGACTACACCTTCGAGTTGCTGTTCGAGCTCTACGACAACGAGAGTGACTACACCGAGGCTCTGTACGACGAGGTCGGGCTGAGCGAGGACGTCAAGAAGTTCCTGCGCTACAACGCGAACAAGGCCCTGATGAATCTGGGCTACGAGGCGATGTTCCCGCGCGACGAGACCGACGTGAACCCGGCGATCCTGTCGGCGCTGTCGCCCAACGCCGACGAGAACCACGACTTCTTCTCCGGGTCGGGCAGTTCCTACGTCATCGGCAAGGCCGTCAATACCGAGGACGAGGACTGGGACTTCTAGTCTCGCAGCCGATTCCAATGCTCGGAACCGCGTTCAGCGCGGTTCCGAGCTAAGAATGCGGCTGGCCGAGGATTGCAAATAGCACGTGCGGTAAGCAGGAAGCCGTAAGTACGTTGATGCGTACGGATTGGGTCGCAATGGCAACCCTGTGTAGCGCGACTAGCGACCGCAGGAGAACCTGGTGTGCGCGGACGCACCATAACGGCACCGTGTGGAGAACGTAGTCTCCCGCCGCCGCACCGTCCGCAAGTGGGATGATCCTCGGCAATAGTAAACGCAAGCCGATTCCCACACGAATTGTTAGGCGAGGCGCGGCCTCGCGCTTGCAGTCGCTAGCTGTCTTCAGCAGCCGGCACACGCATCTTTGTCAAAGATTGGAGTACATATGTCTCAGAATCTCTATTTCGCCTCGGGTCATTCAGTCTATTACCCTGACCCGTCGATCGGCCTATCGAGATTTGGAACTACCCCGTCGACGATCGGAAACGTTCTGCGAGAAGCCTATACGTATGCGGGTCTGGATGCAACTGCGTTCGCGTGCGGAGCGTACTTGTCGACCGTGACTCACATGGTATCAGCTCGTCTGCGAGGAGCTCTGGAGGGCTTTGACCGCCCAGAAGGCGAGCGAGTTCCCCGGGTTTATTCGCGGGAGCGCAATTTGTCTCTCATAGTCGCAGCCGGAAACGAGTATGTCGGCTTCGCCGGGAGTTCGAGCAGCGTGAGTACGCGAAGTCGCAAGTCCCTGACGCTCCTTCCCTCAGCCGATCAGCTGTCATCCCAACTCGAGTTCGATCTCGGCATCGAGGGCATCAATCTGCCAAAGACGCAGAATGACAACGAACATCGCGAAGAGGTGTGGTACTTCATGCACCGGTTGCATGGCGGTGTCGTGCACTCTGAGATTTCGCTGGCAAGCTCCATGACGCCCTCTAAATTTCCCAGTGGATGGAAGGTGCGAATCATCCTGCCGCCCTTGACCCTGACTCCAGTCATTATGAGCGAACTGATGGCAGCGTGACGCTACGAATCGCCGGCGGTGAGCCGGTCGTAGAGGTCGCCGAGCTCGTCGATCGCCTCGGCGATGTCGGCGGGCGCGACACCGGTGGCGCGCAACGCCGCCCGTAGTTCGCCGCCGTCGAGCGCGGTCAGCGGGTTCATCCGCGACGGCGACGGCAGCGGAGGCAACGTCGAGGCGGTGCCGTAGTAGTCGTCGACCTGCAGTGAGGTTGCTGACCCACCGTCGTCGGAGGTCCGTGAATCCGGTGGGCGAGAGTCGATCTCGGCCAGCAGTGCTCGCAGGTCGGTGCCCATCACGGTCAGCAGGGTCAACGGGGTGCGGTCGATCTCGGCGGCCACCTCGTAGCAGGTGACGAGAGCATGGATGCACCGCGGCGCCTCGTCGGGGCACGTGCAGTCGGTCTCGACGTCGGCGGACTCCGTAGGCACCAGCAGCTCACCCAGCGCCGGCGGCTGTTCGCCGCGGGTGAGCAGCATGAGTTCATCGACAGCGTTGCGCTCGCGGAGAAGGTTCGCAAGTGTCGGTGTGTCGACGGTGCGGGTGGTCAGGATGACGTCGAACGGCTCGAGCTGGGTGCCCTCCACCGAGGCGGTCACCCGGCCGGCGTCGATCCGCAGGCCGCGCAGATGCCGATCGCGGAAATACCTGCGCGCCTTGGTGATACGACGGCTGTCGGCGACCGATTCGCCGTCGGCACCGCGGCCCTCGACGACATCGACGAAGGCGCGTGACCACGAGGTGAGGCCATAGCCGCGGACCGCAATGGTGCCACGCTCACCGCGTCGTTGCGTGCCCTTCTTGCGCACCGTCATTCGCTGACCGCCTCGTCGCGCAGCCGGAAGAGTTCGAAGAGTTCGTCGTCGGCGAGGTCGGACACCCAGTTCTCGCCGGCCGCGACCGTCAGCCGGGACAGCTCACGTTTCTTGGCGATCATGTCGTCGATGCGCTCCTCGATGGTGCCGACACAGACGAACCGATGCACCGACACCTTCTGGTCCTGGCCGATCCGGTAGGCGCGGTCGGTCGCCTGGTCCTCGACAGCCGGGTTCCACCACCGATCGACATGGATGACGTTGTTGGCCGCGGTCAGGTTGAGCCCGGTGCCGCCGGCCTTCAGCGTCGCCAGCAGGACCGGCGGCCCGTCGTCGGACTGGAAATCGGCGACGAGGCGGTCGCGCTCGGTGCGGCCCAGACCGCCGTGCAGAAGCGGGATCTCACTGCCAAACTCCGCGGACAACCACGACGACAGCATGTCACCGAAGGCGGCGAACTGGGTGAAGACCAATGCGCGGTCGCCCTCCTCGGCGACGGTGGAGACGATGTCGGCCAGCAATTCGACCTTGCCGGAGCGGTGTTCGCCGTCGCGGACGAGGTCGGTGCCATCGGCGAGATAATGCGCGGGGTGATTGCACACCTGCTTGAGGCGGGTCAGTGCGGCCAGCACGTTGCGGCGTCGTAGTGTGCGCTGCTGCTTGTCGCGCAGTGCCGCCATCAGTTCGTCGATCACCGCGCGGTACAGCGCCGCCTGCTCGACGGTGAGGTTGGCCCGGACGGCGAAGTCCGCCTTCTCCGGGAGGTCGGCGGCGATCGCCGGATCGGTCTTCTCGCGGCGCAGGATGAACGGCCGGGTGATCGCCGACAACCGTCGGAGGGCGGCCGGGTCACGATCCCGTTCGATCGGTTCGGCGTAGCGTGCGCGGAACACCGACGCGGACCCGAGCAGGCCGGGGTTGACCAGGTCGATGACGGCGCGGAGATCCTCCAGGCGGTTCTCAACCGGGGTGCCGGTGAGGGCGAGTCGGTGGTCGGCGGGGACCGTCCGAACCGCCTTGGCCGCAATGGTGTTCACGTTCTTGAGGTGCTGGGCCTCGTCTACCACGATCCGATGCCAGGGTCGTGAGGACAGCAACTCGTGGTCGCGCGCCGCGATCGCGAAGGTGGTGACCACGATGTCGACGGACTCGCGGATGCCAGCGAACGCCGCCCCGGACTCGCGGGACGGCCCGTGGTGGATCGCCACACGGAGCGCGGGCGCGAACCGGGCGAACTCCCGCGCCCAGTTGCCCACCAGAGACATTGGGCAGACGACGAGCGTCGGCTTCCGACGATCATCGGCAGGCGACGCGGACGGACCGCTGCGTTCGTGGCATTCCAGAGCGATGACCTGCAGGGTCTTGCCCAGGCCCATGTCGTCGGCCAGCACGCCGCCCACACCGAAAGTCGCCAGATGGGCGAGCCAGTCCAGGCCGCGCTGCTGGTAGGGACGCAGGGTGGCGGTCAACCCCGTCGGTGGCGCGACGGATTCGGGACGAAGGACGCCGGTGTCGGCGACGTCGTCGAGCCAGGAGAGGCCTTCGACCCGTGACACCGGTACGGGTAGACGGTCCGACTCGCCGGTGACGAGGTTGAACAGCTCGCCGAAGTCGCTCGGCGGTTCGGCCGCGGCCAGCGCGCGCTGGGTGGCGACGAACGTGGCTGCCCGGGTCAGCGCGGCGCCCTCGGCGCGCATCCACACCCCGCGCACGCGGACGAGATCGCCCTTCTGGCCGGACAATTCGTCGAGGTCGGCATCGGTGAGCGTGATCGCGTCGGGTTTGTCGCCGAGGGCGAGACGCCACTCGAATTCCCGGATCTCCCGCAGGCCGACCATGGCTGCCGGTGCCCCGCCGCCGGGCGGGGCGAGCGCGCGCAGCGTCAGGCTCGGACGGACCTCGGCGATCGTCCGCGGCAACAGAACCGGTATGCCGACGGCCCCGAGCGCCGCCGCGCCCGTGGCGAAGAGTTCCTCCGCGATCGCGGTCGGCAGCAGGAAGTCGAGGGAGCCCCGATCGGGGTCGGCGCGGCCCAGTTCGGGGAATTCACGGACTGCCGTGGCCAATTCGGTCGTCAGTTCGTCGAGTTCGTGGGCGTCGAGGCGGTGCGGTGCGACGGGTTCGACTTGTCCATCGATGCTCCGACGACAGACCTGAAGTCGCCACCGCGAGGTCTCGGCCACCTCGGAGCGGCTCGGCGGGTCGACGGTGTCGTCGTCCCATGCGTCGGCCCACGGAGCGTCGGCGAGGTCGTCGTACTCGGGTTCGTGCAGCCGGAAGATGAGCGAGCGATCGTCGCGCGGAGTGCCGGCGTTCCACCGCGACCAGCCACCCGCGGCGGCGGCGAGACGTTCCGGTGAGCTGGGCGGGCGGGGTTCGGCGTCGGGGAGCAGTGCCCGCACGATGGGTGACGCGGGCCGTGGTTCACCGAGGCGGACCGCGGAACGAGCGATGGCAGAACGGCATTCGTGGTCGACGAGTTCGGCGAGGAAGTCGTCCAGGGCGGGTGCGGACCCGTTGTGCAGCAGCGCATCCGGCGCGCTTCCCACGACGACGGCATGCCAGCTGCGCCACGTCGGCGTCGCGACGACGACCCAGCGGACCATCCACTCGCCGGCCACCTGCTGAACCGACGGCGCCACGGTGCCCGACCGCACGAAGGCCCGCACACCGTCGAGGAGATATCGATACCAGCGGACATCGCCGGTCACCGCGATCGATCGCGACGCGTCGAAGAGCGTGATCGCCGACGTCATGCCCAACGTCACGGCGCGGACGAAACGTCGGTGGCCGTCGGCGTCGACGACGGGGATCTCGCTGCGGAAGCGACGGCCGTCGAGTAGGTCGTGCAGGGGCGCGGCGAGATCGGACGGGTCCCCGTCGACCCACACCGCCAGGCCGACGCCCGGTCGCCACAGGGCGTGCGGGGGCTCGGCGGGGCTGGGCTTCGGGGCAGAGTCGGTGGCAGGCTGCCCGCTGGACGGCGCATCATGTGGCATGGAGGATCGTCGGCCAGTTTAGCGACGGGCTCCGACACCAGTCGTCGACGGCGGACGGTGCGCGCGACCACCCGACAGTGGTTTGCCCGCTCGAGGAGCCGGGTACCGACGATTGTCGCCCGGCAGACCGGCCGGAACGATCGTAGGAGGTACCGATGGGACAGTCCGAGAGCTCCGCGACCTCGGGGGACAGGGATACCGGCAAGGGTCCGGACACCGAAGTCGAGAAGGATCCGCCCGGCCCGCAGGACCACGGACGCGAGGGCGGGATGGCCACGCGCGAGAACGCCCCCGAAGCGGTCCAGCGTTCCGAGGGCGGCGACTCGTAGGAAGGTCGGGTAACCCGGGTCAGGACACCTCGCGCAGGAGTCCGGTCGCGACGTCGAAGACGAACCCGCGCAACGACGTGGTCTTGGTGACGAACGGGCTGTTCTGGATCCGGGTGATCGATTGGCGGACGTCCTCGTCGAGATCGGCGAACGCCTCCGTCGACCACGCGGGCTTCTGCCCGATCTCGTCTTGGATCTGGCGCTTGAAGTCGTCGTCGGTGAACGTCAGCATGCCGCAGTCGGTGTGGTGGATGAGGATGATCTCGGTGGTGCCGAGCAGTCGCTGACTGATGGCCAGGGAGCGGATCTCGTCGTCGGTCACCACCCCGCCGGCGTTGCGGATCACGTGGGCCTCGCCCTCGTTCAATCCGAGGATGCGGTAGACGTCGAGCCGGGCGTCCATACAGGCCACCACCGCGACGTGCTTGGCCGGCGGCAGGGGCAACGGCCCGGTGAAGGTCTTGGCGTATTCGGCGTTGTTCGCGAGGTATTCGTCGGTGACACTCATGCGCCGATCCTGATGTGTCGACGTCGCCCCGGCGAGGGTTTGGACGTCGGTGATCGGAAGTGGTCGAAACGGCACCCGGCAGATGTAGCGCATCGTTGCGCCTGGGGCAACGATGTGCGACACCTACCGATCGGAGACCGTCAGGAGTTGCCGTCGAGTGAGCCCTTGACGTCGTTGAGGACCAGCCAGGCGGCGGCGAGTCCCGAGGACTCGTACCAGACGTCGTCGTCGACGGCGAGCACACGTTTCCACACGGGTGCGCCCAGGCTGAGCCACTCGTCGCTGAGCAGGACCTCTTCCCCGTGGGCGAGGCCTTCCTCGCCTTCGAAGCTCACATAGATGAGGTCGGCGTCGGCGTCGCGGAAGTTCTCGTCGGTGACGGCGAAGGAGTCGGGCACGCGCTGCGGGCCGGGCCGCTGGACGCCGATGTCCCCGAGCACCTGGCCGGCGAAGGTGTTCATCCCCGCGATGGTCTCGGAGTCGTCGCCGAAGCGCACCAGCGACACCTGGGTGTGCGAGGCGTCCATCCGCCGGCCGGTCTTGGTGGCCTCGGTCGTGTACTCGGCGAGACGCGTCCGACCCGACGCGCTGCGGTTCACGGCGTCGGCGACGGCCTGGAACTGCTCTTGCCAGGTGCCGTCGGCCGGGATGGTGACGGTGCGGACACCGGGGAACGCGCGGGCGGAGTCCGCGGTGTCGGCGGTGGTGAGGACGAGTCCGGCATCGGCGTCGGCGACCGCCGCGGCGTCGGGCGTCGGTCCGATGGCCGGGACCGAGGTCAGCTGGGGACCGAGATACTCGGGCACGGAACCGGGTTCGGCAGCCACCGCGACGACCTCGGGGCCGAGCCCGAGGGCGCACAGCGCGTCGAGGACGGCGGGGTCGGTCACGACGATGCGGTCGACGTCGGCCTCACCCGGATCCGGCGCGGTGGGTGCGAGGCAGGTCTTCGCGTAATCACGGTCCGCCGAGACGATGTTCACCTCCGCCACCCGTGTCGTCACGGTGGAGATGGGGGAGCCGTCCGGAGTCGTCAGCGGTTCCTCGCCCGAACAGGAGGCCAGCGCGACCACGGTCAACCCGATCGTGGTCGCCAGGCCAATGCGTCGGACGAGTGAGCGCCGGGTCTCGCCGGTGGCTGCCTCGACACTTCTGGCGGCCTCGTTCGCGACCGTGACCCTCCGTTGCACCCGCCCAACCTAGCACCGGTCCCGAGGCACCCGGCGTAGGCTCGGATGCGCACTCCCGGGCGCCGGACGCCGGCAATCTGAGGGGTGCTCCGAGAGCCTGGCGCGTCGTCGAAGAAACCGCCGATGAGCACTGCCGATCCGGTGGCTCCGACATCGAATACGACAGATCGTAGGACCCGCTCGGCCCGGGCACCGGTGAGGGTTTAGGATCAGTAACCAGCGCTCGGTTTGTTCATGTGCCGACCGACGGCCGAAGGGGTTCGGCGTCGGGTTCGGGCAAGAGGAGGATCTGTGACCGCGGTAGACCAACCCACCACGCAAGTGGCTCCAGTGCGTCCGTTCCCGGAGCGCTATCAGCCCAAGGGTTCGTTCATCTACAAGCTGTTGACGACGACCGATCACAAGTTGATCGGCATGATGTACATCACCGCCTGCTTCGCGTTCTTCCTCATCGGCGGCCTCATGGCCCTGCTGATGCGTGGCGAGCTCGCGATGCCGGGCATGCAGTTCCTGTCCACCGAGCAGTTCAACCAGCTCTTCACGATGCACGGCACCGTGATGCTGCTGATGTACGCGACGCCGATCGTGATCGGCTTCGCCAACTTCGTGTTGCCGCTGCAGATCGGTTCGCCCGACGTCGCCTTCCCGCGACTCAACGCACTCGGCTTCTGGCTGTTCGTCTTCGGTTCGACCATCGCCGTCGCCGGCTTCATCACGCCCGGTGGCGCCGCCGACTTCGGCTGGACCGCGTACACGCCGCTGACCGACGCCGTGCACAGCCCCGGCATCGGCGCCGACCTGTGGATCATGGGTCTGGCCGTCTCGGGTCTCGGCACCATCCTCGGTGGCGTCAACATGGTCACCACTGTGATCTGTCTCCGCGCACCCGGCATGACGATGTTCCGCATGCCGATCTTCACTTGGAACATCCTGGTGACCAGCGTGCTGATCCTCCTCATCTTCCCGCTGCTGACCGCGGCGCTGATGGGTCTCGAGGTCGACCGCCAGTTCGGTGCCCACATCTACGACCCGGCCAACGGCGGCGTCATCCTGTGGCAGCACCTGTTCTGGTTCTTCGGACATCCCGAGGTGTACGTCATCGCCCTGCCGTTCTTCGGCATCGTGTCCGAGGTCTTCCCGGTCTTCTCGCGGAAGCCGATCTTCGGCTACTCCGGTCTGATCTACGCCACGCTCGCCATCGCCGCCCTGTCGGCCGCGGTGTGGGCCCACCACATGTACGTCACCGGCGCCGTGCTGCTCCCGTTCTTCGCCTTCATGACGTTCCTGATCGCGGTGCCCACCGGCGTGAAGTTCTTCAACTGGATCGGCACGATGTGGCGCGGTCACATCACGTTCGAATCCCCGATGCTGTTCTCGGTCGGCTTCATCGTGACGTTCCTCTTCGGTGGTCTGACCGGTGTGCTGCTCGCGAGCCCGCCGCTGGACTTCCACCTGTCCGACAGCTACTTCGTCGTCGCGCACTTCCACTACGTGCTCTTCGGCACCATCGTGTTCGCCACCTACGCCGGCATCTACTTCTGGTTCCCGAAGATGACCGGGCGCATGCTCGACGAGCGACTCGGCAAGATCCACTTCTGGCTGACGTTCATCGGCTTCCACATGACCTTCCTGGTGCAGCACTGGCTGGGCAACGAGGGCATGCCGCGTCGCTACGCCGACTACCTCCCGTCGGACGGCTTCACGACGCTGAACATGATCTCGACCGTGGGCGCGTTCATCCTCGGCCTGTCGACCCTGCCGTTCCTGTGGAACGTCTTCCGCAGCTACCGCTACGGCGAGGTCGTGACCGTCGACGACCCGTGGGGCTTCGGCAACTCGCTCGAGTGGGCCACCTCCTGCCCGCCGCCGCGCCACAACTTCACCGAGCTGCCCCGCATCCGGTCGGAGCGCCCGGCGTTCGAGCTGCACTACCCGCACATGATCGACCGCATGCGTGCCGAGGCACACGTCGGCCCGGGTCACGCCGCGGGCAAGGACCGTCAGATGGAAGAGGCTCGTCGCGAGCCGTTCACCGTGGGAACGCACGAGGGATCCCCGGATCCCGACCCGCGCTGACCCGGTGAGCAAGGACTCGACAGCCAGTTCCGGTACGACCGTCCTGGTCACTGTCACCGGTCCCGACCGGCCAGGTGTCACCTCTGTTCTCATGGGTGCCCTGGCCGGTCAGGCCGTTGCACTGCTCGACGTCGAGCAGGTGGTCATCCGCGGACAGCTGACCCTCGGAGTGCTGGTGTCCTCCACCGGCGACCCCGAGGCGCTGCAGGAAGTCGTCGAACAGGCGATGGCGTCCATCGGTTTCGACGTCCGGGTGGAGATCGGGGTCGATCCCGGTAGCCGTTCGCCGTCGTCGCATGCCGTCGTCATCCTCGGCAGCCCGGTCACCGCCACCGCGTTCAGCGCCGTCGCGGCGAAGCTGGCGAGCCAGGGCGGCAACATCGACTCGATCCGCGGGATCGCCGACTACCCGCTCACCGGCCTCGAACTCATGGTCAGCGTTGCCGGCCGGGGCGGTGTCGCCGCCGACGCCGCCCTCCGCAAAGGCCTCGCCGAGGTGGCCGCGAAGCATGCGGTGGACATCGCCGTGGAGCGCGGCGGACTCGCTCGGCGCGCCAAGCGCCTGATCGTCTTCGACGTCGACTCGACCCTCATCCAGGGCGAGGTGATCGAGATGCTCGCCGCGCACGCGGGCCGCGAAGCCGAGGTCGCCGCGGTGACCGAGGCGGCGATGCGAGGTGAACTCGACTTCGCGCAGTCCCTCCACGAACGCGTCAAGGCCCTGGCCGGACTCGACGCAAGTGTTCTCGACGATGTCGCCAAGTCACTCGAACTGACCCCCGGTGCCCGGACGACGATCCGTACGCTGCACCGCCTCGGATTCCACTGCGGTCTCGTGTCCGGCGGTTTCCGTCAGGTCATCGACGGACTCGCGCACGAACTCGAACTCGACTTCGTCCGGGCCAACACCCTGGAGATCGTCGACGGGAAGCTCACCGGCCGGGTCGTCGGCGAGGTCGTCGACCGGATGGGCAAGGCGCACGCGCTGCGGTCGTTCGCCGATCAGGTCGGGGTGCCGATGGAGCAGACGATCGCGGTGGGCGACGGCGCCAACGACATCGACATGCTCAGCGTCGCCGGGCTGGGAATCGCCTTCAACGCGAAGCCTGCGCTGCGCGAGGTCGCCGACGCCACGCTGAATCACCCGTTTCTCGACGGGGTCCTGTTCATCCTGGGCGTCTCCCGCGACGAGATCGAGGCGGCCGACGCCGCCGACGGCGTCTATCGCCGGGTACCCCTGGGCTGACCTCGCACCGCTCCATGGAATCCGAGCGCACGGTCTCTCCGCAGGTCGATCCGGAAGCGATCGCGGCCGATCATCGGCGGCTGGTCGCCTACGTCGGAGGCGGCGACGACCCGTCGGACCCCGCCGACGTCCTGGCGATGGCGATGGTGCTCCGCATCGAGAAGAACGATCCGCCCGACCGCACCGAACTGCTGACCGCGGCGGCGCGAGCGGTGGCGTTATTGTGCCTCGACGAACGAAGTGCGGGCGACGGTCCGTGGTCGGCGGCGATGGACGCCTGGTGCGACGCACGAATCCGGAAGATCGCCCGACGCGCGCGTGGCGCGCAATGGGCTGCCGCGCAGGAGGTCTGGGGTGTGACCGCGACCGAGGGCGGGGCGTCGGCACGGGCGTTCGTGCCCGGCCGCGTCGGTGACCTCGACCGGCGTGTGGCGAAGCTGCAGATCGGTGGGACCGAGGTCGAGGGAAAGCTGCCCGAGCAGTCGCCTGTGTCCGGCGTCGTGCTGTGGACCAATCCCGACCTGCCGATGACAGTCGGCAAACTGGCCGCGCAGGTCGGTCACGCGTCGATGCTGGCGGCCAAGCTCCTCACCACGGACGACGCGATCGAGTGGCGTCGGGACGACTGCCCGCTCGCGGTCCGTCAGGCCACGCCCGGGCGGTGGCGAGAACTGCTCTCCGCCGATGCCGCCGGGAGGGCGGTGGCCGTTCGAGACGCCGGGTTCACCGAGATCGCGCCCGGTTCGGTGACCGTCATCGCCGAGGTCATCCGGGCCCAGGAGGACACGTGAGCGCTGCGGTACCGCCGGAATGGGTGAAAGCTCTTGATCTGCAACCCCATCCGGAAGGCGGCTGGTTCCGGGAGACGTGGCGGAGCGACGTCGTCGTGCCGTCGGCGTCGCTTGCCGACGGCTATACCGGCGACCGTGCCGCCGGCACGGCGATCTACTTCGTCCTCATGCCGGGCGACGAGTCGGCGTGGCACACGGTACGCGGCGCCGAACTGTGGCTGCACCATCGAGGAGCGCCGGTCGAACTCGATCTCGGCGGGGACGCCGATGTCCCCGGTGACCCGACGACAGTTCTCGTCGGACCCGACATCGAGGCCGGTCACCGACCCCAGGCGCTCGTGCCGCCGGGCGTGTGGCAGCGTGCACGGCCCGCCGGGGACGAGCCGTCACTAGTCAGCTGTATCGTCGTGCCCGGGTTCGACTTCGAGGACTTCCGGCTGGCCTGACGGTCTGCCCTCGGATCTCGGTCAGCCGGCGGCGACCGGTGAGTTCACCGGCGCGAGGTGGCCGAAGGTGCCCAGCCACACGTCACGATCGGGCGCCAGCGACGCGACGATCAGCTCGTCTGCGTCGGCGTGCCCGGCGAACCACGAGAGGTAGTCGCGCACCTCGCCCGGCGTCCCGACACCCGAGTACGTCAGCATCTCGTCGATCTGGCGTCCCTGCGGCATCGAGAGGATGGCGTCGGCTTCCTCGTCGGTGAAGGTCCGGCCGCGGCCGTAGAGCAGCGACACGCGTTGACGTTTCGCGATCTGCAGCTGCGCCTGCGCACGGTCGGCGTCCTCGTCGGCGATCGCTCCGACACCCGCGATGACGTAGGGCTCGGCGAGGACCTCCGACGGCCGGAACTCGCGGCGGTACAACGCCACGGCCTCGGTGAGCGCCTGCGGCGCGAAGTGGGAGGCGAAGGCGTACGGAAGTCCGAGGGCCGCGGCGAGCTGCGCGCCGAACAGCGACGAGCCGAGGATGTAGAGCGGCACGTGGGTGCCCGCGCCCGGGGTCGCGCGAACGCCTTCGACACGCGACTCGTCGCCGAGGAAGGCCTGCAACTCCAGGACGTCGTGCGGGAACCGCTCCGCGGAGGCGTGGGTGCGGCGCAGGGCCGCGAAGGTCTGCTGATCGCTGCCGGGCGCGCGCCCGAGCCCGAGGTCGATGCGCCCGGGATGGAGTTCGGCGAGGGTGCCGAACTGCTCGGCGATGGTCAGCGGGGAATGGTTCGGCAGCATCACGCCGCCGGCGCCGAGACGGATGGTCGAGGTGTGCGCGGCGATGTGTGCGATGAGCACCGCCGGCGCCGACGACGCGATGGCCGACATGTTGTGGTGCTCGGCGTACCAGATCCGGCGGTAGCCCCACTTCTCCGCGTTCTGTGCGAGATCGACACTGGCGGACAGGCTTTGCGCGGCAGTCTCGTCACGACCGATCTGCGCGAGATCCAGGATCGACAAGGGGAGGTTCGAAGGGGTCACGACGATGTTCAATGCGGCCGACGCCCCGGACTATTCCCGCCGTCCGGTCTGCCGTGAGTCGAACGGGTCGACCATTCCCTCGTGGTGCAGGATGGGGGAGTGACCGAATCCGATCCCGACCTCTTGATCGATTTTCGCGACGTCGCCGTCGTTCGAGGCGGCAAGACTCTCGTCGGCCCGCTGTCGTGGCAGGTGGAACTGGACGAACGCTGGGTGATCATCGGACCCAACGGCGCGGGCAAGACGACACTGATCCGACTGGCCGGGGCGGAGATCCACCCGACGTCGGGCACCGCCTTCGTGCTCAACGAGAAGCTCGGCCGGGTCGAGATCCGCGAGCTGTCGACCCGGATCGGGGTCTCGAGCCCGTCGCTGGTCGATCGAGTGCCGCCGGAGGAGATCGTCAGCGACGTCGTCATCTCGGCGGGATATGCGGTCCTGGGGCGGTGGCGCGAGAGCTACGACGCCATGGACCGTGCGCAGGCCGTCGAATCGCTGGAATCGATGGGCGCCGAGCACCTCGCGGACCGTCGCTTCGGCACGCTGTCCGAGGGCGAGCGCAAGCGTGTCGTGATCTCGCGCGCGCTGATGACCGACCCCGAACTGCTCTTGCTCGACGAACCGGCCGCCGGGCTCGACCTGGGTGGCCGCGAAGAACTCGTCGATCGTCTCGCGCGTCTGGCCGCCGACCCCGACGCCCCGGCCATCGTGCTGATCACCCACCACGTCGAGGAGATCCCCGAAGGTTTCACACATGCGATGATCCTGTCCGAGGGTGGCGTGGTGGCCCAGGGGCTGCTCGAGGAGGTACTCACGAGTGAGAACCTCACCGCCGCCTTCCGCCAGCAGATCGTTCTGGACAAAGTCGACGGCCGGTACTTCGCGCGGCGCCGGCGCCGTGCGGGTGGCCACCGTCGAGCAGCAGGAGGTAACTGAATGACGTCGACACAGCAGCAGGGCCCGGACATCGTGTCCGCACCGTTGCGGGATGCCGCGACCGTCGTGCTCGTCCGCGACGCTGCCGACGGCATCGAGGTCTTCCTGCAACGCCGCGTCAAGCAGATGGCCTTCGCGGGGGGAATGACGGTGTTCCCGGGCGGCGGCGTCGACAAGCGGGACGCCGACGCCGACCTGGCGTGGACGGGTCCCGAGGCCACCTGGTGGGCCGGGCAATTCGGCAGCGACGCCGAGATCGCCCAGGCCCTGGTGTGCGCGGCCGTCCGCGAGACGTTCGAAGAGTGCGGCGTCCTGCTCGCGACCGATGCCGACGGCGCCTTCGCCGACCCGGAGGGACTGGCCGAGGATCGGCAACGCCTCGTCGAGAAGTCGTTGTCGTTCGCGCAGTTCCTCACCGCGCGCGGACTGACGCTGCGTGCCGATCTGCTGCGTCCGCTCGCGCACTGGATCACCCCGGTGAACGAGAAGCGACGCTACGACACCCGGTTCTTCCTGGCCGCGATGCCCGACGGACAGCACGCCGACGCCGAGACCACCGAAGCCGAGGTCGCCCGGTGGGTGAACGCCCGGGTCGCGATCGATTCCTGGGCCGCGGGCCAGCACTTCCTCATGCCGCCCACGTGGTCGCAGCTCAACTACGTCTCGCAGTTCTCGACCATCGACGAACTGCTCGACGCCGAGCGTGTCATCGAACCGATCCTGCCGAACGTGACACCCGGCGCCGGGCTGGCCGGCCTCGGTTTCCCCGGCTCCGACGAGTACTTCCGGACTCTCGGCGATCAGCAGCCGCCCGAGATCACGCTCTGACCGGACGCGCTGTCAGGTTGAGGGCGCCAGTGCCCCGGCGGCGTTCGTCCGTCCGCCGAACAGCATGACGATGTCGCGGATCGGCGCCTCGACGACCGCGCCCGTCCCGGCCGCGAAGTCGCTGTCGGTGGCCACGTAGCGTCGTCCCTCGTTTCGGCGACGTGCGTGGAACGGGAAACCCGTCGACCACAGGTAGTCTGCGCACGCCGTCGCGGCGTCGGTCGGCATCGGCCGGTCGAGTCCGAGCGGGACCGCGATGTCCTGCCCGTGCAGGAGCGAATCCAGCAGCGGCGCCATGGGAGTCGTCCCGATCGGATGCCGACGCGAACCGACCATGGCGCGCAACTTCGAGGCGGCCTGATCCGCCGTGGTGTCGTCGCGCAGCGCGAGTTCGCGGATCATCGTGTTGAACCGGAATCCGTATCGGCACGCGGCGATCATCGCTCGTGCCGGTGAGGTGTGGGAGTGGGTGAGGTGGACCGCGACGTCGCGCACCGTCCACGCGTCGCACAGCGACGGGGTGGCGAGTTGCTCGGGCGTGAGGGTCTCGATCAGTCCGGCGAGTTCGAGTCGTTGCTCGTCGATGCGTTGCCAGATGAGGTCGGTGTGAATCACCCTAGGTTTTGTGCCGCCTCCAATGTGGGCTGGTCCTCGGGGCCGAGGCCAGCGTAGTGAAGCGTTTCGAGCTCGGTCGGGGGGATCTGGCCGATACTCGAGTGCAGCCTGCTGTTGTTGTACCAGTCGACCCAACCAGCGGTCGCGAACTCGACGTCGGAGACTGTCTTGTACGGACCGGAGTGGAAGATCGTGGTCCGGATGCACTCGGTCTTGTACAAGCCGTTCACCGACTCGGCCAGCGCGTTGTCGTAGGCGTCCCCGACCGTTCCGATCGACGCGGCGATGTCTTCGAGTCGCAGACGTTCAGTCAGTGTAACCGATGTGTACTGACTTCCCGCATCCGAATGATGAATCAGCTCAGCAGCTTTCACCGGATGCCCTTCCCGCTTGCGCTGCCACAGCGCCATCCGAAGCGGGACCGTCACCAGCTCGACTGTCTTCGATGTCGATGCGTGCCACGCCACGATTCGACGGGAGAACACGTCGATGATGAACACCACGTACACCCACCCAGCCCAGGTCCGGCAGTAGGTGAAATCGGTCACCCAGACCCGGTTCGGTTCGGCGGCACTGAACTGTCGGTTCAGCAAATCCTCCGCGCGTACACCGTCAGCGGAGCGGACGGTCGTGCGGACCCCTTTGGATCTTCGAATTCCGTTGTGGCCTAGCATTTTCATTGCTCGATCAACAGCACCATACGACACCCCCGGCAGCATTGTGCGGTGCAGATGGGCGCGCATCTTCACCCGCCCGTAGAGGCCCTCGGGAGTCATCTTCCGTCGGCCGTCGTCATCGGTGCGCCAGACGACATTGCGCACCGCATCGACGACGTGAGCGTCGGAGACGGTACGAGCAGCAGGCATTCGTGTTCGCCATGCCCGGTAGGTTCGTGCGGCAACCATGCAGCCCTGCTCACGCAGGACCCGGCAGATCGACTCGACCGCAAAACCGTTGCTGCGCATCTGATCTATGAACGCCACGATCATCGGTTGCGGGGGTCGAGTTCCCCCGCGAAGAAAGTCGTCGCTGCTTTCAGAATGGCAACGTCTTCTCGCAGCTGCTTGTTCTCCGCCTTGAGGTGCTTGATCTCGGCGGACTCCTTCGAGGTGGTCCCGGAGCGGGCGCCGGCATCGACTTGGGCCTGCACGGCCCAGCGGCGTACCGTCTCCCCGCCGACACCGACTTGCTTGGCGATCGCTTCGGCAGCGGCAGTCAACGACGTGTACTCGCCGCCGTGGGCCTCCAGCAGCCGCAAGGCCCTCGAACGGACCTCTGGGTCGATTTTCTTAGGCATGTGCTCATCCTTCCTGACTCAGAAGGAAGCGGCATCAAACCTGGGGTGATTCAGTGTCCATCGGTCGCTCCCGCCGCACAGATAGTCAGGTTCCCTGACTGATATTAGTCAGGGTTTCGTACTAAAGTCAACGTCGTGTCCGACCCGCAGATCGCCGTCCTGATGTTCATCGCCCATCGCGCGACCGAGCGCCGGGTGTTGGCACGGATCGCCGAGGAAGGGGCCGACGACATCACTCCGGCGCAGTCCCGGGTGCTACAGCGGCTGGCACCCGAACCCATGCGGCTGACCGATCTCGCCGAGCAGGCGGGTGTCACCAAGCAGACCGCGGGCGGCATCGTCGACCAGCTCGAGGCGGCTGGCTACCTGACCCGGGTGCCGGACCCGTCCGACCGTCGCGCCCGGCTGGTGACGCTGAGTGAGCGGGGCGTTCACCTGTGCGAGGTCGCCGCGCGTGAGGTCGAGGCGCAGCAGCAGGAGTGGCGCGAGCATCTCGGCGACGCTCAGTTCGCCGCCCTGGAAGAGGCATTGCGGTCGTTACGCGACGTCACCGATCCATATCGATGATCTCGGCGTCCTCGTCGGTGCCGATGTCGTCGCGGTCGGCCCAGTCGATGAGGGTGTCGAGTCGGTGCGCGACGTCGTCGATCTCCGCGTGCAGGTCTCCGAGTTCGGCGAACCGGGCCGGCACGGTGGCGATGGTGAAATCGTCGGGTTCGATGTCGTCGATCTCGGCCCAGGTGATCGGCGTCGACACGGTGGCCCGCTCGTTGCCGCGCACCGAGTAGGCCGAGGCCATGGTGTGGTCGCGGGTGTTCTGGTTGTAGTCGACGAAGACCGCCGCCGGGTCGCGGTCCTTTCGCCACCAGGTCGTCGTCACGTCGTCGGGCGCCCGACGCTCGACCTCCCGGGCGAACGCGAGAGCCGCACGCCGGACCTGTGGGAAGCCCCACTCCGGCGCGATGCGGACGTAGATGTGCAACCCGCGACCGCCCGAGGTCTTGGGGAACCCGCGCATACCCAGTTCGTCGAGAACCTCTTCGACGACGTGCGCCACCCGCCGGATCCGGGGGAACGTGCAGTCGGGCATCGGGTCGAGGTCGATACGCCACTCGTCGGGCGACTCGGGGTCGTCGCGCCGTGAGTTCCAGGGGTGGAACTCGACGGTCGACATCTGCACCGCCCAGATCACCGATGCGAGTTCGGTGACGCACAGTTCGTCGGCGGTGCGGCCGTACCGCGGGAAGTAGATCTCGGTGGTCTCCAGCCAGTCCGGCGCGCCGGCGGGGACGCGCTTCTGGTGGACCTTGTTGCCGCTGACGCCCTTGGGGAACCGGTGCAGCATGCACGGACGGTCGCGCAGCGCACGGACGATCCCGTCGCCGACGGACAGGTAGTACTCGGCGAGATCGCGCTTGGTCTCACCGCGCTCGGGAAAGTAGACGCGGTCGGGACTCGACAGCCGGACGGTGCGGTCGCCGACCTCGAGCTCGATGGGATCGCCTGCGGAACCCGACGTTTTCGCCATGACCGCCACTGTATGGCTCCGATGCCGGTGGGCGGCGGACTCCGGGCCGCGTCGTGCGTGCCGGGTCGTCGGCCTGGGTCGTCGGGCTGGGGCATCGATCGGACTTACCTACCGGTAGCCTTCGACCATGCCTGAGTTCGTGACCCTCGAGTGCTCCGACGCTCATCCGGGGGTCGGCACCATCCTGCTGCACCGGCCGCCGATGAACGCGTTGAGCCGGCAGGTGCAGGCCGAACTGGCCGCCGCGGCCGAGGAGGCCACGGTCCGCGCCGACATCAAGGCCGTCGTCGTCTACGGCGGCCCGAAGATCCTGGCGGCCGGCGCGGACGTCAAGGAGATGCGGGACGTCGGCTACGCCGAGATGAGCCGGGTGGCGGGTCGCCTGCAGAGCGATCTCGGCGCGATCGCCGCCATCCCGAAGCCGACCGTCGCGGCCATCACCGGGTACGCGCTCGGCGGTGGCCTCGAAGTCGCGTTGGGTGCCGACCGACGGATCGCGGGCGACAACGCGAAGCTCGGGCTGCCCGAGGTCCTGCTCGGTCTCATCCCCGGCGGCGGCGGCACGCAGCGGCTGGCACGCCTCATCGGGCCGTCGAAGGCCAAGGACCTGATGTTCACCGGCCGCTTCGTCGACGCCGCGGAGGCGCTGGCGATCGGACTCGTCGACGAGGTCGTCGCGCCGGACGAGGTCTACAACGCCGCGCTCGCCTGGGCCGGACAGTTCGACGGCGCCGCCTCGGTGGCGCTCGCCGCGATCAAGAAGGCCGTCGACCAGGGCCTCAGCGTCGACCTCGACACCGGGCTCAAGATCGAGGAGCAGCTGTTCGCCCCGCTGTTCGCGACCGAGGACCGCGCCATCGGTCTGACTTCGTTCCTCGAGAACGGCCCCGGGAAGGCGGAATTCGTCGGCCGCTGAGCCGTCGTCGCCGCGTACCCCTCGACCACAGCACCCCATCACCACGCACACAGGAAGCGATCATGACCACCGACGCCACACCGGGCACCGATCCCGCTCCCAATCCGCACGCCACCGAGGAACAGGTCAAGGCTGCCCTCACCGACACCAAACTCGCCCAGGTGCTCTACCACGACTGGGAGGCCGAGACCTACGACGAGAAGTGGTCGATCAGCTTCGACGAACGCTGCATCGACTACGCGCGTGGCCGTTTCGACGCCGTGGCCACCGACGAGCCCCTGCCGTACGGTCGCGCGATGGAACTCGGTTGTGGCACCGGCTTCTTCCTGCTGAACCTGATGCAGTCGGGTGTCGCGTCGAAGGGGTCGGTGACCGACCTCTCGCCGGGCATGGTCAAGGTCGCCCTGCGGAATGCGGAGAACCTCGGTCTCGATGTCGACGGCCGGGTCGCCGACGCGGAGAAGATCCCGTACGACGACGACACCTTCGATCTAGTCGTCGGACATGCTGTGCTGCACCACATTCCCGATGTCGAGCAGGCGCTGCGCGAGGTGCTGCGGGTCCTCAAGCCCGGCGGGCGGTTCATCTTCGCGGGTGAGCCGTCGACGATCGGTGACTTCTACGCGCGCTGGATGAGTCGGGCGACGTGGTTCGCCACGACCAATGTCACGAAGTTCGGTCCGCTGCAGGGGTGGCGGCGCCCGCAGGAGGAACTCGACGAGTCCTCGCGTGCGGCCGCGCTCGAGGCCGTCGTCGACATCCACACCTTCGATCCCGACGAGCTCGCCGGCATCGCCCGCGCCGCCGGCGCGCAGAAGGTGGCCACCGCCACCGAGGAACTGGCCGCCGCGATGCTCGGCTGGCCGGTCCGCACCTTCGAGGCCGCTGTGCCGCCGGAGAAGCTCGGCTGGGGCTGGGCCCGCTTTGCCTTCGGTGGCTGGAAGCGGCTGACCTGGCTCGACGAGAACGTGCTGCGCAAGGTCGTACCCCCGAAGTTCTTCTACAACGTCGTGGTGACGGGGACGAAGCCGCAGTAGGCGGTTCCGTCGTCAGGCCATGGGCTACTCCTTCGATCTCGACGACGTCGCGTTCCTGCGGTCGCGGCACGGCGAGAAGGCGCTCGACACGGTGTCCGGCCTCGAGCTCACCCCGTCGACGATGCTGGCTGACATCACCGAGGTACGCAGCCGATACGCGCCCCACGACGCCGCACTGATCGAGACGGTGCAGTGTCGTAGGCGCGCCCGCTCGAAGCTGCGCGATGCCGAGGGCCTCCTGCTCACCGATGACGCCCTGCAGCAGGCGACCGCGTCGGTGGTCGCCGCGCACCGTGCGGAAGAGATCGCGGCGCGGTTCCCGGAATCGGTGGTGCACGACCTGACCTGTTCGATCGGGGCGGAGCTACGAGAGCTGGTGCGCGCCAACGGTATCTCGGGTGTCATCGGCAGCGACATCGACCGGGTCCGGCTCGCGATGGCGCGTTCCAACGTGCCGGAGGCGACGCTGCTGGTCGCGGACGCGCTCACCCCGACCTCGACCGCGGACGTGCTCCTCGCCGATCCCGCGCGGCGATCGGACGCGGGCCGCATCTTCCGGCTCGATCAGCTGACCCCACCGCTCTTCGAGCTGTTGACCACCTACCCCGGCCGCGCGCTCATCGTGAAATGCGCTCCCGGACTGGATCATCAGATGCTGCGAAACCGCTATGGCTTCGACGGCGAGGTCCAGGTCACCTCACTCGACGGCGGCGTGCGCGAGGCGTGCCTGTGGACGGGCCCGGGTGTGGAGCCCGGCCGTCGGGCCACCGTGCTGCGCACCCGCGCCGACGGAACGGTCGCCGAGGTCGAGGTCACCGACCGCGAAGACGACGACGTGCCGGCCGGTGAGGCGGGGGAGTGGATCGTCGACCCGGACGGGGCGATCGTGCGCGCCGGGTTGGTCAAGCACTACGCCCGCCGGTCCGGGCTCTGGCAACTCGACCCGCAGATCGCCTATCTCACTGGTGATTCCGTCCCCGACGGCGCCCGCGGGTTCCGGGTGATCGAGCAGACGGGGGTGACCGAGAAGGCGCTCCGGAAATCGCTCTCGACGCTCGACTGCGGCCCCCTGGAAATCCTTGTCCGCGGACTCGACGTCGACCCCGACCGGCTGCGGAAGAAGCTCAAGCTCAAGGGCTCCCGGCCGTTGTCGGTGGTGCTGACCCGGATCGGGCGCAAGGGTGTCGCGTTCATCTGTGAGCCGGGCGTCCGGTTCTGAAACGAACCCGATCACGCAGAGTGCGGGATCGGTATCGGTTTCCGGTACGAATCCCGCACTCTACGAACACCTACTCGAGATCGGCCTTGCTGTCGAAGAAGTACACCTCGCCGAGATTGGTCGCGGTCGCGATCTGTCCGGCGTAGGACACCGAGACGCCGGTCGCGAAGCCGCGCGAATCCGGCAGCGGCAGAGTCCGTTTCGTCGCGCCGTCGGTCGTGGACACCTCGACCAGGGACAGGGAGTCCTTGCCGGGATCGCGGGCGACCGTCCACGCGGTCTGCTGCTGGGTCAGCGCGGACAGGCTCACTGTCGCCAGATCTGTGCGCTGCCAGACCTGTTCGGCGCGATCGCCCCGATCACGCAGCAAGGTCAGCGGGGCGCCGAGCGAACCGGTCGGGATGATCAGACCGTCCGGGGAGACGGTCATCGTCGCGAATCCGTGGCCGCCGATGTCGTAGGTCCACCGCGTCGATCCGTCCTCGGCGTTCAGGGCGACGATCTTGCCGTCGCGCGAGAACGCATAGACGGTCGCGCCGTCGGCCGAGAGCGTCGGGGTCCCGATGACGCCGCTGGGGACGTCGGCCTGCCACGCAGTCCGGACTTCGCGGTTCCCGGCAACGGCGCCGTACTTCATCGCGCGGATCTGCGACGTCGCTGCGCCCTGGGGAAAGAAGTTGAGGAAGAAGCGTTCTCGTTCGGTGTCGACGGCAGCGGGGGCGGGGATCGCGCACTGCGGCCCATTGCTCACGCAGTCGCCGAAGCCGCGGAGCGGTTGCGCCGGATCGGCGTCGTCGCGCAGTCTCACCTCAGGCGCGAGGAGTTCGTTGCGCTGGGTGTCGATCAGCAGGATCTGACCCTGTGTGGTGGCGACCAGCACCTCGTTCGGGGCCGCGAACTTCGCCGACAGCGGTACCCCGATCACGCCGGCCCGCCAGCGGATGGCGCCGCCGGCATTGAAGGCGAGGAAGGTCGTCTCCTCGCCGAGATAGGGCTGGTCGTACTGATCGACGAGCATCGCGTTGATCTCGACACCGGCCCGCATGTCCTTGCAGAAGTTCTTGCGTCCGGAGCGGCTGTCGAGCACGAGCACGTTGCAGCCCTGCGCCGCATTCGACGTCACGCCCACGTTCCCCTTGCCGGAGATCGTCACCGGCGCGGTGACCGGGCCGCCGGTCGGCCGTGTCCAGCTCAGCGTGAGGTCCTCCGGCACATCGGCATACGCGAAGTTGGCGTTGCCCGGGACGCCCCCGTAGCTGGGCCAGCCGACGCTCGGCACGGAGCGGACGTCGATGTGGCCGTCCGAGCAGGCGGCGAGCGCCATCGAGCACACGGCCGTCAGCGCGACGAGCGGGCGGGTCAGCGCGGATCGGCGGCGTCGAGACACCTGCGGTCGTGCCAAAGCCATCCTGCTCCTCGTCGTCGTGCCCTGTTCTGCGTCGTGTCCAGGCGCCGGGCATGCCATCGAACGGCACTCCGCGCCAGCAGTGAGCCTATCGTGCGCGAAAATCGCGTCGATTAGGGTTTCTGGTCATGACCACCATGTGGAATGCGTCGTACCGGTCCCGCCGGCGCGCGGGCCGACGCCGCGACCCCGACCAGGCGCGTTTTCTCACGCTGGACTCGCTGCGATGGATCAGACGCAACCGGGCGTACACACCGTGGTACCTCGTGCGCTACTACCGCCTGGCGCGGTTCCGCCTCGCCAATCCGCACATCGTGCTGCGGGGCATGGTGTTCCTCGGGCGCAACGTCGAGATCCACGCGACGCCGGAACTCGCGCGCATGGAGATCGGTCGCTGGGTCCACATCGGCGACGGCAACTCCATCCGCTGCCACGAGGGCAGCCTCCGCATCGGCGACAAGACCGTCTTCGGCTGCAACAACGTGGTGAACTCCTACCTCGACCTCGAGATCGGCGGTTCCACCCTCATCGCCGACTGGTGCTACATCTGCGACTTCGACCACAAGATGGACGACATCACGCTGCCGATCAAAGACCAGGGCATCGTGAAGGGCCCGGTGCGCATCGGGCCGGACACGTGGGTCGCGGCCAAGGTGTCGGTGCTGCGCAACACCATCGTCGGGCGAGGATGCGTGCTGGGCTCGCACGCGGTGGTCAAGGGCGTCATCCCCGACTACGCCATCGCGGTCGGCGCCCCCGCCCGGGTGGTCAAGAACCGGATGGACGACTGGGCCTCGAACGCCGCCGAACGCGCCGAACTCGAACGCGCCCTCGCCGACATCGAACGGAAGAAGGCCGCGGCCGAGCGGGACCCTTCGTGACGCCCTCCGCAGGCTCCGGGCTCCTCAGGGAGCAGGGGGTGGAGGCCCTCCGCAGGCTCCGGGCTCCTCAGGGAGCAGGGGGCTATGCCTGGCTCGGGTCCCGTTCTGGCAGCGGGCGTTCCGGGATGTCGGGCCGTCCGATCGCGTGCCGGACCCGACGCTTCGCGGCGAGGTGCACGCTCGCGGTGCGCTCGGCGACCTCGGCCCAGGAGAACTCCGCGGTGAGCCGCGCCCGAGCCCGCAGTGCTCGCTGCGCGGCCGCGCCCGGATCGGACAGCGTGGCCCGGACCGCCGCGGCCAGACCGGCGACATCCGCGGGCTCGAACGTCAGCCCGGTGTCCGGCTCGCGAACCGCCTCACCCAGACCCCCGGTCGTGGACACGATCAAGGGCACGCCGGTCGCCGCCGCCTCCAGCGCCACGATCCCGAACGGCTCGTAGCGACTCGGCAGCACGATGGCGTCGCAGCGGTGCATCAGCGTAACCAACTCGGTGTGGTCGACCGGGCCGACGAACCGCACCGCCTTGCCGACCCGATGCTTGCGCGCCTGCTCCATCAGCCAGTCCCGCTGAGTGCCGTCACCGGCGATCGTCAGCGTCGTACCCGGATGGCTGCGCCGGATCCGGGGGAGAGCCGCGAGCAGATCCTGCACGCCCTTCTCGTATTCGAGCCGACCCGCGAACAGCAGCTCGGCCGGACCGCTCGTCCGAGCACGTTCGGCGAACGGCCACGTACGGATGTCGATGCCGTTGTGGATCACCGTGATGTCGGTGGCGTCGTAGCCGAACAGTCGGTTCACCTCGTCGCGCATCGACGCCGAACACGTGATGAGAGCATCGGATTCGGACACCAGCCACCACTCGACCGAATGCACCTGCCGGTTCGTCCGACCGCTCACCCAGCCGCTGTGCCGCCCGGCCTCCGTCGCGTGGATCGTGGAAACCAATGGCACATCGAAGAACTCGGCCAGCGCGATGGCCGGGTGGGCGACCAGCCAATCATGCGCGTGCACGACCTCCGGCATCCATCGCGACCCGATCGCTCCGCTCCCGGCGCCGTGCAGAATCCGAAGTCCCGCCCGCACGAACGCATGCCCCATGGCCAGCGTCCAGGCCATCATGTCCTGCCCGAACTCGAACTCCGGCGGGTCCTCGGCGACGGCCAGAATCCGAACACCCTCGACGACGGTGTCCGTCGTCGGATGACTCACCGCATCGGTCCCCGACGGACGCCGGGTCAGCACGACCACGTCGTGCCCGGCGGCGGCCATCTCGGTGGCGAGGTGATGGACATGCCGGCCGAGTCCGCCCACCACCACCGGCGGGTACTCCCACGACACGAATAACACCTTCATCGGATTCCCCCCTCGACACCGACCCGGTCGGCGGTCAGAGCCGTGTGCAGCCGGCGCGCATCGAGTGCGGGAAAGAGATTGTCGGCACGCGCCCAGGCGGCGGCGAGCGTCTCGGCTGCGTCGTCGCGGCCCCGCATAGCCGCGTCGCTGATCTCGCGGGTGGCATGCGCATGCGTGTGAGCTCGCGACACAGCGTACTGCGCCGCGGTGTCCTTCGACACCATGAACGGCCAGTCCGAGGACACGGTCAGCAGCGCCTCGCGCACGATCTGATCGGCGACCCGGCTGCGTGCATTCCCTTGTTGCCGCAGCTTGGCGACCGCGGCGAGCGCCGTCTCGGTGACCTCGGCGTTCAGGTCGACCAGGTGCTGCACGGCCGGGCCGTTCCACACCCGCCAGTCCTTACCCGACCCCCACGACGACCTGGGGAGGTCGATGGGCGCGCCGACGAGCCCGGCCTGCGTTGCGCCCGCGAGTGTCCCGACGGTGACCCCGACCTCGGGCAGACGTCGCAGCACCCGATCCAGCCAGACCGGGCCCTCATGCCACCAGTGCCCGAACAGTTCGGTGTCGAACGCGGCGACCACCAGCGCAGGCCGGCCGATCCGCGCGGACTCGTCGACCAGACGCTGCCGCACATGCGCGACGAAGTCCTCGACGTGCCGGTCGACCACCGCGTCGACGCGCGCCGGGTCGTAGGGCTTCTTGTCCTTTCCGGACACGGTCCGGCCGGTGACCCGGAATCGCTTGAGCCCGGTCTCGTGGTCATAGGTGTGGAAATCCCGATAGGCGCCATGACCCGGATAGCCCGACTTCGGCGACCAGACGCGATAGCTCACCGTCAGGTCACGTCCGTAGGCGACGACGGCGCTGTCGCCGACGGGGCGTCCCAGCGCGGTGTCGCCGTGCAAGGCGGGCCCGTCGACCATGAAGTGGCGCACGCCTGCGCGGTCGTACTCCGTTTCCATCCCCGGCGCGAAGGCGCACTCGGGTGCCCAGATCCCGGTCGGATCGAAACCCCACCGGGCATGGGCGTCCGCGAGCCCCTCGGTCAGCGAGAATCGGCGCAGTCGCGGGTCGAGCAGCGGTGCGAACGGGTGGGCCAGGGGCCCGCCCAGGATCTCGACGACGCCGCTCGAGGCCAGTCCGCGGATCAGTGGCGACGCGCCGTGACGCCATCGGGAGGCAAAGGTGTCCAGCGCGCGCTGGGCGTCGAGGTACTCACGGCGGCCTGCCGCGGCTCGGTCGGCGTCGCGGGACATCGCCGCCTGCGTGGCCCGGAGCTGCCAGTCGGCGAGCCACTCGTACATCGACGACGCACAGTGCGGATCGTCGAGCTGCGCGGCCAGCACCGGCGTGATCCCGAGGGAGAGCTGGTCGGTGAAACCGTCGGCGGCCAGCCGCTCGAGCATGTCGAACAGCGGCAGGTACGACGCGGCCCACGACTGATACAGCCATTCCTCGCCGACCGGCCAACGGCCGTGATTGGCCAGCCACGGCAGATGCGAGTGCAGGACCAGCGTGAACTGGCCCGGGACGGGTTCGGTGCGGGTGGTCACCCCTCAGCCCCGTAACGCGACGGCGAACAGGTCGAGCGAGTCGTCGATGTCGTACACGCCGGAATCGACGACATCGAAGTCCGCGGCGACCACGCCGGCGACATCCGCGGCCAGCTCGTCCGGCCAGGGCTCGCCGGCGAGCGCACGCTCGATCTGGGCGTCGATGAGCGAACCGCCCCATTTGGTGTCCAGGGCGCGAAGGCGCGGTCCGTGGACGACTCCCCACATCGCGTCGATCACGAAGCCGCCGTCGAGAAGCAGTTCGGTGAGTTCGGCCGCGTCGAGCTCACGGGTGTGGAACGGGTTGAGCGGTGTGTCGCGACCGGGGGAGAAGGTGATGCGGTTGGGCGTCGACATGAGCAGGACCCCGCCCGGACGCAGCACGCGGTGGCATTCGGCGACGAATCGCGGCTGATCCCAGAGGTGTTCGATGACCTGGAAGTTGACTACGATGTCGACCGAGGCGTCGGCGAGGGGGAGGTCGACGAGGTTGCCCTGGTGGACGACGAGCTGGGGATAGCGGCGTCGGGTGTGTTCGACCGCGGCGGCGTCGTAGTCGACGCAGACCACCGACGACGCCCCGGCGTCGGCGATCATCGCGGCGCCGTACCCCTCGCCGGAGCCGGCTTCGAGGACGTCGTGGCCCGCGCACCGGTCGGCGATGTGGCGGTAGGCGATCTCGTGGCGCCGGAACCAGTAGTTCTCGGCGGGAATCCCCGGGACCGTCCGCTCGCCGGTCAGCGCCAATTGCTGGTCGGTGTCGAGCGCCTCGAGACCAGTGGTTGCCGTCCCGCGCGACGATCCGAGGTCTGCGTCAGTCATCTGACAGAGAGTAGGGCATGCCCCGGGGACCGCCGGGGCCGTCGTACCGAGCGAGCGAACGGTAGCGTGCATTGTGTGAGGTAGTCGATGTTTAGTGGAAACATAGGAGACGCTAAAGTGGTGGGGACCCATGGCCTTACCCGCCGGTAAGTTGCCGAACCCGATGCAGGAGGTCGACGTAGACCCATGACAAACATTGTCGTACTGATCAAGCAGGTTCCCGACACATGGTCCGAGCGCAAGTTGTCCGACGACGACTACACCCTGGACCGTGAGGCCGCCGACGCCGTCCTGGACGAGATCAACGAGCGCGCCGTCGAGGAAGCGCTGAAGATCAAGGAGGCCGACGGCGGTGAGGTCACCATCCTGACGGCGGGTCCCGAGCGCGCCACCGACGCCATCCGCAAGGCCCTGTCCATGGGCGCCGACAAGGCGATCCACATCAAGGACGACCTCATGCACGGCTCGGACGCGGTCCAGACCGCCTACGTGCTGGCCCGGGCGCTCGGCACGGTCGAGGGTGTCGAGCTGGTCATCGCCGGCAACGAGGCCACCGACGGTCGCGTCGGCGCCATCCCGGCCATGATCGCCGAGTACCTCGAGCTCCCGCACCTGACCCACCTGCGCAAGCTGACCCTGGAGGGCGAGACCCTCAAGGGCGAGCGGGAGACCGACGACGGCATCTTCCACGTCGAGGCCAGCCTGCCGGCCATCGTCAGCGTGAACGAGAAGATCAACGAACCGCGCTTCCCCTCCTTCAAGGGCATCATGGCCGCCAAGAAGAAGGAGGTCACCGTCCTGACCCTCGCCGAGATCGACGTCGAGGCAAGCGATGTGGGCCTGGAGAACGCCGGCTCGGTCGTGACGGCGAACACCCCGAAGCCGCCGAAGACCGCGGGCGAGCGCGTCACCGACGAAGGCGACGGCGGCACCAAGGTCGCCGAGTACCTGGTCGGCCAGAAGATCATCTGACCTTCTCCACGCAGACCACCGGCGAACCCCCAGACATTCAGGAGAAAACCACCATGGCAGAAGTACTCGTTCTCGTGGAACAGGACGCCGAAGGCGCCCTGAAGAAGGTCACCAGCGAGCTCATCACCGCCGCCCGCGCACTCGGCACCCCGTCGGCGGTCGTCGTCGGCAAGCCCGGCTCGGCCGACGGCATCCTCGACGGACTCAAGGAGGCCGGCGCGGAGAAGATCTACGTCGCCGAGTCCGACGATGCGGGTAGTTACCTCATCACCCCGCAGGTCGACGTGCTGGCCTCGATCGCCGAGACCGCCTCGCCGGCCGGCATCCTCGTCGCGGCCACCGCCGACGGCAAGGAGATCGCCGGCCGCTTGGCCGTGCGCCTCGGCTCGGGCGTCCTCGCCGACATCGTCGACGTCAAGGAAGGCGGCGTGGGCATCCACTCCATCTTCGGTGGCGCCTACACCGTCGACGCCCAGGCCAAGGGCGAGGTCCCGGTCTTCTCGATCCGCCCCGGTGGCGTCGAGGCCGCTCCGCAGGCCGGCGCCGGCGAGCGTGTCGACGTCGAGGTCCCGGCTCAGGAAGAGGGCGCGGTCAAGATCACCAAGGTCGAGCCGAACGTCGGCGGCGATCGTCCCGAACTGACCGAGGCGTCGATCGTCGTCTCGGGTGGTCGCGGTGTCGGCAGCGCCGAGAAGTTCTCCGTCGTCGAAGAACTCGCCGACGTGCTCGGTGCCGCCGTGGGCGCTTCGCGCGCGGCCGTCGACTCCGGTTACTACCCCGGTCAGTTCCAGGTCGGTCAGACCGGTAAGACCGTGTCGCCGCAGCTGTACGTCGCCCTGGGCATCTCGGGCGCCATCCAGCACCGCGCCGGCATGCAGACCTCGAAGACGATCGTGGCCGTCAACAAGGACGAAGAGGCCCCGATCTTCGAGATCGCCGACTACGGCGTTGTCGGCGACCTGTTCAACGTTGCGCCGCAGCTGACCGAAGAGGTCAAGAAGCGCAAGTGATCATGAGCTGATCAACTGCAGGACCCGGTGACCCCCGACTCCCCGTCGGGGGTCACCGTGCGTTCGGGGGTCGTTCACCCGCACGTGGCCGTGGCGAGGCCTGTTCATCCGGTGGCGGCCCGAGTTCATCGAACTCGCACCGACACGACACGCTGCGGTGGTCCTGCCGATGCCCGGTCTCGTTTCCATTCGAGTCATGAACGCCATGCAGTCGCCAGTCCGCACCAGCCATGTCGCGCGCGCTCGGTTCTCGCGGGCCGTGCCGACGACCCTGCTCACCGCGGGGCCCATCCGGGTCCTCGTGTCCGACGATCCCGCCGACATCGTCGCCGCCCAGGAACTGCGGTATCGCGTCTTCGCCGACGAACCCGGCTTCTCCAACCGCATCGGTGACGCGGTCACCGGACGGGATGCCGACCGGTTCGACGCCTTCTGCGAGCACCTCATCGTCCGCCACGCCGACGACGGGGTCGTCGGGTGTGCGCGCCTGCTCTCCCCGGCGCGGGCGATCGCCGCCGGCGGCTGGTACTCGGCCACCGAGTTCGACCTCCGCGAGATGAACGACATCGTCTCCGCCACCGTCGAATTGGGTCGAGCGTGTGTCCACTCCGAGTACCGCGACGGGTCGGTGACCGCGCTGATGTGGGCGGCGCTGCTGCAGTACATGGACGACGCCGACCTGCGATACCTGATGGGTTGTGTGTCGGTGCCCCTGCACACGCCGGGTGAATGGCTGCCGGGTTCGTCGCTGCGCGCCCTGCGCGATCGTCTGCGCGACGACCACCAGGACCCCGAGCGCCGCGCCCACCCGCTGGCGCCGGCCCGCATCGGCGGACGCCTGCTCGACGACATCGTGCCGTCCGACACGGTCGCGATGCCGGCACTGATGCGTGGATACCTCCGCCTCGGCGCCCGCATCTGTGGCGAGCCGGCGGTCGACGACGTCTTCGACGTCGCGGACTTCCTGACCCTGCTCGACCGCGAAGGTGCCAACAAGCGATACCTCGACCGGCTGCGATCGAGTGCCCGACGGCTGGGTTCGGCCCGCACGGATGCCACGCCGGAGCCCGGGGGCGCGGCACGATGACCGCCCTGCTGGTCGGTCCGGTCGGACCTCGCTCCGAGCGTTTCCGACGCGAGCACGCCGCCTGTCCGCCTGCCCGCCCGGCCGGCGCGCTCGCGCACCCGTGGTTCCCGATCAGCACCTGTGGTGACGGTTGCATCGGTGCACCGCGGGCCGGGCGGTTCGACGCGGTCACCGGCGCGACGATCGTCGCGTGGCGTCTGTGCCGACTCGTGGTGGTCGTGGTGTGGATCGTCTGGGCGGCGCTGACCACCGGGGCGGTGGCGCGGCTGCGTCGTCGTCCGCCGCGTCCCCTGCGTCGATCCGCGTCGGGTGCACTGCTGGCGGCCCTGGGTATCGCCGTCCGCGTCGAGGACCGGCGATGTGGCCCGACCCGCGCCGGACTCGTGGTCGCCAATCACATCTCGTTCCTCGACGTCTTGGCGCTCGCGCTGATCAGCCCTGCTGACGTGGTGGCCAAATCCGATGTCGTCGGGATGCCGGTGGTGTCGTCCCTCGCGCGCCGGTTCGGCGTCATCGCCGTCGACCGCGGCACACTCCGCGGTCTGCCGGGGACGGTCGGCGACGTGGCCGGGCGGCTGCACTGCGACTCGTCGGTGATCGTGTTCCCCGAGGGCACCACGTACTGCGGCCGCTCGGCCGGTGCATTCCGACCCGCGTTCTTCCAGGCCGCGATCGATGCGGACGTGCCGGTCGTGCCGGTGAGGTTGCGTTTCGTCGGCAGCGACGGGACCACCGCGACGGCACCGAGTTTCATCGGCGCCGACACCCCGGCCGACACGCTGCGGCGGGTCCTGCGGGCGCGTGGTCTCGTCGTCACGATGGTCATCCACCCGCCCGAGGAACCCGGCGCAGATCGTCGCGAGCTGGCGCGTCGGTGTGAGCGCGTCGTGGCGGGGCGATTCCCGGGCGCGGAAAGTGACATCACCCGTTCCCTGATATAGGTTTTTCCGGTAGCCGTCCGCAGCTCTGCGGACGATCAACCGCGTACCTCCAGGAGGCCGACGATGACGTCCACTCAGACCCGAGAAGCCGCGCGCGCCAAGTTCTTCGAACTCCGGGACGTCGACGGCCGAGTCGACGACGCCGACCTCGACACCGTGTGGGCGGGACTGTCGCCGCTGCGGCCCGAGGAGATGCTCGGCGCATGGAAGGGCGGCGAGTTCACCACCGGGCACGCCATCAACGGCGCGCTCGCCAAGGCCAACTGGTTCGGCAAGACGTTCACCTCACGCAGCGACGTCCAACCGCTGGTGTGCCGCGACGAGAACGGCAACCTCTACTCCAACACCAAACTCGGCAAGGGCGAGGCCAGCCTGTGGGCGATCGAGTTCCGCGGCGAGATCACCGCGTCGATGGTCTACGACGGTCAGCCGGTCATCGACCACTTCAAGCGCGTCGACGACACCACGGTGATGGGGATCATGAACGGCAAAGGCGGAGTCATCGACGGCCGTCACTTGTACTTCTACCTCGAGCGGGTCTGAGGCGGGCTGTCGTTCCGCGTCCGATCGCGGAATTTGTCGGCGACCTACGCGCGTTTATCCTTGCTAGCGATGCCCGTGCCAAGCCGACCGCCCGTGAAGGCGCCTGTCTACCTCGACCACGCCGCTTCGACGCAGATGCTGCCCGAAGCCGTCGAGGCGATGACGGCCGTCTTCGCGCAGCCGGGTAACGCCTCGTCGCTGCACGGATCCGGTCGCACCGCACGTCGTCGGCTCGAGGAGGCGCGCGAGGCCATCGCCGCGGCGGTCGGCGCCCGGCCCTCCGAGGTCGTCTTCACCGGCGGCGGCACCGAGGCCGACAACCTGGCGGTCAAGGGGATCTACTGGGCACAGCAGAACGCCGACCCCCGCCGTCGCCGGATCATCACCTCGGCGATCGAACATCACGCCGTCCTCGACCCCGCGCAGTGGCTGGCCGAGCAGGCCGGCGCCGAGCTCGTCCTGCTCCCGGTCGACGCCGACGGTGTCGTCTCGCCCGCCGACCTGCGCGCGGAGCTCGAGGAGCACGCTGCCGAGACCGCTCTCATCTCGCTGATGTGGGCCAACAACGAGGTCGGCACGATCCAACCGATCGCCGAGCTCGCCGCGGTCGGGTCCGAATTCGGCGTCCCGGTGCATTCCGACGCGATCCAGGCCGTCGGCCATCTGCCGGTCGATTTCGCCGCGAGCGGCCTCTCGGCGCTCAGCCTGACCGCCCACAAGTTCGGCGGCCCGCAGGGCGTCGGGGCCCTGCTGCTCGGTCGGGACGTCGGATGCGTGCCGCTGCTGCACGGCGGCGGCCACGAACGCGACGTGCGCTCGGGAACGCAGGACGTCGCCGGTGCGGCCGGGATGGCCGCGGCACTGTCGTGTTGCGTCGAGCACCTCGACGAGAACACCGCGCACGTCCGCGCCCTGCAGACCCGGCTGACCGACGTCCTCCTCGGCGTCGACGGAACGGTGCGCAACGGTGCCGACGGCGATCGTCGCCTCCCGGGGAACGTGCACGTGTCGTTCGCCGGTTGCGAGGGTGACTCGCTGCTCATGCTTCTCGACGCCAAGGGCGTCGAGTGTTCCACCGGATCGGCCTGCACCGCCGGGGTCGCCCAGGCCAGCCATGTCCTCCTGGCGATGGGTCTGGACATGGCCGACGCGCGGTCGTCGCTGCGGTTCTCCCTCGGCCACACCACCACCGAGGCCGACATCGACGCGGTCGCCGCGGTCATCGACGAGGTCGTCGACCGGGCGCGGGCGGCCGGCCTGGTCTCGGTCCCCGGCGGAAGGATCTCCTGATGCGCGTACTGGCAGCGATGAGCGGCGGCGTCGACTCGGCGGTCGCCGCGGCCCGGGCGGTCGAGGCCGGTCACGAGGTGGTCGGAGTTCATCTGGCATTGTCGACGGCTCCGGGTGCGCTGCGCACCGGCTCGCGTGGATGCTGCTCGCGCGAGGACGCCTCCGACGCCCGCCGGGCCGCCGATGTCCTCGGAATCCCGTTCTACGTCTGGGATTTCGCCGACCGGTTCAAGGACGATGTGATCGACGAGTTCGTCGAGGCCTACGCGGCCGGACGCACCCCGAACCCGTGCCTTACATGCAACGAGAAGATCAAGTTCGCGGCCCTCGCCGACAAGGCGATGGCGCTCGGCTTCGACGCGCTGGCCACCGGTCACTACGCGCAGCTGACCGACGGCGAGTTACGACGAGCGGTCGACGCCGACAAGGACCAGTCGTATGTGCTGGCCGTGCTGACGCGTGATCAGTTGTCGCGGGCGATGTTCCCGATCGGTGACACCCCGAAGTCCGAGATCCGGGCCGAGGCGGCCCGGCGCGGCCTGGCCGTCGCGGACAAGCCGGACTCCCACGACATCTGCTTCATCCCGAGCGGAGACACCCGCGCGTTCCTCGGAGCCCGCATCGGTGTCCGGCCGGGCGCGATCGTGGACGCGACGTCGGGCGAGCGCCTCGCCGAGCACGACGGGGTCCACGGCTTCACCATCGGGCAGCGCAAGGGCCTGGGGGTCGAGGCGCCGGCCGCCGACGGCAAGCCCCGCTATGTCACCGAGATCGACCCGGATTCGGGAACGGTGACGGTCGGGACGGCAGCCGATCTGCAGGTCTGGGGCATCACCGCGACGCGTGCGGTGTGGACCTCCGGGGTCACTCCGGACGAGCCCTTCGACGCGATGGTGCAGGTCCGAGCCCACGGCGGGCTCGCGCCGGTGCGCGCGACCGCCACCACGATCGACGGTGAACCCGGTATCGACATCGCGCTGCAGGAGCCGCTCACCGGCGTCGCCCGCGGTCAGGCCGCGGTGCTGTACCTGCCCGATGCCCGACGCGGCGACCAGGTCGTCGGGTGCGGACGCATCGCCACCACCTCGTCGCAGCCGACCGTCGTCGCGTCTCGGTGACCGGAGCGGCACTGCCCACCGGATTGGGCACCGGCGTGGGGTCGATGCCCGGCACCGACGCACGTGCCGCCGCCGCGGTGGTGAACGGCGAACTCGATCTCGCCCACCTCGTCGAACTGCCCGCGCGAGGTATCGGTGCGGATCTGATCGGCCGGATGGCGGCGATCCTCGTCGACCTGCCGATGGACACCGCGACATGGGGTTACCGGCTGGCGCAACGCCACTCCCGTCTGGCCCGACGCGCCGCGGACCTGCTTGCCGAGGACCTCGACGTCGTCGAGGAGCTGTGGGAGACAGCGGGTTTCATCGGTACCGGCCGCGCCTTCAAGGTGCAGGTGGCCGGTCCGTTCACCACCTCGGCATCTGTCGAGCTGACGAACGGGCAACGAGTCCTGAAAGACCACGGTGCCGTCCGCGACATCGTCGAGTCGACGGCGGAGGGTGTGCGCGAGCACGTCGCCGAGGTGGAACGCCGGCTCGGTGCGCGCGTGGTGGTCCAGCTCGACGAGCCGATGGTCGGCCAGGTCATCGACGGCACGGTGAAGCCGCTGACCCGCTTCGACCCCATCCGGGCGATACCGGCGGTCGAGGTGGCTCGCGCACTCACCGAACTCGTCGACCACGTCGGCGTCCCGGTGGTCTTGCACGATTGCGGCACACCGCGGTGGGATCTCCTCGAACATCTTCCCGGGGTTGCGTATTCGATCGACATCACCACACCGTCGGCGACCGATCTCGACGGGATCGGGATGCTCGTCGACCGCGGCGGCGTCCTGCTCGCGGGTCGTGTGCCGTCGACCGCGCCCGATCGTCCGCTGGCCGCCGAACACGTGGCGACCGAACTCGCCGCGCTGACCGACCGCATCGGGCTGGACCGCAAAGTGTTGTCGGACAACGTGATCGTGACGCCGACCTGTGGTCTGGCCGGGGCATCGACGAAGTGGGCCAAGACGGCGCTGGCGATCACCGCGGAGGCCGGTCAGCTGCTCGGCAGCGATCCCTCCGCGCTCTGAAAACCCCTGCGGGTCCGACGTCGCGGACCTATTCTCGTCGGTATGCCGCACCCGATCATGTTCGACGACGCGGATCCCTATCTGGGCCGCATACGGGAGATCGCGCTCGCGCTGCCCGACGCAACCGAGGTCGTCGCGCACGGTCGCCCGACCTTTCGCTGCGGCAAGATGTTCGGCAACTACGGCGGTGGCGTCAAGGGCAGCAAGGTGCGTCACGATCAATCGATCCTGGTCCTCGCCGACGACTCCGAGCGGCCCGCGCTGCTGGACGATCCGCGGTTCTTCCTGCCCGCCTACCTCGGGCCGGCCGGCTGGGTGGGGCTGATCCTCGACGCCGAGACCGACTGGGACGAGGTCGCCGAACTCCTCGACACGAGTTACCGCCAGATCGCACCCAAACGGTCGGTGGCGAAGCTCGGTCCGTTGTGATCGTCGGCGCGGAAACTCCCGCGGTCCCGTCTCCGTCCCGCTGATCGGATCCGATCAGCGGGAGGGAAGCAGTACCGCGCGAATGAGGCATCGGTTGACGAGCTGGGTCTGTCCCACCACTCCGATACCCTCGGAACGTGGCAGATACAACGGAGTCGGGTCAGCCGGTCACCGAGCAGTCGGGGCCGGAGGCGGACCTGCGTGAGGAGTGGACCGCGCTCGCCGAGGAGATCCGCGAGCACCAGTTCCGCTACTACGTGAAGGACGCGCCGGTCATCACCGACGGCGAGTTCGATCTGCTCCTCCGACGCCTGCAGGCGCTCGAGGACGCGCACCCCGAACTCGCGGCCGCCGACTCACCCACCAAGCTCGTCGGGGGTGGCTTCTCCACGGCGTTCTCCGCAGTGGACCACCTCGAGCGAATGATGTCGCTGGACAACGTCTTCGACCACGACGAGATGCGCGCCTGGGTCGACCGCGTGGTCGCCGACGCCGGCGCCCGGGCCGACTTCCTCTGCGAGCTCAAGATCGACGGCGTGGCCCTGGCGCTGGTCTACCGGAACGGGGTTCTCGAGCGAGGTGTCACCCGTGGCGACGGACGCACCGGTGAGGACGTCTCACTGAACGCGCGCACCATCGACGACATCCCGATGCGCCTGACCGAGTCCCCGGAGTACCCGATTCCCGAGGTCCTCGAGGTGCGTGGCGAGGTCTTCTTCCGGGTGGAGGACTTCGAGGCGCTCAACGCCTCGCTCGTGGCGGAGGGCAAGCCGCCGTTCGCGAACCCGCGCAACTCGGCCGCCGGCTCGCTGCGGCAGAAGAATCCGCAGGTCACGGCCCGTCGCAAGCTGCGGATGATCTGTCACGGGATCGGGCACACCGAGGGTTGGCGACCGGAGTCGTTGCACGACGCCTACCTGGCGCTCGGGGCCTGGGGTCTGCCGGTGTCGACCCACACCACCAAGGTGTCCGGCGCCGACGAGATCATCGACAAGATCGCCTACTGGGGCGAACACCGTCACGACGTCGAGCACGAGATCGACGGCATCGTGGTCAAGGTCGACGACGTCACCGTGCAGCGTCGCCTCGGTTCCACCTCGCGGGCGCCGCGGTGGGCGATCGCCTACAAGTACCCGCCCGAGGAGGCCACCACCAAGCTCTCCGACATCCAGGTCAACGTCGGACGCACGGGCCGGGTCACACCCTTCGCAGTCCTCGAACCCGTGCTGGTCGCCGGGTCCACGGTCTCGCGCGCGACCCTGCACAACGGTTCGGAGGTCAAGCGCAAGGGCGTGCTGATCGGGGACACCGTCACGATCCGCAAGGCCGGCGACGTGATTCCCGAGGTCCTCGGGCCCGTCGTCGATCTCCGCGACGGCACCGAGGTGGAGTTCGAGATGCCCGAACTGTGCCCGGCCTGCGAGACGCCGCTGCGTCCCGAAAAGGAGAGCGACGCCGACCTCCGCTGTCCGAACCAGGAGAGTTGTCCGGCCCAGTTGCGCGAGCGGCTCTTCCACCTGGCCGGTCGGGGTTCCTTCGACATCGAGGCGCTCGGCTACGAGGCCGCGTCGGCCCTGCTGTCGGCGGGGGTGCTCACCAACGAGGGTGACCTCTTCTCGCTGACGGCCGAGGACCTGATCCGCACGGATCTGTTCACCACCAAGGCGGGGGCGCTCTCGGCCAACGGCAAGCGGTTGCTGGCGAACCTCGACAAAGCCAAGGACGTGGCGCTGTGGCGCGTGCTGGTCGGGCTGTCGATCCGCCATGTCGGGCCCACCGCCGCCCGCGCCCTCGCCACCGAATTCGGTTCCCTCGAGGCCATCGAGGCCGCCGACATCGACCAGCTCGCCGGCGTAGAGGGGTTGGGAATGACCCTCGCCCAGTCGATCCACGACTGGTTCACCGTCGACTGGCATCGAGACATCGTCGAGAAGTGGCGCGCCGCAGGCGTTTCCATGGAAGACGAGCGCGACGAGTCGATCCCGCGGACCCTCGAGGGCAAGACGATCGTCGTGACGGGTTCGCTGGTGGACTTCTCCCGTGACGGGGCCAAGGAGGCGATCCTGCAACGCGGCGGCAAGGCGTCGGGTTCGGTGTCGAAGAAGACCGACTACGTGGTGGTGGGGGATTCGCCGGGCACCAAGGCCGACAAGGCCGAACAGCTCGGCGTGCCGGTGCTCGACGAGGACGCGTTCAAGAAGTTGCTGGAGACCGGCAGCCCCGAGTGACCGTCGATCAGCCCAGAGCGGACTCGAACGCGCGGAAGGCACGCTGGTCGAAAAGGACGAAACGGACCTCCTCGATCGAGGTCTCCGGCAGCGTGGCACGCACCGTGTCGACCGCCTTGCGGGCGCCGTCGTCCATCGGCCAGCCGTACACGCCGGTCGAGATCGCCGGGAAGGCGATGGTGGTGGCACCGAGTTCGGTTGCGAGGCGCAGGGACTCGCGGTAGCAGGAGACGAGCAGGGATGTACGGTCCTCGTCGTAGGAGTGCACCGGTCCGACCGTGTGGATGACCCAACGTGCGTCGAGGTCTCCCGCGGTGGTGGCCACGGCCTCGCCGACGGGTAGTCCACGTTCGTAGGTGCCCGCCCGCAGCTCCTTGCACTCGGCGAGGATCGCCGGGCCGCCCCGCCGGTGGATCGCGCCGTCGACACCGCCGCCGCCCAGCAGTGTGGAGTTCGCGGCATTCACGATCGCGTCGACCGACTGTGTCGTGATGTCGCCCTGTATCAACGTGATGGACGTCATCAGACCATGATGCCTCCGGATCGACCGGCGGTGGCTAACTCTCGGCGCGCAGCACGGTACTGACGATCCCGGCGAGATAACCGAGTCGGGCGACCTCCGACGGCCGGAAGTCCGGTCCGCCGATGCGTCCGAGCAGGATCGCCTTCGACTCCGAGCCCAGGGGAGCCGCCGCGAGACGGGTGTCCATGTCCTGCCAGGCACCGGGCACCCAGTCGCCGTCGGCGTCCAGCTCGACGGCTCTCTCGAGCGGTAGCCAATCCGCCCTGGTGAGCGGGGTCTCCGGGGCGCCGGACGAGCTGAACAGCTGCAGCACGCCGCCGCTGGCGGGTGTGACCACCATCGCCCAGGAGACGCGCAGGACGCGGGGCGCGTTGTCCACCAGGATCTGCAACCGGTCACGTCCGGCAGTGGCCACCTGATCGACCAACTCGAGTTCACGATGGGTGTCCAGCACGCCCGAGTAGGGGCGGATCGAGTCGACACGGACGCCGTTGACCTTCTCGGCCGCGGTGATCAGGCTGTCGGGCAGCGCCCCGGGCGCCACCTCGACGACGAGGTCGTCCACGGCGTAACCGTTGCCGCGCTCGACGACCTCGAGGGACAGGATGTCTGCGCCGACCGAGCCGAGCTGCACGGCGAGCACGCCGAGGCTGCCCGGCCGGTCTTCGAGATAGACCCGCAACAGGTAGGACACGTGCGACATTCTCGCACCCACGCGCGGGCGGCGCGCAGTGCACGGCTGCCAACCGGTGGCTGGGGGAAGCGGTCGTCGCGGGTTCCCATAGTCTGGAGACGTCGCCCAGACGCCGACACGACATCGGTCGACGACACGGCGGGGACGACGAGACCCGAACGAACAGTGATGGAAGGAAGGACGCTGCGGTGGCTGGCGAACCGAAGTCCATATCGCGCAACGAAGTCGCGCATCTGGCGCGTCTGTCGCGCCTGGCGTTGAGCGAGGACGAACTCGATGTCTACGCCGAGCAGCTGGACTCGATCCTGACCCACGTCGCGTCGGTGTCGGAAGTGGCCGCCGACGACGTGCCCGGCACGGCCCACCCGGCCGAACTGGCGAATGTGCTGCGCCCCGATGTCGTCGTCCCGGGGCTGACGACCGACGCCGCGCTGTCCGGTGCACCGGCCGTCGAGCAGGACCGTTTCGCGGTTCCGCAGATCCTGGGAGAAGAGCAGTGAGTCCCGATTCCAGCGCCGCCGCGCCGCGTCCCGACGGTGATCTGACCGGGTTGTCCGCCGCCGAACTCGCCACCCGGATCGGTGCCCGCGAGGTCAGCTCGGTAGAGGTCACCCAGGCCCACCTCGACCGCATCGCCGAGATCGACGACCAACTCGGCGCGTTCCTCCACGTCAGTGGCGCCGAAGCGCTGGTCGCCGCGAAGGCCGCCGACGACGCGATCGCCGCCGGGGACGCCCCGTCGGCCCTCGCGGGTGTACCGATCGCCCTCAAGGACGTCTTCACCACCACCGACGCACCCACCACGTGCGGCTCCAAGATCCTCGAGGGTTGGGTTCCGCCCTACGACGCCACGGTCACCGCACGCCTGCGCGCCGCGGGCATCCCGATCCTGGGCAAGACCAACATGGACGAGTTCGCGATGGGCAGCTCGACCGAGAACTCCGCCTACCAGCTCACCCGGAACCCGTGGGACCCCAGCAAGATCCCGGGTGGTTCGGGGGGTGGCAGCGCCGCCGCGCTGGCCTCGTACCAGGCCCCGCTGGCGATCGGTACCGACACCGGGGGCTCGATCCGGCAGCCGGCCGCGGTCACCGCGACGGTCGGCGTCAAGCCCACGTACGGCACGGTCTCGCGCTACGGGCTCGTGGCGTGCGCCTCGTCGCTCGACCAGGGCGGCCCGTGTGGCCGTACCGTCCTCGACACCGCGATGCTGCACGAGATCATCGCCGGGCACGACCCGCGGGACTCGACCTCGATCGATGTGCCGGTGCCCGACGTCGTCTCGGCCGCCCGCGAAGGGGCCGAGCGGGATCTCGCCGGCGTCCGGATCGGTGTCGTCACCGAACTGCAGGGCGAGGGTTACCAGTCCGGCGTGCTCGACTCCTTCCACCAGGCCGTCAAGCTCCTCGAGGAGCGCGGCGCCGAGGTGGTCGAGGTCAGCTGTCCGCACTTCACCTACGCGCTGGGCGCCTATTACCTCATCCTCCCGTCGGAGGTGTCATCGAACCTCGCGCGGTTCGACGCGATGCGCTACGGATTGCGGGTCGGCGACGACGGTTCGCATTCGGCCGATGAGGTCATGGCTCTGTCCCGGGAGCAGGGATTCGGTCCAGAGGTCAAGCGCCGCATCATGATCGGGACCTACGCGTTGTCCTCGGGCTACTACGACGCCTACTACGGTCAGGCGCAGAAGGTGCGCACCCTGATCGCGCGTGACTTCGCCACCGCCTTCGAGAAGGTCGATGTGCTCATCTCGCCGACCACGCCGACCACCGCGTTCCCGATCGGGGAGAAGGTCGACGACCCGCTCGCGATGTACCTGTTCGACCTGTGCACGCTGCCGGTGAACCTCGCCGGCATCGGATCGATGTCGGTGCCGTCGGGGCTGTCGGTCGACGACGGCATGCCTGTCGGGCTGCAGATCATGGCGCCCGCCCTCGCCGACGACCGGCTGTACCGCGTGGGCGCATCGTACGAAGCGGCTCGGGGGCCGATCGTCTGACGACCCGGGCGGCGTGCCGTCTTCGGTGCACGCCGCCGCGGGCCGTCAGTTCCGCATCGGCTGCGGCGGTCCGGACTGTTCCGACCCATACCGGTGGCCGACCCCGGCCGCACCGTCGAGTGCGCCGAGAAGGTCGATGCTCGTCTGTACGAAACTGACCACGGGTAGCCACGGCGCCGACGGGACCCGCGGACCGCGGATGTGGGTGTCCTCGGTGGCGCGGTGCGGCCTCCACAGTCCGGCGGGTGACCAGCGCACGACGGGGTCGCTGGAATTGGCGAGAACCGTTCGCGAGGTGCGGGAATCCGGAGCGACGGTGCCCGCCGGCGGCGCGACCAGCACGGTCTCGTCGAGCAGAGCGGGGCGCTCGTTCTCCAGCCATACCCGGGCGGCGTCGGCGCCCACGGCACCGAGACTCTGCCCGTAGAGGATCACCCGCGGACGTTCGCGGTCGGGAACACCGTCGAGGACGGTTGTCAGAGCCGACACCACCGCGATCGCCGAGTCCGCCGATCGGGAGCGGTCGGACACGAAGGCCTGCCACGACGGCACGTCGTCGTAGGGGAGTGTGAGAACCCGGACGTCGCCGGCGAACCGGCTCTGGAAACCGTCGACCGCCGCCGGGTCGAGCCATCCCGATCCGGTCGGCACCGCGACCACGACCGCCTGCGTCGACAGTCCGCCCGAACGCGTCCACGTCCGCACGAGTTGTACAGCGGCGCGGTCGAATCCATCGGTGCTCAGCTCCCCGCGGGCCAGGACGTCCGAATGCGTCGCCACCGTCGTCGACGACGCCGGCACCGGCTGTTCGTCGGCGCCGGCGTCGGCGGGTGCCAGCAGTCCCGCCGTGAGGGCAACTGCGCCGGCCGCGAGCAGAGCGCAGCTACGCGGGACGGCGACGATCGCCAGGACGAGGACGGCGGGCGGGATCGTGGCCGCCGCCACCCATCCGGGCCCGACGGGTGCGACATCGACCGCCGCACGGATGAGGTTCTGCCACCAGACCGCCACGCCGACCGTGCATCCGAGGATCACCAGGCAAGAGCCGAACACGACGCGCCGTGCCTGGTCGTCCGGCTGTCGCCGACTGCGCCGGGCGGCGATCATCCCGATGATCGCACCCAGCGCGCTCAATGCCGCGGTCACGATCGCGGTCGTCGTCGCGTCCCGGGGCAGGGTGCCCGGATAGACCGCGATGAGGTAACCGAGGGTCACCGCGACACTGATCGCGGGATGCGGCCACGATCGGAACGGGCCGTCACGCAGCCAACGGGCGTCTCGGTACTTCGTCATCGCCGCACCTCGCGCTCGTCGGGATCGACCAAGGCGCGCTCGACGGTCGTGTGGACCAAGGCCGACAACGACTCGCCCCGGGCCGGGGGACCGCCGTACTGGCGCCACGTGTTCCACGCCAACCCGATTCGAGCGCCGTGCGTGGCGGTCGTGCAGGCAACTGTCCGGCAGGAGGCGTACATCCGGTCGATCAGCATGCGGTCCAGCGCGATCCGGGCCCAGGCGCCGAGCGGTTTGCCGTTTCGCTGCGCCGCCCGCAACAGGTCGTAGCCGAGATCGTGGGTGCGGCACAGCGGGGTGAAGTGCGGTGGCAACGGAACCGGCGACGAGCAGTCCCCATCCGGGTCGATCGGGTATCCGTCGACGATCCGCGGGGAGTACCCCTGCGCCACGACGAAGGACGGCGGAAGGGACGTCAGTGCGGTGGCCGGGTGCGGTCCCACGAGGGCGACGACCACGGCCGCGTAGGGATTGGTCGCATCGGCCGCCGGCGCCGTCACCGCCGGGCTCGATGCTGCGAGGAGCGGGCCCGCGACGGCGTGTGCCGTCGAGATCCACTGGCCGGTGACGAGTACGGCCAGGGTGAGCATCGCCGCCCACCACCGCGACCGTCGTCGGCATGTAGTTGCGGAGAGATCGCGGTGCTGGTGTAAGACGTTGTCCGACGAAAACTTTCGGATGTTCTCTGATCCGGTCATGTCATCGACGCTATGAGTCCGGATCCGGCCGGCACATCGCTCCGCGGGACCGGCCGCGGTCGTCCCCAGGCCGGTTCGTCGACGCCGAAACGCTACGACGGTATCGGGTCGTCTCCCTCGGAAGTATGAGGTCTTCGAGCGGTCGGCGAGCCTAGGGTGAGGGCATGTTCGGATACCGCAAGAAGCTCCGCGCGGTGGGGGCGTCCTCACTCGAATGGGCCTCGACCGCCCCGGTGGCCCAGGACCCCGCGGTGCGCCACTACTTCTCGTCGCGACTCAACTGGTTCTTTCTGTTCGTCGCACTGGTCATGTACTCGGTTGCGTGGCCGACGCTGCCGATCACCCACTCGATGCCGGTGTTCGTGCTACCCGTGGTCGCTGCCTTCGCGGCCCTGCCGATCGCCCTCGCGTGGTCGGCCCCGTTGCTGGGGTGGGCGATCTCGGTGGTCTCCGCCCAACTCATCGGCATCGTCGTCCCGACCCGGGGCGGGTGGGAGCTGACGATCCAGGTCACCCACCTGATCGAACTGCTGGTCCTCACGTTCATGGCCTTCCTCAAGTGCCCGCTGCGATGGATTCCGGTGGTCTGGGTCTCGACGTCGATCGTCATCGCCTTCGCCGTGCAACCGACCGCGCGCGTCGGGTGGGTCTTCGGGATCTCGGTGCTCGCGGTCCTGGTCGCGTTGCTGCGCGGACTGATGGCTTCGCGACGGCAGTTGGCGGTGCGCACCGAGCAGACCGAGGCCGCCGAAGCCGAGGCGGCCGTACTCCAGGAGCGGGCGCGCATCGCCCGGGACCTGCACGATGTGGTCGCTCACCGGATGTCGATGGTGGTCGTGATGTCACAGACCGCCAGATATCGCCTGCCGGATGTGAGCCCTTCTGCCGCAGCGGAATTCGACGCCATCGCCGAGGCGGCACGTACGTCCCTCGACGAGGTCCGACAGTTGCTCGGGGTCCTGCGCGTCGAGGGTGCGGATGCTTCGGCGGCACCCAATCCCGGCCTGGCCGAACTCGATTCGCTGGTCACCGAGACACGCCGCGCGGGTGCCGAGGTCGTGCTGGACCTGGCCATCGACGCCGACGAGGTCGGTGAATCGGCCGCGCTGGTGATCTATCGGATCGTGCAGGAGTCGCTGGCCAATGCCACCCGGCATGCCCCCGGCGGGCGCGTGGCCGTCGAGGTGAGGCACGGGGACGATGAACTCGTCGACGTCGCCGTGGTCAACACGGCCGCGACCGGTGAACCATTGCAGATCGGCGGGAGCGGGGTGGGTATCCCCGGGATGATCGATCGCGCTCAGGCGGTGGGTGGTTCGCTGGTCGCCGCCCCCACATCGACCGGCGGGTTCGCGGTACGCGCTCGCATCCCGGCGACGCCGCGCCGGGACGTCGTCGTGCCCGAGTCGGTCGTGACCTCCACGGGTTCCGGTGAACCGTCGTCGCGACGACGGTAGCGTGACGGCGTGCCGATCACCGTAGTCATCGCAGATGACCAGGCCATGGTGCGTCAGGGCTTTTCGGCGCTGCTCGCCGCGCAACCCGACCTCTCGGTCCTCGGCGATGCCGCCGACGGGGTCGAGGCCGTCGAGGTGTGTCGTCGGGTGCGTCCCGACGTCGTGCTGATGGATGTGCGGATGCCGCGCAAGGACGGACTGTGGGCCGCGGAGCAGATACTCGCGTCGTCTGCCGAACCACCCACGCGCGTGTTGATGCTGACGACCTTCGACATCGACGACTACGTGTACGAGGCGCTGCGCATAGGGGCATCGGGATTCTTGCTGAAGGATGCGCCCGCCGATGAGCTGGTGCGAGCGGTCCGCGTCGTGGCCGCGGGTGAGGCGTTGCTGGCACCGTCGATCACACGGCGGCTGATCACCGAGGTCACCGCCAGGCGCCGGCGGCCGGCGCGGGATCAGAAGCTCGACACGCTCACCCCGCGGGAGCGCGAGGTGCTCGACCTGGTGGCCGACGGCAAGTCCAACGCCGAGATCGGCGCGGACCTGTTCGTGACCGAGCAGACGGTGAAGACCCATGTGAGCAGTCTCCTGAACAAACTCCGGCTCCGGGATCGGGCGCAGGCCGTCGTGTTCGCCTACGAGAACGGCATCAAGTGATTTCGCGACCAGCGCCGGGCTCGCCGGGGCACTAGATTGGGGTTGCTCGGGCAGGTTGACCGATGACGACAGGGAGGGTGGTCTCACCAGTGGCCAAGAGGTTCGGCATTCTGACGTCCGGGGGAGACTGCCCCGGACTGAACGCGGTCATTCGCGGCGCAGTGCTCAAGGGTGAGACCGTGTACGGCCACGAGTTCGTCGGCTTCCGGGACGGCTGGGCCGGACTGGTCTACGGCGACATCGTCGAATTGAACCGGTCGACGGTCCGCGGCCTGTCGAACCAGGGCGGCACCATTCTCGGCACGAGCCGGTTCGGTCCCTACTCCGAACCCGACGGCGGTCCCGAGAACATCAAGAAGGTGCTGAAGAACCTCGAGATCGACGGCGTGATCGCGATCGGCGGCGAGGGCACGGCGGCGGCGTCGAAGCGGCTGTTCGACGACGGCATCAACATCGTCGGGGTTCCCAAGACCATCGACAACGACATCGCCGCCACCGACTACACCTTCGGGTTCAACACCGCGGTGGAGATCGCGACCGAGGCCATCGACCGCCTCCGCACCACCGGCAACTCGCACAAACGGTGCATGGTCCTCGAGGTCATGGGTCGCCACGCGGGCTGGATCGCCCTGCACTCCGGGATCGCGGGCGGCGCCCACGTCATCCTGATCCCGGAGAACCCCGAGAGTCTCGACCAGATCTGTGCCTGGGTCACCAGCGTCAAGTCGCGCGGGCGTTCGCCGATGGTCGTCGTCGCCGAGGGATTCAAGCTCCCGGAGATGAAGGAGGCGTACTCCACCAAAGGCCTCGACGGTTTCAACCGTCCCCGACTCGGTGGTGTGGGGGAGGTGCTCGCCCCGCTCATCGAGGAGCGGACCGGGATCGAGACCCGGGCCACCATCCTCGGCCACATCCAGCGCGGCGGCGTGCCGTCGGCCTACGACCGGGTGCTCGCGACCCGCATGGGGATGGCGACCGCCGACCTCGTCGCCGAGAAGGGCTGGGGGCAGATGGTCGCGCTGCACGGCACCGAGATCGCACGCATCACCTTCGACGAGGCACTCGGTGAACTGAAGACGGTGCCGTTGGATCAGTACAAGGAGATCCGGGTCATCTTCGGGTGAGATCGCGGCCGCGCGTCAGACGACGGGCGACACCGCCGACGCAACCGGTTCGCGAGGGATGATGATCCAGAGCGCCAGGTAGATCAGCACCTGGGGGCCGGGAAAGAGGATCGACAGAACGAACAGGACGCGGATGAGCGTCGGATCCCACCCCCAGCGCTGGGCGATGCCGCCGCAGACGCCGCCCAGCCACGAGTTCGTGCGCGAGCGCATCAGGCGGGGGCCGGTGCCGGCGGGTTGTGGGGTGGTCATCTCGTCCTCCTGTGTGGATTGTGGTCCGGCGTCGTTCGCCGGTGACATCCACGCTAGGAGCGGGTCCGGCTCCTGGCATCGGTGATCACCCTGAACGTGCCCCTGGGATATCGCCGCATAAACTGGCCGCTATGACTTCCGCAGCCGTCGACCTGTTGGACTACGACGAGGTGCTTGCCGCATTCGATCCGGTGATGGGTCTCGAGGTGCACGTCGAGCTGGGCACCGCGACCAAGATGTTCTGCGGGTGCCCCACCGAGTTCGGCGCCGACCCGAACACCCAGGTGTGCCCGGTGTGCATCGGACTGCCGGGCTCGCTCCCGGTCGCCAACGCCAAGGCCATCGAGTCCGCGATCCGCATCGGCCTCGCGCTGAACTGCTCCATCCGGCCGTCGAGCGTCTTCGCGCGGAAGAACTACTTCTACCCGGATCAGCCGAAGAACTACCAGATCTCGCAGTACGACGAGCCGATCGCCTACGACGGTTTCCTCGACGTCGTGCTCGGCGACGGCACCACCTGGCGGGTCGAGATCGAGCGCGCCCACATGGAGGAGGACACCGGCAAGTCGCTGCACATCGGCGGCTCGACGGGTCGAATCCATGGGGCGAGTCATTCGCTGCTCGACTACAACCGCGCGGGCGTGCCGCTCGTCGAGATCGTGACGCGGCCCATCGAGGGCGCGGGGGAACGCGCGCCCGAGGTGGCCCGGGCGTACGTGTCGGCACTGCGTGATCTGCTCAAGTCGCTGGACGTGTCGGACGTGCGCATGGACCAGGGCTCGATGCGCTGCGATGTGAACCTGTCGCTGAAGACCAAGGACGCCACCGAGTTCGGTACGCGCACCGAGACCAAGAACGTCAACTCGCTCAAGAGCGTCGAGGTGGCGGTTCGCTACGAGATGCGCCGTCAGGCCGCCATCCTGAAGGCCGGAGGCGAGATCGTCCAGGAGACGCGGCACTTCCACGAGACCGACGGCACCACGTCGGCCGGGCGCCGCAAGGAGACCGCCGAGGACTACCGCTACTTCCCGGAGCCGGATCTGCCTCCGGTGCAGCCGGATTCGGCGTGGATCGAGGAGTTGCGGGCGAACCTGCCCGAGCTGCCGTGGCTACGTCGCGCCCGCATCCAGGAGGACTGGGGAGTCTCCGACGAGGTCATGCGTGACCTCGTCAACGTCGGCGCGGTCGATCTCATCATCGCCACCGTCGACGCCGGGGCAGCACCCGAGGCGGCGCGCGGCTGGTGGGTGTCCTTCCTTGCGCAGCAGGCCAATTCTCGCGGAGTCGAACTCGCCGACCTGTCCATCACGCCGGCGCAGGTCGCCGAGATCATCGGGCTGGTCGACGAGGGCAAGCTCACGACCAAGCTGGCGCAGCAGGTCGCTACCGCCGTCCTCGACGGTGAGGGTGAGCCCGCCCAGATCGTCGCCGACCGCGGCCTCGAGGTGGTTCGGGACGACTCCGCGCTCCAGAAGGCCGTCGACGACGCGCTGGCCGCCAACCCCGACATCGCCGACAAGATCCGCGGCGGGAAGGTCCAGGCCGCCGGCAAGATCGTCGGAGACGTCATGAAAGCGACTCGCGGACAAGCAGACCCGGCCCGCGTCAAGGAACTCGTCATCGCGGCCTGTTCCTGAGGCGGGCACAGCCCCTCTGCTCCCTGATCCGAAAGACGACATAACCATTGCTCCCTGAGGTGCGAGGAGCGCCAGCGACGAGCCACGAAGGGCGCGTCCCGGTCACGTCCGGTCGTTGCCACCGCCGGAGGGCAGGAAGCGGAACACGCGATCGTCGGTGGGCTTCGCTGAACCCACCTCCTTGTTGACGGTCGCCACCTGCAGCAGCCCATTGGGGAGCGCGGCCATCCGGCCGAGGGCACCGTACCGCCGGTCGAGCACGACAGCAGGAGCGGTGATCGTCGGCTCCTCGCGAGTGGGCTCGTTGATGGCCTCGATCCGTTGGGTGCGCGTCGTCGAGACGAAGATGCTGCCGCCGGCGACCCCGCAACCCGCGATCTGCGGCCGGTCCGGCCACGTCCACAGCACCTTGGGCCCGCCTTCTTCGAGCACCTGCACGCGATCCTCGGTGGCCGTCTGGTCGGCGACGTAGACCGTCCCCGTGGAAGCGTTGGGACACAACGCCACCGACGACCCGAAGCCGGATGCGAGGATCGCCGGCCGAGGGCCGTCGCCAGAGGTGAACGAGGTCACCAGCAGTACCTTGCCGGCGAGGGACGACGGATCGTCCGCGGCCGCGGGATTCCCCGCATTGCCGGTGGCGACGACGAGTTCGGTCGGCGACCGGAAGTACATCGCGCCCATGTTCCCGGTGGCGCCCTTGGGGATGCCGGTCAGGATCGGCTTGGGCACGTCTCCCGGTGCCAGGCGGACGATGCGGTTGTCCGACGGGGTCGTGATGTAGGCGTAGATCAACCGGTCCTGAGAATAGGTGGGGGAGTAGGCGAAATCGATCAGACCGCCGTCACCGGACGCATCGACCGGCGTCTCTCCCAGGGTCCGGGCAGGCCCGTAGCGTTTGGTTGTGATGATCTTGCCGGTCGTACGTTCGGCGACGACGGTGACCTCGCCCTGCTCGTCGCCGGGCATCACACCGCCGGTGGACGCGAGGCACGTCGCGATCACCGCGGGGTCGGGGTCGACGCACGGGCCGGTCGGTGGCGGTTGCGTCTCGCGCGGGGTCTCCGGCGGTGGCGTCGGTTCGGGCTGGCCGCTCGGCCGGTTGTTGGGGCTGAACGCACCCGCCTCGCGTTGATTGTCCTGGGCGCTGAAGTCCGCGCAGCCGCCGACCAGCACCACGACCGCCGTCAGCAACGTCACCAGCACTCGCCACCGGGCCCACACCCGGCGGTCCGCCGTCGCGGCTGAACTCGTCCGGGCAACGTCGCGCGTGCCCGTCGGGCGCCCCTTCCACATGCCGTCCACAGTAATGGTGCTCTGGGTGGCGGTGCCCCGAGCGTGGTGCCCCGACTCACCCCGTCGGGGTCCGGTGACCGCAGTCCGCGAGCCTCTAGAGTCGGGCGTGTGAGCGAACGCGACACGTCGGGCACCAGCGAGCGCGACACACCGGCGACGAGCCCCTACGACGAACCGACCGGACAGATCCCGGTCCCGGGCGGCGCGACCGGCGCACCCGGCACGGGACCCGGGGCGGGCAGTTCGAGTCCCGACGCCGGCCCGCCGACGCCACCCGCGGTGACCGACCGAGACGACTTTTACAACCGGCACGCCCGGCGGTCGCCGGCCCCCTACTCCCGGGTGGACGATCTCGACGACCTCGATCCCGGCGACGTCGAGACCCGTTCGGTCGCCGCTGGCCCGGCCGCGACTCCTCGGCCCGGCCCGGCGCCGACGCGACCGGTCGCGGCGACCTCACGGCCTCCCGCCGGAACGGGTGCACCGTCCGATGACGACTTCGAGACCGTACAGTTCGCCAAACAGCCCGGCCCCGCGCGCGTGCAGACCGCCGACGACGCGGTCACCACCCCGGAGCCCGCCCTGCCGCCGGTCGGCACCGCGCGCTACGACTTCGTCGATGACGACGACGATCTGATCTCCCGCGCCCGAGCGCACGACGCCGCGTCCGACACCGAAGTGCTCGACGACGAGCCGCGCGGTCGACGTCGGTTCGGGCGGCGCCGAACCGACGACGACACCGATGATCGGCGCGGTGCCGGGGCCGACGACGACCTCGAGGACGCGCTCGCGAAATCGCGGCGCGGCACCATCGACCTGGGTTTGCTGCTGTTGCGTGTTGCGCTCGGCGGCCTGGTCGGTGCGCACGGCCTGCAGAAGCTCTTCGGGTTGTGGAACGGTCCGCGGTTGAGCGGCTTCGAGTCCATGCTCGTCGACGCCGGCTTCACCGCCGACTACGCCCAGATCCTCGCCATCGTCGGTGCGCTGTCGGAGACGATCGGTGGACTGATGGTGATCCTCGGGCTGCTGACCCCGATCGGGGCGTCGGCGATCCTCGGCACCATGCTCGTCGCCGCGGCCTACAAGATGTCGATGGCTGATGGCTTCTCGTTCTTCGCCGCCGCCGGCGGGGTCGAGTTCGAGCTCTTCCTCGCGGTGGCCGCGGCGGTCGTCATCCTGACCGGCCCGGGTCTGTACTCACTCGACTATCCACGGGGTTGGGCGCGACGGCCGTTCGTCGGCTCGTTCCTCTGGCTCATCGTCGGCGTGGCGGCAGCCGTCGCGGTCTGGGTCCTGGCCAACGGGAGCAACCCGCTCATCTGAGTCGGCACCGACACCGAACGCGGGGGACGTATCGGAATCCGATACGTCCCCCGCACTCTGTGGTGAGGAGTCAGTCGACCTGACGCACCGCGCCGCGGTCGGCCGACGTCGCGAGCTTGGCGTACGCGCGGAGTGCGGTGGTCACCGTGCGCTGACGGTCCTTCGGCTGCCACGGCCGTTCGGAGGCCTCCATCTTGGCGCGGCGCTCGGCGAGCACCTCGTCGTCGACCAGGACCTCGAGGCGGCGGGTCTTGACGTCGATGAGGATCGGGTCGCCGTCCTCGACGAGTCCGATGGCACCACCCGACGCGGCTTCGGGGGACATGTGACCGACCGACAGGCCCGATGACCCGCCGGAGAACCGGCCGTCGGTGATGAGGGCGCACTTCTTGCCCATCCCGGTGCCCTTCATGAAGGCCGTCGGATGCAGCATCTCCTGCATGCCGGGGCCACCCGCGGGACCCTCGTACCGCACGACGAGGACCTCGCCGGCCTGGATGGTCTTGGAGAGGATGACCTGGACGGCGTCTTCCTGGCTCTCGACGACACGGGCCGGGCCCTCGAAGTGCCACAGGTCCTCGTCGATGCCCGCGGTCTTCAGGACAGCGCCGTCGGGGGCGAGGTTGCCGCGCAGCACGCACAGACCGCCTTCGACGGTGTAGGCGTGCTCGAGGTCGCGGATGCAACCGCCTGCGGCATCGGTGTCGAGCGAACTCCACCGGTTCGACGTCGAGAACGGAGTGGTGGTGCGGACGCCGCCCGGTGCGGCGTGGAAGAGTTCGACGGCCTCGTCGATAGCCTTGCCGCCGCGGATGTCCCAGTCGTCGAGCGCTTGGGCCATGGTCGGGGTGTGCACGGTCGACGCGGTGTCGTCGAGCAGGCCCGCGCGGCGCAGTTCCCCGAGGATCGCCGGGATTCCGCCGGCCCGGTGGACGTCCTCCATGTGGTAGTCCGAATTCGGCGAGACCTTCGACAGACACGGCACGTTGCGGCTGATCTCGTCGATGACCCCGAGGTCGAAATCGGCGACCTCTCCCTCCTGCGCGGCGGCGAGGATGTGCAGGACGGTGTTGGTCGAACCGCCCATCGCGACGTCGAGGGCCATCGCGTTCCGAAACGCGATCGGCGTGGCGATGTTCCGCGGCAGCACCGATGCGTCGTCGTCGCGATACCAACGTGTCGCCGCATCGACGACGACCGTGCCGGCGCGCGCGAACAGGGCGCGGCGGGCCTCGTGGGTGGCCAGCGTCGAGCCGTTGCCGGGCAGTGCCAGTCCGAGAGCCTCGGTGAGGCAGTTCATCGAATTGGCCGTGAACATGCCCGAGCACGAACCGCAAGTGGGGCACGCCGACCGCTCGACCTCGTCGAGTCCGGCGTCGTCGACGGCACTGTTCGCCGACGCCGAGATCGTGGTGATCAGGTCCGACGACGGATGTGCGACATCGCCGACGACGACTGCCTTGCCGGCTTCCATCGGCCCGCCGGAGACGAACACCGTCGGGATGTTCAGGCGCATCGCGGCGTTGAGCATGCCGGGAGTGATCTTGTCGCAGTTGGAGATACACACCAGCGCGTCCGCGGTGTGGGCGTTGACCATGTATTCGACCGAGTCGGCGATGATCTCGCGACTGGGCAGCGAGTAGAGCATGCCGCCGTGACCCATCGCGATGCCGTCGTCGACGGCGATGGTGTGGAACTCCCGCGGCACGCCACCGGCGGCCCGCACGGCCTCGGCCACGATGTCGCCGACGTCCTTCAGGTGCACATGCCCCGGCACGAACTGGGTGTAGGAGTTGGCGATGGCCACGATCGGCTTGCCGAAGTCGTCGTCGGTCATCCCGGTGGCGCGCCACAGGGAGCGGGCGCCGGCGGCTTCGCGGCCGACGGTGGTGGTACGTGACCTCAGAGCAGGCATGGGTTCCTCGAATCGATCGTGTGGCTCAGGCGGGCCCGGCGCGATCGGACGTGCGGTGACGGACCGGCGCCGGACTCTTCGGCTCAACACCGCGACCCCGGGTGTGTTCCCACGGGCTGTGGCCGGGGCGAACTGTGTTGACGGGCGCCGCCTCGCTGAGGGTGGGCGTGAGGGAGCACCGAGAAGCAGGCTACTCCGCTGTGACGATGGGTAACAAAACCATTCGGGCGTGCGGGCCGGGCCGCGCCGGTGCCGTCCTCGGTCGGGGTCAGATCCCCAGCACCGTCTTGGCGATCGAGAAGTAGAGGAGAAGGCCGGTGGCGTCGCAGAACGTCGAGATGAACGGCGTGAAGAACACCGCGGGATCGACGCGGATCGACTTCGCGATCAGCGGCATCACGCCGCCCACGGTCGCGGCAAGGGTGCACACCGACAGGATCGTCAGGCCGATCACCACACCGATCTCGAGGCCGTAGACGAGTGCGGCGACGGTGAACCCGGCGAGTCCGAGTAGCGCGCCCATGGTCAGTCCGACGCGGACCTCCTTGGCGGCGACGCGGGCGACGTCGCGCGGGGCGACCTCGTCGGTGGCGAGTGCGCGGGTCACGGTCGTCGCCGCCTGCGAACCGGTGTTCCCGCCGATCCCGGTGAGCAGCGGGATGAACAGTGCCAGCGCGACCCGCTGCTCGAGGGTGCCCTCGAAGATCTCCAGCACGTTGACGGTGAGGATCGCCGACACCGCGAGCACGAACAGCCACACGATCCGGGCGCGCGTGATCGACAGGATGGACGAGAACAGGTACGGGTCGCGGAGGGGTTCACGCGCGCCCGCACGGGCCTCGTCGGTGTCCCGGGCCTGCTCGACGACGTCGACGGCATCGTCGATCGTCAGGACGCCGACCAGGCGGCTGTCGCTGTCGACGACGGGCATGGCGAGGATTCCCCGGTCCACACACCTCTGTGCGGTGGCCTTGGCGTCATCCTCGGCATGAGCGAACATCGGCTTGTTCATCAGGTCGTGGACGGGTTCGGCCGGGTCGGCCAGGAGGAGGTCGCGCAGGCTGACCACACCGCACAGCGAGCGAGCGCCGTCGAGGACGGGCACCGTGTAGATCGTCTCCGCGGCGTGTCCGCGTTCTCGCACGCGGGCCAACGCGTCGCCGGCCGGTTCGTCCTCTCGGGCGTGGACGAACTCGGGACTCATCCGACGCCCCACCGAACCGCGCGGGTAGCCGAGAACCACCGCGGTCATGTCGCGTTCGGCCGGGGTTAACTGCTGGATCAGCGACTTGGCGACTCCCGCGGGCAACTCGTCCAGCAACTCGGCGCGATCGTCGGGGTCGAGGTGGTCGAAGGCGGCGGCCACGTCCGCGGTGCCCAGATCGTCGATGAGGCGGCGCTGCGAGCCGGCCGACAGATCGTCGAACACCTCCACCGCGAGGTCCTTGGCCAGCAGACGGAACGCGACGCCACGGGACTTGTGGGGGAGCCGGTCGAGCAGGGCGGCGATGTCGCCCGCGGGCATCGCGGACAGCGTCGTCCCGACGTCTGCGAGGCGACCTGCCGAGATCAGTTCGTCGAGTTCACCGGCGTCGAATGTTCGGGTGTGCTCCACGGCCGCACTCTATCGCCGGCAGGTGGAGGCCTCTGAGACCGAGCGGAGTCGGATCCGTGCCGGAAACGAGGAGACCGTGACTACTCGGCAGAGCGGGCCGCCTCGAAGGGGTCCGGAATGCGGCCACCACTGACGAGCGACAACGCGGGAAGATCACGGAAACCGATGGCGGGCAGACGAACTCGACTGCCATCCGTCAGGACCGCACGCACCGAACTCCACTTCGGGAACTGCAGTCCGGCGATGTCGGACCAGGCGATCTCGGTGGTCGAGAACATCCGCACCGAGGTGAGTCCGTTCTCGGTGACCACGGTCCGCAACCGGTGAATCCACAGCCAGACCAGGACCGGGACGATCAGGGCGAAGGCGAACCACGGGGAGGCGCCGACCAGGAGCACGACCACCAGAGCGGCCATCGGGACCGTGAAGTACGCGGTCCGGTTGATACGGAACGTCACCGGATAGTCGAATGCGACGTCGTCGTCGGCAGGGGTCGCGCTGGTCTTCGGGTCTACGGGGTCGGTGGAATCAGTCGGCACCGTTCCATTGTGCCAACCGGCCCCGAGGTCCCTCGCCGACGGGTTCGTCGCGCCGCACCGAAATCGAGGTGCGCAGACAACCGACTCGACCAGTGTTTTCCCAGATCGTGAGACAGCATGGTCCGGAGTTTGACTCGGAACCGAACACAGTCCTACCGTGAACCCGTGATGCAGAACGGGATCCTCGTAGTAATCGGCTGGCGCGTCTTCGCCTGACCGGTCACCTCGCAGACCCCCAACCGGCATCGACGCGCCACCCTCGAACAGCGGAAGCTGTCGGGGGTTTTTTCATGCCAGGTACTTCCATCACCGATATCGGAATCCACAACCAAGATGAGGATCGTGCAGTGAGCGCACCAACAGCACGCACCGACGCCGGCCGCAACGCGCCGACGCGCAACGCAGGACTGCGGCAGCAGTCTCCGGCGGCGGGCAACCTCCGTGCGGTAACCCAGCACACCGTTGCTCCCGAGCGTGTCAGCGGCGCCCAGTCAGTGGTTCGTTCCCTCGAGGAGCTCGGTGTCGAGGTCGTCTTCGGCATTCCGGGTGGCGCGGTCCTGCCGGTCTACGACCCGCTGTTGGACTCGCAGAAGGTCCGCCACGTCCTCGTCCGTCACGAGCAGGGCGCAGGTCACGCCGCGACCGGGTACGCCCAGGTCGCCGGACGCGCCGGCGTCATGATGGCCACGTCCGGTCCCGGTGCCACCAACCTGGTGACCCCGCTGGCCGACGCCCAGATGGACTCGGTGCCGGTCGTCGCGATCACCGGCCAGGTCGGTCGTGCGCTCATCGGCACCGATGCGTTCCAGGAAGCCGACATCTCGGGTATCACGATGCCCGTCACCAAGCACAACTTCCTGGTCAGCCGGGCGATCGACATCCCGAAGACCATCGCCGAGGCGTTCCACATCGCCGAGAGCGGTCGTCCCGGCGCGGTCCTGGTCGACATCCCCAAAGACATCTTGCAGGCGCAGACCACGTTCTCTTGGCCGCCGCAGATCGACCTCCCCGGTTACCGCCCGGTGACCAAGCCGCACGGCAAGCAGGTTCGCGAGGCGGCCCGCATGATCAACGCCGCGAAGTCGCCGGTGCTCTACGTCGGCGGCGGTGTCATCAAGGCGAACGCGTCGGCCGAGCTGCTGGAACTGGCCGAGCTGACCGGCATCCCGGTGGTCACCACGCTGATGGCACGCGGCGCGTTCCCCGACAGCCACCAGCTGCACCTGGGCATGCCCGGCATGCACGGCACGGTGGCGGCGGTCGCGGGCCTGCAGCGCAGCGATCTGCTGATCACCCTCGGAGCACGCTTCGACGACCGGGTCACCGGACAGTTGTCGTCGTTCGCGCCGAACGCCAAGGTCATCCATGCCGACATCGACCCCGCCGAGATCGGCAAGAACCGGCCCGTCGACGTGCCGATCGTCGGTGACTGCAAGGCGGTCATCGCCGAGCTCACCGAGGCGCTGCGCGAGGAGCGGGCGACCAGCGGCTCGACTCCCGACATCTCGCAGTGGTGGTCCTACCTCGACAACCTGCGTCGGACCTATCCGCTGAGCTACGACCGTCAGACCGACGGCTCGATGTCGCCGGAGTTCGTCATCCAGGCCCTCGGCAAGGCCGCCGGCCCGGACGCGGTGTACTGCGCAGGTGTCGGCCAGCACCAGATGTGGGCCGCACAGTTCATCTCCTACGAGAAGCCGCGCACCTGGCTCAACTCCGGTGGTCTGGGCACGATGGGCTACGCGGTGCCCGCCGCCATGGGCGCCAAGGCCGCCGACCCCGACGCCGAGGTCTGGGCGATCGACGGTGACGGCTGTTTCCAGATGACCAACCAGGAACTCGCCACCTGCGCGATCGAGGGCATCCCGATCAAGGTGGCGCTGATCAACAACGGCAACCTGGGCATGGTGCGTCAGTGGCAGACGCTGTTCTACGAAGAGCGTTACTCGAACACCGATCTGTCGACGCACTCGCGGATGATCCCGGACTTCGTCAAGCTCTCGGAGGCGCTGGGCTGCGTGGCTTTCCGCGTCGAGCGCGAGGAGGACGTCGACGAGGTGATCGCGAAGGCGCGGGAGATCAACGACCGCCCGGTGGTCATCGACTTCATCGTCGGCAAGGACGCCCAGGTGTGGCCGATGGTCGCCGCCGGTACCGGCAACGACGAGATCATGGCCGCCCGCGACATCCGGCCGCTGTTCGACGACGACGAGTCGGCGTCGGGTCCGGTGGAGATCCACCAGGCGATGGATGGCCATCAAACGGTCGACAACGCGCCGGCCGATCGCGCAAACCAGAAGGACGAGCAGTGAGCACCACCCATACCCTCAGTGTCCTGGTCGAAGACCGACCCGGCGTCCTCGCGCGGATCTCGGCGCTGTTCTCGCGGCGCGGATTCAACATCGAGTCACTCGCCGTGGGCCCCACCGAGCTCAAGGGCATCTCGCGGATGACCATCATGGTCTCGGTGGAGGACTTTCCCCTCGAGCAGGTCACCAAGCAGCTCAACAAGCTGATCAACGTGATCAAGATCGTCGAGCAGGACCCGGCGAGCTCGGTCTCGCGCGAGCTGATGATGGTCAAGGTGCGGTCGGATTCGACGGTGCGCACCGAGGTCATCGAGGTGGTGAACCTGTTCCGCGCCAAGGTGATCGACGTCTCGCCCGAGTCGCTGACGATCGAGGCCACCGGCACGTCGGAAAAACTCGAAGCACTTCTGCGGATGCTCGATCCGTATGGAATCCGGGAGATCGCGCAATCGGGCGCGGTGACCCTCGGTCGGGGACCGAAGAGCATGTCGGCCAACCGCTGACAGAGAATCCCGCTGTCCTCGCGCTCATCTGAGCATCGGCGAGGAGCGACAAGGGAATTACGAATCCCGACGGATTCCGAGAATCCGCCAGGGACACCACATATCGAAGGGAAACATAGTGGCCATCGAACTGTTCTACGACGACGACGCGGATCTGTCGATCATCCAGGGTCGCAAGGTCGCGGTGATCGGCTACGGCAGCCAGGGCCATGCGCATTCGCTGTCGCTGCGCGATTCCGGCGTCGACGTCGTGATCGGTCTGCGTGAGGGCTCCAAGTCGAAGGCCAAGGCCGAGGAGCAGGGCCTCAAGGTGCTCACCGCATCCGAGGCCGCCGCCTGGGCCGACGTCATCATGGTGCTGGCGCCCGACACCTCGCAGGCGAAGATCTTCACCGAGGACATCGAGCCGAACCTGCAGGACGGCAACGCGCTGTTCTTCGGCCACGGTCTCAACATCCACTTCGGCCTCATCAAGGCGCCGGAGAACGTGACCGTCGCGATGGTCGCCCCGAAGGGCCCCGGCCACCTCGTGCGCCGCCAGTTCGTCGACGGCAAGGGCGTTCCCGCGCTCATCGCCGTCCATCAGGACCCCAAGGGCGAGGGCCAGGCGCTTGCGCTGAGCTACGCCAGCGCCATCGGCGGTGGTCGTGCCGGAATCATCAAGACCACGTTCAAGGAAGAGACCGAGACCGACCTCTTCGGCGAGCAGGCGGTGCTGTGCGGCGGCACCGAGGAACTGGTCAAGACCGGCTTCGAGGTGATGGTCGAGGCGGGTTACGCCCCCGAGATGGCCTACTTCGAGGTGCTGCACGAGCTCAAGCTGATCGTCGACCTCATGTACGAGGGCGGAATCGCGCGCATGAACTACTCGGTCTCGGACACCGCCGAGTTCGGCGGTTACGTGTCGGGCCCGCGGGTCATCGACGCCGACACCAAGGAGCGCATGCGCGGCATCCTCACCGACATCCAGGACGGCACCTTCGTCAAGCGCCTCGTCGCCAACGTCGAGGGCGGCGACAAGGAGCTCGAGGGCCTGCGCAAGGAGAACGCCGAGCACCCGATCGAGGTCACCGGCAAGAAGCTGCGCGACCTGATGAGCTGGGTTGATCGTCCGATCACCGAGACCGCCTGAGTCGCAGCGGTATTGCGCTGAACGCAGCGCCCACAGCGGGTCCGCACCGATGTGGTGCGGACCCGCTTGCGTCTCCGCACACCCACCCCTTTTCGGCAAACCCACCGGGGTCGCGGGGTGAGGAAATACCGAAAAAGGGTGGGTTCGGCTCGACGGGTTTAATGTCTGACTCGTGGACAGCCAAGGGATCGTTCTGCCACCGCCGGTCTATGTCGACGTGGAGCGTGTTGCGACATATGTTCTCGAGCCGGCGGGGCACACCGACATCGATGTGGTGATGTGCCACGGGACTCCGTGGTCGGCGTACGTGTGGGCCGGCGTGGCGCAACAGATCGGCCTCGGTCGCCGAGTCTTCCTGTGGGACATGCCTGGATACGGGCAGTCGATGGTCACGGACGCACCGGTGGATCTGGCGACCCAGATGTCGAGATTCGCTGTGCTGCAGTCTCAGTGGGGTCTGACGCGGCCGCACGTGATCGCACACGACATCGGGGGCGCGGTGGCACTGGGCGCGCATCTGCTCCACGGTCGCGAGTACGCGTCGTTGTTCCTCTGGGACATCGTGACTCTCGATCCGTGGGGGTCGCCCTTCTTCCGACTGGTCGCCGACAACACCGAGGTCTTCGAGCAACTTCCCGACCCCTTGCACGCGGCGTTGGTGCGCGAGTACATCGCCGGTGCCGCGCGGCACCGGCTGACGGACAATGACCTCGACGAGCTGACTCGTCCGTGGCTCGGCGGGGACGGCAAGGCCGGGTTCTATCGTCAGATCGCGGCATTGCGGCCGGAGCATACCAGACCCGTCGCGGAACGCCTGTCTCAGGTTCGATGCCCGACGCGGATCGGCTGGGGCGCCGACGATCCGTGGATTCCCGTCGAGCAGGCCACGCAGCTACGAGACCTCCTGCCCGACCGCCGCGACCCCGTGATCCTCGACGGTGTCGGACATCTCGCACCCCTGGAGGCGACGGCAGCGGTCACCCGGGAGATCGAGGACTGGCTCGGGGTCACCCGGTGACCGAAGCCGGCTGACCACCCGGGTCGTGCTCGGCCCGAGCAGTCGTCCCGGCGCCTCACTGCGCACGTCACCCCGCACACGACGACGCCCCGGAGGGAAACCATCCGGGGCGTCGGTGGGGGTGGGACCCAGAGTCGTCAGGCGACCCGGAATCCCTTGTAAGCGTCGAGCGAAGCGATCCGCTTCAGGATCGGCTGGATGTTGGTGCCGGTCTCGGGGCCGAGGCAACCGAGGAAGTAGTAGGCGTTCACCATGCCCACCAGCCGGTCGCCGACGACCACGGGGCTACCGGAGTCACCTTCGATGACGCACATCTGGCTGACGTGCACGTCGCCGTCGGAGAACCAGGCGATGCCGCAGGTGTTGCCGGTGGTCCGGCCTTCTTTGCAGGCGATGGTCGGGAAGGCGAGCGGCGCCTGGTCGACCGAGCGGATCGTCACGCCGCGGACCGTGCGCAGCGGCACGACTCGCGAGGCGTCGAGTTCGATGATCGCCATGTCGAGATCCGGCGCGGTGTAGGTGATGGTGCCTGCCTGGCCGCGGTCCTGGAACGTCTCGGAGTAGACCTTCTGGCCGGGAGTGCCGCAGTGTCCCGCGGTGACGCCGATGAGCTTGTTGGTCTTCGAGCGGCCGATGGTGGTCAGGGTGCAGGCCGCGGCGGAGTTGCCGCCCTTGAGCACCAGGATTCCGGACCCGCCTCCCATGAAGATCTTCGCCGGTGCGGCGACCGCGACGCCCCCTCCCCAGCCGGCCAGCACCGTCGCAGCCAAAACCGCCAACAGTACTGTCAGCTTCTTCGTCATCCGCACTCCACTTCTCGGGTCAACCAGTTCTCGATCACGGGCATCGCCGCCCGTCGGGAACTTCGCGATGGGCGGCAAGCACACCGTACCGGGCACCCCACGCGCGCACGGCGGCGTGGGATCGAGCCGCGGTCGGTTTGCAACACTTCTGTGATGCGCCGCGCGAGTTTGCCGTAATGCGCGTCACACTCTACTCGTGCCGGGGGACAGGGCTCTCGTTCCGGGGTAGACCGCATGCTCGACGGCACCTACCACACCTTTAAGCTGTCGTACGGAGTCGTCACCGACACTCCATACCGACGTTCGTGAAACCGCACTCCCCGAACCTGGAGAAATGACTGTGAGCTCTGCTGGCCGCCCGGTTGTACTCATCGCCGACAAGCTGGCGCCGTCCACCGTGGAAGCACTCGGTGACGGTGTCGAGGTGCGATGGGTCGACGGCCCGGATCGTCCCAAGCTGCTCGAGGCGGTCGTCGACGCCGACGCCATTCTGGTCCGCTCCGCGACGACCGTGGACGCCGAGGTCCTCGACGCGGGCAAGAAGCTGAAGATCATCGCCCGGGCGGGTGTCGGTCTGGACAACGTCGACGTGCCTGCCGCGACCGAGCGCGGCGTCATGGTCGTCAACGCCCCGACCTCGAACATCCACACCGCGGCCGAACACGCCGTCGCGCTGCTGATGGCCGCGTCGCGCCAGATCCCGGCCGCGGACGCCACCTTGCGCGAGAAGACCTGGAAGCGTTCGTCGTTCAACGGCGTCGAGATCTTCGACAAGACGGTCGGTGTCGTCGGACTCGGCCGCATCGGCCAGCTGGTGGCCGCGCGGCTGGCCGCTTTCGAAACCCACATCATCGCCTACGACCCCTACGTGTCGCCGGCTCGTGCGGCCCAGCTCGGGATCGAGCTCGTCAGCCTCGACGAACTCCTCGAGCGCGCCGACTTCATCACCGTCCACCTGCCGAAGACCCCGGAGACCCTGGGCCTCATCGGCGCCGAGCAGCTCGCCCGGACCAAGAAGGGCGTCGTCATCGTCAACGCCGCCCGCGGTGGTCTCATCGACGAGCAGGCACTGGCCGACGCGATCAACTCCGGTCAGGTCCGCGCGGCCGGCCTGGACGTCTTCGCCACCGAGCCCTGCACCGACTCGCCGCTCTTCGAGCTGCCGCAGGTCGTCGTGACGCCCCACCTCGGCGCATCGACCAGCGAGGCGCAGGATCGCGCGGGCACCGACGTCGCCAAGAGCGTCCGGCTGGCGCTGGCCGGTCACTTCGTCCCCGACGCCGTCAACATCACCGGGGGCGCCGTCGACGAAGAGGTCGCACCGTGGCTCGAGGTCGCTCGCAAGGCGGGCGTGCTCGTCGGCGCCATCAGCAAGGAGCCGCCGACCTCCATCGTCGTCGACGTACGGGGTGAACTCGCCGCGAACAACGTCGACGTGCTCGGCCTGTCCGCGCTGCGCGGCCTGTTCTCCGCAGTGCTCGACGAGCCGGTCACCTTCGTCAACGCCCCCGCGGTCGCCGAGGGACGCGGCGTGACCAGCGAGGTCACCACCGCGCCGGAGAGTCCCAACCACCGCAGCGTGGTCGACGTGAAGGCCGTGTTCGCCGACGGCTCGACCCACAATGTCTCGGGCACCCTGTCGGGTCCGCGCCTGGTGGAGAAGATCGTCAACATCAACGGCCGCAACTTCGACCTGCGTGCCGAAGGGCACAACCTCATCGTCAGCTACGCCGACCAGCCGGGTTCCCTCGGCAAGATCGGAACGCTGCTCGGGAACGCCGGCATCGACATCCTGGCGGCCGGTTTGTCGCAGGACGCCGAGGGCGGCGGCGCGACCATGATGCTGCGCGTGAGCAGCGTCCTCGACGACGAGGTCGTCGCCGCGATCGGTGACGCGGTCAGCGCAACCCTCATCGAACAGGTCGACCTCGCATGAAACTCGCAGTCATCGCCGGCGACGGCATCGGTCCCGAGGTCATCGGCGAGGCGCTGGGCGTCCTCGACTCGGTCGTACCGTCGGTGAGCACTACCGAGTTCGACCTCGGCGCGCGCCGCTACCACCGCAACGGCGAGCTGCTCACCGAGGACGACCTCGAGTCGCTTCGTCGTCACGACGCGATCCTGTTGGGCGCCATCGGCGATCCGTCCGTACCGTCGGGCGTGCTGGAGCGCGGTCTGCTCCTGACGATGCGATTCGCACTCGACCACCACGTCAACCTGCGGCCGTCGCGCCGCTTCCCCGGTGTCTCCTCGCCCCTCGCGGGCGACCCCGACATCGACTTCGTGGTCGTTCGGGAGGGGACCGAGGGGCCCTACACCGGCAACGGTGGCGCGATTCGTGTCGGAACCCCGAACGAGGTCGCCACCGAGGTCAGCGTCAACACCCGGTTCGGTGTGGAACGCGTCGTGCGCAACGCATTTCAGCGTGCCCAGCAGCGTCGCAAGAAGCTGACGCTGGTCCACAAGACCAACGTGTTGACCTTCGCCGGGTCGATGTGGAGTCGCGCGGTCGAGGAGGTGGGTGCCGAGTTCCCCGACGTCACCACCGACTACTGCCACGTGGACGCGGCGACCATCTACCTGGTCACCGACCCCGGCCGCTTCGACGTGATCGTCACCGACAACCTGTTCGGCGACATCATCACCGACATCGCCGCCGCGGTGAGCGGTGGTATCGGGCTGGCCGCGTCGGGCAACATCGACGCCACCGGCGCCAACCCGTCGATGTTCGAGCCGGTGCACGGCTCGGCACCCGACATCGCCGGGCAGGGCAAGGCCGATCCGACGGCCGCGATCCTGTCGGTCGCGCTCCTGCTCCAGCATCTCGGCGACGACGACGCCGCCGCCCGGATCGAGAAGGCCGTCGCCGACGACCTCGCCGAGCGCAGCGGTACGTTCAGCACCTCCGAGATCGGTGCGCGTATCCGCGAACGGCTGTAGTTCGCAGGCATATTCACCAGCAAGGGACGAACCCGCCACCAATTCGGTGGCGGGTTCGTCCGTTGGTGGTGGGTTCAGGCGTCGACCAGCTCATCGGGTTCTCGCATCCGGTCGCGCGGGACCAGGGGCGTCGCGACAAGCGGTGCCAGGGCGGTCGCGGCAAAGGCGATCGGGAAACCGACGGTCGCGATGAGTGCTCCGAGAAGCGGTGTGGTCGCCGCGGTCACCAGATACTGTCCGGTGTTCTGTACGGCGAGTCCGCGGCCGCTCCATTCCGGTCCGACGTACTCGGCGATGGCGGTGAACGCCAAGCCGTTGTCGGCCACCGAGATGACGCTCGCCACCGCCATGAGCGCGGGCGCGAGTGGGCTGTCGAACCAGTCGGCGATCGCGAGCGCGGACATGGCGGCGACACCGGCCACCGCGATCACGCGGACCGGTCGCATCCGCGACATCCAGGCGTCCGACCACCGTCCGGCGACGATCCGGCCCAGTGCACCGATGATCTGGGTCACGGTGATCAGGGTTCCGGCGCCGGCCGGTGACCACCCGTGCGCGACGATCAGCCAGGTCGGTACGAAGGTCCACAGCATGGACTGGGGGATGACCAGCAGCATGCTGGCGATGTGGATGCGTGCGAGGAAAGAGTTGTCGCGGTAGGGATTCGTGCGCGGGGGAGGGTTGCCGACCGTCGACGCGGGAGCCGGCCGACGCGGCGGATCGGTGATGCCGACGACCACCGCGACGAGTCCTGCAGCAGTCACCACGGCTGGGATCGCCAGTGCCGCAGCGGGTCCCGAACTCGCTGCGACAACCGGCATGGTGAGAGCGCAGACGCCGATCCCCAGCGGTTGTGCCATCTGCCGGATGCCCATCGCAGTCCCACGCTGGTGTGCGGGAAACCAGCCGACGACGATGCGACCGCTGGCCCCGTTCGCCGCCCCCGAGCCGAGACCGCCCACGAAGAGCGCGGCACCCACGACGGCATAGGACGCATCGGCTGACGCGGCGACGGTCGCCCCGGTCGCGCCGGCGAGCGAGATCGACAGCGACAGCAGGAGGATCCGTCGTTCGCCGTAGCGGTCCAACAGGATTCCCCACGGGATCGTCGCCGCCATCAGTCCGACCGTCGGGATCGCGGCAAGCGCCGAGGCCTGGGTGAGGGTGAGTCCGGCGTCGGTGTGCAGCGTGGGGATCAGGTAGGCGACACCGCTGACCACACAAGTCGTGGTGAGCGCGGCGAGCAGCGAGCACCCGAGGATGATCCACCTTCGGGCAGTGGTGATGTCGTCGACATCGGCCATGGTCTACTCACCTCGCTGCCTGTCCGGACCCGGTGAACCGGGGTTGGATATCTCAATATATGAAACAGTGTGACCACATTGTAAAACCGGCACCGACGTCCGCCAACTCGTCTCCCAACGTGTGGGATCGGCGGTGCGATAGGGTCTGGACATGCGCTTAGGTCGAATTGCGAGTCCTGACGGCGTGGCCTTCGTGTCCGTCGAGGGCGACGGAGACGACGCCGTCGTCAAGGAGATCGCCGAACATCCCTTCGGTACGCCGACGTTCACTGGCCGGTCGTGGAAGCTGGCGGATGTCCGGGTGTTGGCGCCGATCCTCGCCAGCAAGGTGATCTGCATCGGCAAGAACTACGCCGCACACGCGGCGGAGATGGGCGGCGAGGCGCCCGCCGACCCGGTGATCTTCCTCAAGCCCAACACTTCGATCATCGGCCCCGAGGTGCCCATCGTGCGTCCGCCGTCGTCGCAACGGGTCGATTACGAGGGGGAGCTCGCGGCCGTCATCGGACGCCCGTGCAAGGACGTGAAGGCCGCGCAGGCCAAGGGCGTGATCCTCGGATACACGGTCGCCAACGACGTAACCGCCCGCGACCACCAGCAGGCCGACGGTCAGTGGACCCGCGGCAAGGGGTACGACACCTTCTGTCCGCTCGGCCCGTGGATCGACACCTCGCTCGATCCGTCGGACGTCGAACTCGTGACGGAACTCGACGGCGAGGTCAAGCAGCGGACCCGGACATCGCTGATGCTCCACGACGTCGGTGAGATCGTCGAGTGGATCTCGCGCGTGATGACCCTGCTGCCCGGCGACGTGATCCTCACGGGCACCCCGGAAGGGGTCGGGCCCATGGTCGCCGGTCAACGTATCTCGGTGACCGTCGACGGTATCGGTACGCTCTCCAACCCGGTGGTGGACAAGTGACAGCTCCCAGCACGGCCCGTGTCAACGGGATCGACATCTCCTACAGCCTCGCCGGGTCGGGCCCGCTCGTGGTCATGGTCATGGGAACCGGAAGTCCCGGCCGCGTCTGGAAGGCGCATCAGGAACCCGCGCTGGTGAAAGCCGGCTTCACCGTCGTGACGTTCGACAACCGCGGTGTCGCACCGTCGTCGGAGTGCGCCGAGGGTTTCACGCTCGACGACATGGTCGCCGACACCGCGGCTCTGATCGAACACCTCGGCCGCGGTCCGGCGATCGTGATCGGCACCTCGTTGGGTGCCCGGATCACCCAGGAGCTGGCGCTGGCCCGCCCCGACGTGGTCAAGGCGGCGGTGATGGTTGCGACGTACGGCCGCAACACCCCACTGCAGGAAGCGATCTCGGCCGGTGAGCGGGCCCTCTACGACAACAAGATCAAGCTGCCACCGGAGTACGAGGCCGCCATCACCGCGCATCTCAACCTGTCGCCGCACACGCTCGACGACGACCGCACCGCGCGAGACTGGCTCGACATCATCGGGTTCTCCCCGCAGACGATCACCCCGGGCGTCCGCGCACAGCTCGAACTCCACAACAAGGAGTCCAACCGTCTCGCGGCGTACCGCGGCATCACCCGGCCCGCGCTGGTCGTCGGATTCGCCGACGACCGGACCCTGCCGGCGAAGCTGGCGCGCGAAGTCGCCGAGGCCATTCCAGGCGCGGAGTACGTCGAGATCGAGCGGGCCGGTCATTTCGGTTATCTCGAACAGCCGGCCGAGGTGAACCGGGTCCTGGTGGAGTTCTGCGAGCGCCACCGGGCCTGACGGCGGGCGTGCGGGGGCGGCGGTCGGCTTCGATACGCTGAGCCTCATGACCAGTAGTGAGGCCGTTCGCGTCCGATTCTGTCCATCCCCGACCGGCACTCCCCACGTGGGACTCGTGCGGACCGCGCTCTTCAATTTCGCGCAGGCCCGGCACGACGGTGGCACCTTCGTCTTCCGCATCGAGGACACCGACTCGTCGCGAGACAGCGAAGAATCCTACGAGGCCATCCTAGACGCCTTGCGCTGGCTCGGTCTCGACTGGGACGAGGGGCCGGAGGTGGGCGGACCCTACGGTCCCTACCGGCAGTCCGAGCGGCGGGAACTCCATGCCGACGTCGTCGCCCGCCTTCTCGAGGCCGGCGAGGCCTACGAGGCGTTCTCGACCCCGGAAGAGGTGGAGGCCCGGCACCGCGCCGCCGGACGCGACCCCAAGCTCGGGTACGACAACTTCGATCGTGACCTGACGCCCGAGCAACGTGCGGACTACCTCGCCGAAGGACGTAAACCCGTTGTCCGCCTGCGGATGCCGGACACCGACCTCACCTGGGACGATCTCGTGCGCGGCACGACGACGATCAAGGCGGGTACCGTTCCCGACTTCGCGCTGACCCGTGCGACCGGCGATCCGCTCTACACGCTGGTCAACCCGGTCGACGACGCGATGATGAAGATCACCCATGTGCTGCGCGGCGAGGATCTCCTGTCGTCGACTCCGCGGCAGCTCGCGCTGTACGACGCGCTGATCCGTATCGGCGTCGCCGACGCCGTGCCGGCCTTCGGGCACCTGCCCTTCGTGATGGGTGAGGGCAACAAGAAGCTCTCCAAGCGCGACCCCCAGTCGAACCTCTTCCACCATCGCGACCGCGGTTTCATCCCCGAGGGTCTGCTCAACTACCTCGCGCTGCTCGGCTGGGGTTACAAGAGCGATGTCGACGTCTTCAGCCTGGCCGAGATGATCGCGGCTTTCGATGTGCGACAGGTCAACTCGAACCCCGCACGGTTCGATCAGAAGAAGGCCGACGCCATCAACGCCGAGCACATCCGGATGCTCGAGGTCGCCGACTTCACGGCGCGGCTGCGCTCGTATCTCGTCGCGCAGGGCAAGCTCCCCGAGAGCGCCGACGACGAGACCTTCGCGGCTCTGGCCGAATTGGTGCAGACGCGTATCCAGGTCCTCGGCGACGCGTGGGACCTCATCTCCTTCGCCTACGTCTCCGACGACGAGTTCACGATCGACGAGAAGGCGGCGAGCAAGAACCTGGGCGCCGACGCGGTGCCGGTCCTGGACGCCACCATCGCCGCGGTCGAGTCGCTGGACTCCTTCACCACCGCCGCACTGCAGGACGCACTGAATGCTGCGCTGGTGGACGATCTGGGGCTCAAACCGCGCAAGGCGTTCGGTCCGGTACGCGTGGCGGTGACCGGCTCCCAGGTCAGTCCGCCGCTCTTCGAATCGATGGAGATCCTGGGTCGCGACAAGACGCTCGCGCGGCTGGCCTCGGCACGGGAGATCGCAGCCGAATAGTGCCGCTGAGCTGCACGTTTGTGGACTTACGGTGACCCTTTGATACTCTCTTTCTCGGCAGTTTTCCGCAAGGAGAATCAAGCCAATGGGGTATGGTGTAATTGGCAACACAGCGGTTTCTGGTACCGCCATTCTAGGTTCGAGTCCTGGTACCCCAGCGGACAGAAAGAGATCGAGACCGTGCTAAGGTCTTGATCGCCGGAAGTTCCCATGGCCCCGTCGTCTAGCGGCCTAGGACGCCGCCCTCTCAAGGCGGTAGCGCGGGTTCGAATCCCGTCGGGGCTACGAGAAACACCCTTCCTCTGCGATGCAGGGGGAGGGTGTTTTTCATTGCGCGACAGACCATCTCGTCCGTGTTGCGATGATCACACCGAAACACGGACGAGGGTCAGAAGGTGTCGCGCCGGGACTGCGGTCAGAGGAATTCGGCGGTGGTGCCCGAGGCCGGCATCTCGGGGATGCCGAGCTTGCGGTGGTCCCAGGAACGGGTGCGGGACGGACGGATCCGGACGGCGACGCGCTTGTTCATCATCTGCTCGACGAATGGTCGCGATTCTTCGGTGTAGGGCGCTGTGTAGCGTTCCCAGACGCTGATGCCGACCTTCAGGCACGAGTCCGGGTCGTCGAGGATCTCGGCAGTGCCCTCGAAGGTGACGCCGCGCAGTGTGTCGTAGGTGTCACCGTCCTCGATCATCACCGAGCACCGGTTGTTGCGACGGATGTTGACCGCCTTCTGCGACTTGGATTTGGTCTCGAACCAGATCTCGCCGTCGATGATCCCGTACCACATCGCCACGAGGTGGATGCTCCCGTCCGCTCCGGTGGTGGCGAGGGTCGCGGTCCGACTGCGCGCCACGAACTCCGCGATCTCGGCCTCGGACATGACGATCTGATTGCGTTGGTTGACTCCCATTCCCCGACGCTAGCCCACCGGCGGGTTCATCGGAACCGCTCCGGGTGCAACGGCTCTGGGTCAGGGACGTGCGGCCTGGAGGCGTTTGTGGATGGCGTCGGCGGCGGCGAGCAGATCGGCGGCCCAGCGTGCACCGGGTCGCCGGCCCATTCGGTCGATCGGCCCGGACACCGAGATCGCGGCGACCACGTCACCGTTGCCGTCGCGCACGGGAGCCGACACGCTCGCGACTCCGGCGGCGCGTTCACCGGCGCTCTGGGCCCACCCGCGCCGGCGGATCTCGTGCAGTGCGCGCTCGCTGAAGACGCTGTCCGGCACGAGCGCGCGCTGGGTGGCGGGGTCGGCCCAGGCGAGGAGGACCTTCGCCGCGGACCCTGCGCTCATGGGGAACCGGGTGCCCACCGGCACGGTGTCACGCAGGCCGGTCGGTGGTTCCATCGCGGCGACGCAGACGCGTTCGGCCCCTTCGCGGCGATAGACCTGAACCGATTCGCCGGTGATGTCGCGGAGCCGGGGGAGGACCATGAGAGCGGACTCGGTGACGGGATCGTGTGCCGAGGAGGCGAGTTCGCCGAGGACGGGGCCGGGCTGCCAGCGGCCGGTGACATCCCTGGTCAGAAAGCGGTGCGTCTCGAGTCCGACGGCGAGTCGATGTGCCGTCGCCCGGGGCAGACCGGTGCGCTCGCAGAGCTCGGAGAGATTGCACGGCGCCTCGGCGATCGCGTGCAGCACCGCCACGGACTTGTCGAGCACTCCGATTCCGCTGCTGACCGCGGATGCGGTATCCTTTCCCATAGGACGATACTAGCTGTCCAAATAGTGAGATGCACGTTCGAAACACAGCCAGAACGTCAACACCGCGTGCAGAGTCCGAAGAACCCGAGCAGATAACGAGTGAAGCCATGAGCAACAGCCCAGCCCAGCCGCTGACTCTCGCCGAGAAGGTGTGGCGCGACCATGTCGTCGTCCCCGGTGACGTCGATGCGTCCGGCAACACCAATCCCGACTTGATCTACATCGACCTCCACCTCGTCCACGAGGTCACCAGTCCCCAGGCCTTCGAGGGCCTGCGCCTCGCCGGTCGTCCGGTCCGCCGACCGGATCTGACCATCGCGACCGAGGACCACAACGTCCCGACGGTGGACATCGACAAGCCCATCGCCGATCCCGTGTCGCGGACCCAGGTCGACACGCTGCGCAGCAACTGCGAGGAATTCGGCGTCCGCCTTCACCCCATGGGTGACGCCGAGCAGGGCATCGTCCACGTGGTCGGGCCGCAGCTGGGCCTGACCCAACCCGGCATGACCGTCGTGTGCGGTGACAGCCACACCTCCACACACGGTGCCTTCGGAGCGATCGCGATGGGTATCGGTACCAGTGAGGTCGAGCACGTCCTGGCGACGCAGACCCTCTCGCTGCGCCCGTTCAAGACGATGGCGATCAACGTCGACGGCGAGCTCCCGCCCGGCGTGACGAGCAAGGACCTGATCCTCGCGATCATCGCGAAGATCGGCACCGGCGGCGGGCAGGGTTACGTGCTGGAGTACCGCGGGGAGGCGATCCGCAAGCTCTCCATGGAAGCGCGGATGACGGTGTGCAACATGTCGATCGAGGCAGGCGCCCGGGCGGGGATGATCGCACCCGACGAGGTCACCTACGAGTTCCTCAAGGGCCGCCCGCATGCCCCCTCGGGTGCCGATTGGGATGCTGCCGTTGACTATTGGGACAGTCTGCGCACCGATCCCGGCGCCACCTTCGACGCCGAGGTGCACATCGACGCCGCCTCGCTGACCCCGTTCGTCACGTGGGGGACCAATCCGGGACAGGGTGCCCCGCTCGGCGCGGCGGTACCCGACCCGGCGGAGTACGGCGACGAGGTCAAGGCGAGTGCCGCGGCCAAGGCGCTCGAGTACATGGGCCTCGAGCCCGGAACGCCGCTGCGCGACATCAAGGTCGACACGGTCTTCGTCGGCTCCTGCACGAACGGCCGGATCGAGGACCTGCGCGAGGTCGCCGGCATCCTCAAGGGGCGCAAGGTCGCGGACGGGATGCGGATGCTCATCGTGCCCGGTTCGATGCGGGTGCGTGCACAGGCCGAGGACGAGGGACTCGGAGAGATCTTCCTCGCGGCCGGCGCCGAGTGGCGGCAGGCCGGGTGCTCGATGTGCCTGGGCATGAACCCGGACCAGCTCGCCCCGGGGGAGCGGTGTGCGTCGACCTCCAACCGCAATTTCGAAGGGCGCCAGGGCAAGGGTGGCCGAACGCACCTCGTGTCTCCGGGAGTGGCAGCGGCCACCGCGCTGCGCGGCACCTTGTCCGCGCCCGCCGATCTGGACTCGCAGCCGGCGCCCGCCGATCTCGGTTGAGTCACGGTCCGACCCACATTCCTGCCACATCATTCGAACAGGGGCTTTCTCATGGAACCGTTCACCGAACACACCGGAATCGGTGTCCCGCTGCGTCGCAGCAACGTCGACACCGACCAGATCATCCCGGCCGTCTATCTGAAGCGGGTGACGCGCACCGGCTTTGAGGACGGTCTGTTCGCCGGTTGGCGGACCGATCCCGATTTCATCCTCAACAACGAGCCCTGGAGCCGCGGGTCGGTCCTGGTTGCCGGTCCCGACTTCGGCACCGGGTCGTCGCGTGAGCACGCGGTCTGGGCGCTGTCCGATTTCGGCTTCCGCGTGGTGATCTCGTCGCGTTTCGCCGACATCTTCCGCGGCAACTCGGGCAAGGCGGGTCTGGTGGCCGCGCAGGTCGAGCAGTCCGACGTCGAACTGCTGTGGAAGCGCCTCGAGGAGACTCCGGGCCTCGAAGTGACGGTGAGTCTTGTCGATAAGACGGTCACCGCCGGAGACCTCGTGGTGCCGTTGGCAATTGATGACTACACGCGGTGGCGCCTGATGGAGGGTCTCGATGACATCGGACTCACGTTGCGCCAGGTAGAGGCGATTTCCGAGTACGAGTCGGCGCGTCCGGCATTCAAGCCGCGCACCCTCGCGGACTGATTTCGCACCGCCGCGGCGGGGTCATCTCGCCGCGGCGGCACCATCGTGAGCTGCCATGCCATTTCGCAACACGGCGTCCTAATTGGCGTGGAAGATGGACGTTTTCACATCCGACGTTTACCGTGTGTTGGTAGCTGGCCGAAACTCGGTCAGATCAGCTTGCGGAGGTACTCATGAACAAGGCGGAGCTCATTGATGAGCTGACCAAGAAGCTCGACGCGGATCGCAAGACTGCGACTGAAGCCGTCGAGCTCGTCGTCGACACGATCGTGCGCGCGGTCAACAAGGGCGAGAGCGTGACGATCACCGGCTTCGGCGTATTCGAGAAGCGGAAGCGCGCACCGCGCGTCGCCCGTAACCCGCGCACCGGCGAGACCGTCAAGGTCCGCGCGACCTCGGTGCCGGCGTTCCGTCCGGGCGCTCAGTTCAAAGCCGTTGTGGCGGGCAAGCAGAAGCTGTCCGCGACCGGTCCGGCTGTGAAGCGCGGAAGCGGAGCCACCACCACGGCAGCCAAGAAGGCTGCGCCGGCGAAGAAGACCGCCGCCAAGAAGACGACCGCCGCCGCCAAGAAGACCACGGCGGCCAAGAAGGCTCCGGCGAAGACCACGGCGGCCAAGAAGACCACCGCGGCGAAGAAGGCTCCGGCGAAGACCACGGCGGCCAAGAAGACCACCGCGGCGAAGAAGGCTCCGGCCAAGAAGGCGGCGCCGGCCAAGAAGGCCACCGCGGCGAAGAAGGCTCCGGCCAAGAAGGCTGCCGCGAAGAAGACCGCGGCGAAGAAGACCACCCGTCGCTGACCTGCGGGACAACCGCGGTCGACGACCACAATTCAGCCCCCGGCGTACTTCCCCCGCCGGGGGCTGAATCGTGTTCGGGGTCAACCTGAGGGGGCGCGGGACTCAGGCTGTCGGGAGCGGCCCGGCGATGTGATCGGCCGCCACCAGCCGGCCGTCGAACAGGGACAGAACCCACACACTGCCCTTGCGGTTGGAGGCCTTGGGAAGCGGGATCGAGTCGCGCTCGGACCACCAGTCCATGAGGGGCGGGATCACCTTGCCCTGACTGCAGACCGCCAGGGTCGACGTCGTGTCGGCGGCGAGTTCGAGGATCCGGCGTTGCGCCGCTGCCGGATTGGTCCGATACGTCTCCTCCGACAGATCCGGCTCGCTGTGCAACTCGACCCCCAGCCGGTCGCGTAGCGGTTCCAGGGTCTGCTCACAGCGGACGCGATCGGCCGAGTGCACCCGGCTCGCCCCGAACGCGATCAGCAATGGGGCGAGGGCGGCGGCTTGCGCCCGGCCGAGTTTGTCGAGGGGCCGCAACCGGTCGTCGCCCTTGTAGGTCGAGCGCCGACCGGCCTTGGCGTGCCGTACCAACAGGAACGTGTGCAGGTCCGCGGGTAGCCGCACGAACTCCTCGAGGATCGTGCGATCGAGCGGATAGCTCAACATCTCCCGGGCCTCGTCGACGGAGAGCCACCGCAGCTCGTCGACCTCGTGCCCGGCGACGAACTCTCCGTCGGACGCTCGCGCCGACCAGTAGCGCACATGCTTGCGGGTACTGCCGAGGTCGTAGTGGACGTCGTCCAGGTGCCGGCCGAGGACGACGTGTTGGCCCGTCTCCTCGGCGATCTCGCGCACCGCCGTGTCGATGAGAGTCTCGCCCGGCTCGGCCTTTCCCTTGGGCAGCGTCCAGTCGTCGTACTTGGGGCGGTGGACGACCGCGATCTCGACATCGTCGATCTCGGCGGCATCGTTCCCGGTCGGACCGGGGACAACCGGTCGCCAGACCACACCGCCGGCGGCCCATACCTCATTCGTCTTCTTCGCCATGTCGATGGTGATCGTAGAGGTCGAAGGTTACGCGTCGGTGCCGGTCACGAACTGGTCTCCGGCCGACGACGATTGCGCCGCATCATCTGTCGCTGATGGTCGCGCACCTCTTCGCCCTCGGCGGGTGAGGCCACCCAGCTCCCGTCGGACTGCAGGACCCAGCAGCGGGTCCGCGGATCGAGGGCGGAGGCGAAGATGTCACCGAGTTCACCGGCCAGACGCTCGTCACGGACGTTCACCATGACCTCCACGCGCCGATCGAGATTGCGGTGCATCATGTCCGCGCTGCCGAACCAGTACTCGTTCTGCGCACCGAAATACAGGATTCGGGAGTGCTCGAGGAACTGCCCCAGGATCGACCGCACGTGGATGTTGTCGCTGTAACCCTCGACCCCGGGCCGCAGCGCGCTGATGCCACGGACGACGACGTCGACGGGTACCCCGCTCTGCGAGGCCCGGTACAGCGCATCGATCACCTGCTCGTCGACCAGTGCATTCGCCTTGAGCTGGATTCTCGCGCGCGTGTCGCCGTCGCGGAACAGCTCGATCTCGCGATGGATCCGTTTGATGATGCCCGCCCGGATGCCGTGCGGCGCAACGAGGATGTTGCGGTACTCCTGCTTGCGGGAGTAGCCGGTCAAGGTGTTGAACAGGTCGGTCAGGTCGGCGCCGATGTCGGGGGCGGCGGTCAGCAGGCCCACGTCCTCGTAGAGCCGCGCGGTCTTCGGGTTGTAGTTGCCGGTCCCGATGTGGCAGTACCGCTTGATCGTCGAGCCCTCGCGACGCACCACCAGGCAGGTCTTGCAGTGGGTCTTCAAACCGACGAGGCCGTAGACGACGTGGACGCCGGCCTGTTCCAGTTTGCGGGCCCACTTGATGTTCGCCTGCTCGTCGAAGCGGGCCTTGATCTCCACCAGCGCGACGACCTGCTTCCCGGCCTCGGCGGCGTCGATGAGCGCGTTGACGATCGGGGAGTCGCCGGAGGTGCGGTACAGCGTCTGCTTGATGGCCAGGACCTGCGGGTCGGCCGCGGCCTGCTCGATGAACCGCTGCACGCTCGTCGAGAACGAGTCGTACGGATGGTGGACGAGTACGTCACCGTCGCGAAGAGTAGAGAACACGCTCTTGGGTGTCTCTCGCTCGCCGAACGCGGGGTGGGTGGCGGGGACGAACGGACGGTCCTTGAGATGCGGGCGGTCGAGCGCGTAGATCTCGAAAAGTGATGACAGATCGAGGAGTCCGGGCACCTGGATGACGTCGGCGGGGTCCACCTCGAGCTCGCGCAGCAACAACTCGAGCATGTGCTCGCTCATGTCGTCGGCGACCTCGAGCCGCACCGGCGAGCCGAACCGACGGCGCGCGAGTTCTCGCTCGAGCGCCTGGAGGAGGTCCTCGTCGCGGTCCTCTTCGACCTCGAAGTCGGCGTTGCGGGTGATCCGGAAGACGTGGTGCTCAACGATTTCCATACCCGGGAACAACGTCCCGAGGTTGGCCGCGATCAGACTCTCCAACGGTAGGAACACCGCGCTCCTGGCGGCCTTGTCGTCGTCGGGCGCCCGAGCGGGCGACAGCCGGTCGACGCGGATGAAGCGGTTCACGTTGTCCGGTACCTTGACCCGCGCGAAGTGCTCGCCGCTCTCGTTGACGTCGCGGACCGTGACCGCGAGGTTCAGCGACAACCCGCTGATGTACGGGAACGGATGAGCGGGGTCGACCGCCAGGGGCGTCAGGACCGGAAATACCTCGTCCTGGAAATAATCGGTCATCCGCGCCTGCTGCTCGGCGGTGAGCTGCGACCAGGACACCACGTAGATGTCGTTGTCGGCCAACGCCGGTCGGACCGAATCGAGGAAGACGCGCGCGTGCCGGTCGGCGACGGTCTGCGCGCGTCCGGCGATGCGCATGAGTTGTTCTCGCGGCGACAGGCCGTCGGCGGACCGGACCGACAGGCCGGTCTCGTCGCGCCGCTTGAGTCCGGCCACCCGCACCATGAAGAACTCGTCGAGGTTCGAGGCGAAGATGGCGAGGAACTTCGCACGATCGAGGAGCGGCAGGGAGGTGTCCTCGGCGAGTGCGAGCACCCGGGAGTTGAAGTCCAGCCAGCTCAATTCCCGGTTGAGGTAACGGTCCTCGGGCAGGTCGGCGGATTCGTCGGGCACCAGGGTGGCGGCCGGCGGGGCATGCGGGATCGGTGTCGTGGTGACCGTGGCGGTCTGCGATACGTCATCGTCGGCGGGGCTCACCCCCCAATGATGACCCATCGCCGTCCCCGGCGTACACGCCCGCCGGTCGGACGCTTGTCGATTGCGGGTCGGGGTCAGAGATGACGCAGCGCAGCGACGGTGTGCGGTCCGAGGCCGAGCTCGCGGGCGACGCCCAGGTCCGCCGCGGTGTCGACGTCGGTGCGCAGGTCGGCCCACTCCCGGCCGGCCGGGTCGAGTTCGACGGCGCCGGCGGCCCGGTGGGCGGCCGCCGAACCGGGACCGAAACGGGGAGCGGGGACGCCGGTACCGGTGCCGTGCAGCAGCACCGTCCCGGAGCCGTCCCGGTCGGTGACGAAGCTCGAGCGGTGTTCACCGGCGGCGCGCAACACGGCGGCGACGGACGTGCTCGTCGCCGCCGGCAGATCGGCCTGCACGTACATCAGGCCCGTCGACTCGGGCCACGCCTCGCGCGCCCAGCGCGCACCCTCGACGAACGCGGAGTTGAGACCGGCGTCCGCGGGTGCCCGGTGCGGCGACTCGCTCAGGCCGCGCATGCCCGAGCGCCGCGCCGCGGCGAGCACCTCGTCGTCGGGGCTGACGACGACGAGCCGAGAGATCCCGGCGCCGCGCAAGGCGTCGACGGTGTCGAGGAACATCGCCAGGACGAGGGAACCCCGGGCGACGGGGTCGTCACCCTCGAATGCGGTGGACAGCGTCGCCGCCAGTCGAGACTTCGCGCGGTGCAGATTCTTGACCGCCAGCACGGCCGCGACCGACGTCGCGACGGGCTCGTTGCCCCCCGCGTCGACGACCGTCGAGTCGGCGCCCGCGCCGACGGTGCTGTGTTCCATGCCGACCATCATGATGCACCGACCCCTGGTCGGTGACATTCCGGGTCGGCCATACCCGGCAGGCACTAGGGTGAGCAGGGTCGGCCGTCCGGCCGGCGCCGGCGGTGGGAATACGGAATTGGGCTTGCCCGGTGGGAGGTTGCGGTGCGCGCAGCGGTGATGGGTGCGGGTTCCTGGGGAACCTCGGTGGCGAAGGTGCTGGTCGATGCCGGTACCGACACCGTGATCTGGGCGCGGCGACCCGAACTCGCCGAGGCGATCAACACCGAGCACGTCAACGCCGACTATCTACCCGGCATCGCGCTGCCCGCCGCGCTCACCGCGACGAGTTCGGCGGTCGATGCCCTGCTCGGCGCCGACGTCGTCGTCTGCGGTGTCCCGTCGCAGTCGTTGCGCCCCAACCTGACGCAGTGGACGCCCTACATCGGGTCGGATGCGTCGTTGGTGTCGCTCGCCAAGGGCATCGAATCCAACACCCTGCTGCGGATGAGTGAGGTCATCGCCGAGGTGACCGGTGTCGCCGACGACCGGATCGCGGTGCTGACCGGGCCGAACCTGGCACGCGAGATCGCGGAGGGTCAACCGGCGGCGACCGTGATCGCCTGTGCCGACGAGGCGCGGGCGGTGACGCTGCAGAGCGCGTTCAGTACGCGATACTTCCGGCCGTACACCAACACCGACGTCGTCGGATGTGAGATCGGCGGCTCTGCGAAGAACGTCATCGCGCTGGCCTGCGGGATGGCCAGCGGCATCGGGTTCGGTCAGAACACCCTGGCGACGATCATCACTCGTGGGCTCGCCGAGACGATCCGGTTGGGCGTCGCGGTGGGCGCGCAGATCGAGACGCTGGCGGGTCTCGCCGGGATCGGGGATCTCGTCGCGACGTGTTCGTCGCCGTTGTCGCGCAACCGCACGTTCGGCGCGCGGCTGGGGGAGGGTGCCACCATGGCGCAGGCTCAGGAGGCCACCAACGGGCAGGTCGCCGAGGGCGTCAAGTCGTGCTCGTCGGTGCGTGCGCTGGCCGAGCGACACCAGGTGCCGATGCCGCTCACCGACGCGGTCCACCAGGTCTGTCACGACGGCATGTCGGTGGCCGACGCGGTCAATTCGCTGTTGGGCCGCAGCACCAAGCCGGAGATCTACCGGGACTGAGCGCCCGCCGCCGATCAGCCGAAGTCGAGCGGTCCCCGTTCGAGGGTGCGGTCGATCAGTCCCGAGATGTCGGTGATGGGTCCGTTGCCGGCGTTCGTCGGAATCCACATCGCGACATAGGGCCGGTGGTCGACGCACACATAGGCCTGGCCCGAGCCGTCGACCGTGTCCGTGATGAACCACTGGACCCCGGCCTGGCCGGCGGCGTGGATCTCCTGGAGATTGCTGGTGGGAGACAGCTCGGCAGGTCGGGTCACCCCGCACCGAAGTGTCATGTCGTCGCCCGGGCCGGTCGACGGCCACGTCGCGCGGTCGCCGGAGACCTCTTTGGTGCCGAAACCCTCGAAGGTGTCCGGTGCTTCGGTGAGCAAGCGGGTGCACTCCGCGGCGACCGGGCCGACGGAGTCGTAGGACTCGATCGGGGTCACCGGATCGGGGCGCATCGCGGCGAACACGATGAAGCCGGCGAGCACCATCACCGGAATGGCTACCAGGGTCGCGACGAGTGCGGGGCTGAGACGTCCGCCGCCGCCATACCGCGCGGAGTCCTCGGCGGATTCGCCGTCGACGGGATCCTGCTGGGTGTCATCCGAACCTGCTGACGTCACCCCACAACAGTAGGAGTCGGTCTGCCGAACCCGCGCACGGGGACCCGTCACGATCACCGTCGTGGGCGGCCGGCCGACGCCCCTCAGCGCGTCGTGGGGACCACCGGGCAGGTCAGGGTGCGGGTGATCCCGTCCACCTTCTGGATCTGCGGAACCACGTTCTCGGTCAGGTGGGTGGCATCGGAGGCGTCGACCCGGACGATCACGTCGTACGGCCCACTGACCTCTTCCGACGAGGCGACCCCGGCGATCTCGGCGATGGTCGCGGCTGCGAGGGCGGCCCTGCCGACCTCGGTCTGGATCAGTATGTATGCCTGAACCACGGACATCCTCTCCGTCTGTGTCGTTCCCGGGCCACATCGTATGGGGCACATCGTCGACACGGGCTGTCGTACCGGCGGCTCGGCGCATGCGCGGTCGTCGGGCAGTGCACGACTGCCGCGGGCGGCCGGACTGTTGCGGATCGCTCTCGCCCGGCGGCCCCATACACTGTGGCACACATTGTCACCGACAACCCCGTGCGCGCGCGACCGGAAGAGGAAAGGCCCCGACGAGTGACCTTCGACGAGACAGGTCGGCAGGACCGCGCGATCGACCGGACCGACACGGTCGGGGCGATCGGTGAGCGTGCCGTGATCGCCGCGTTGACCGCGTCCGCGACCTCCGGTGAGCCCGCCGACGACATCGTGATCGGATCCGGTGACGACGCAGCCGTTCTCGACATCGGGGGATCGGCGGTGATCAGCACCGACACCGTCGTCGAGGGGCGCCACTTCCGATTCGACTGGTCGACGCCGGAGCAGGTCGGCGCCCGCGCGGTGGTGCAGAGTGCCGCCGACGTCGCCGCGATGGGCGGCCGCACAACGGGTCTCGTCGTGTCCATCGCGTGTCCGTCGGACACGCCGGTCGGCGTCGTCCTCGACCTCAACGACGGCGTGGTCCGCGCGGCACACGGACAGGGGGCCCGGGTGCTGGGCGGCGACCTCGTCGCGGCCGGTCAGGTGGTGGTGAGTGTCACCGCGGTCGGCGCGCTCGAGGGTCGGCCCCCCGTCTCGCTGGGCGGTGCCCGGCCTGGTGACGTCCTCGCGGTGAGCGGTCCGCTGGGGGCCAGCGCCGCGGGACTCGCGGTGCTGTCCGATCCGCGTCTCATGGTCAGCGATTGGTCGGAACTGGTTGCACTGCACCGAGTTCCGAACCCCGACCTCACCCAGGGGCCGGTCGCCGCGGCGGCAGGTGCGCACGCCATGACCGACATCTCCGACGGTCTGGTCGAGGAACTGCTCACGATGTCGAGGGCTGCCCAGGTCGCCATGACCGTGCATGGCGACGCCGTACCGCGGCGCCCGGATCTGGCTGCCGCGGCAAGCGAACTCGGGGCGGACGTCGACCGCTGGGTACTGGCCGGCGGCGAGGACCATCACCTGCTCGCGGCGTTCGGCGGGCCCGCGGTGGTGCCGCCAGGGTGGACCGTCATCGGCTCGGTGGGGGAGAAGTCCTCGTCGGCGCCCGAGGTCTGGGTCGACGACCGCCGGGTCGGTGGGCCCGACGGTCTCGAACTGCACGGGTGGCAGTCCTTCGCCGACCCGACTGGTGACTGAGGTCCCCGGGGCGCACCATTAGAGTCGCCTCATGGCGATCTACGCACTCGACGACCGAGAACCGGTCCTGGGACAGGACACCTACGTGCACCCGGACGCGGTGGTGATCGGCGCGGTCACCCTGGGCGACGGTGTCTCGGTGTGGCCGGGCGCGGTACTCCGCGGCGACTACGGGACCATCACCGTCGGCGCCCGCAGCAACATCCAGGACGGCACCGTCATCCACTGCACGGTTCTCGACCCGACCGTGATCGGCGAACGGTGCGTTGTCGGACACAACGCGCACATAGAGGGCGCGACGATCGGAAACGACTGCCTCATCGCCTCGGGATCGGTGGTCCTGAACGGGTCCACGGTCGGCGACGGCGCGATCGTCGGAGCCGGCGCGGTGGTCCCGTTCAAGTTCGACGTTCCCTCGCGACGGATGGCGCTCGGTGTACCGGCCCGGCTCCGCGACGGCTACGAGGTACCGGAGGGGCACACCGAACTCAACTGCGAGATGTACTTCCAGAACGCGCAGCACTATCGCACCGCCCTGAAACGACTGGACTGACGACCGCCCACGACGGAGGCAATCGAGTGACCGCACCACCCAAACCCCTTGCCGAACTGATCGACCCGGGCTGGGCGCAGGCGCTCGCCCCGGTCGAGCCGCTCATCACCGAGATGGGCCGGTTCCTGCGCACCGAGATCGCCGAGGGGCGGCGCTATCTGCCTGCGGGACAACATGTCCTGCGGGCCTTCACGCGCCCCCTCGACGACGTGCGCGTGCTGATCGTCGGGCAGGATCCGTACCCGACGCCGGGACACGCCGTCGGACTGAGCTTCTCGGTGGCGCCCGACGTGCGCCCGATCCCGCGTTCCCTGACGAACATCTACACCGAGTACTGCGCCGATCTCGGCTACCCCATGCCGACCACCGGGGATCTCACGCCCTGGGCGGACAACGGTGTGCTTCTGTTGAACCGCGTGCTCACGGTGGCCCCCGGCGAGCCGGCCTCTCACCGGGGGAAGGGCTGGGAAGAGGTGACCGAGTGCGCGATCAAGGCGCTTGCCGCCCGCGACGAGCCGCTCGTCGCGATCCTGTGGGGCCGGGACGCCGCGGGACTGGAGAAGTGGCTGCCCGACGTCCCGACCATCGTGTCGGCGCATCCGTCACCGTTGTCGGCCTCGCGCGGGTTCTTCGGGTCCCGACCCTTCAGCCGGGCCAACGAGGAACTGATGGACCTCGGGGCCGAACCGGTGGAGTGGCGTCTGCCGTGACCCTTCGAGGCTCGTCGACCTCGACGCGCTCCTCGCACCTCAGTACCTGCGGCCTGGCGGCCGTCGTGGACTACGAAAGAACACTGTTTGAGCGTCCACATCTCTGCTCCCTGAGGTGCGAGCGAAGCGAGCCACGAAGGGCTCCGCAACCTGTCTCACCAGGCCCTTCGTGGCTCGTCGCTGGCGCTCCTCGCACCTCAGGGAGCAATGGTTATGTAGTTCTTTCGGATCAGGGGGCGGTGGTGGCACGGCCCCGGGTGAAGTCCGGCGCGCGCTTGCCGACGAAGGCGTCAACTCCCTCGATGCCCTCGGGCAGTCCGGACCGTTCGGAGATGGAGCGGGCTTCGAGGGCGAGGTGCTCGACCAACGTGGTGTCGGCGGAGACGGCCAACAGATGCTTGGTCATCGCGTCGGCGTCGCGGGGACCCGACGCGATGGCCTCGGCGGCCGTGCGCGCGGCGGACTCGACCTCGTCGTCGGCGACGATCTCCGACAGCAGCCCCCACTGCTGGGCCTCGTCGGCGCTGATGACGCGGTCGGTCAGGATGATCTGGCGTGCCCGGGCAGCGCCGACGGCGCGGGGGAGGGTCCAGGTGAGACCCCCGTCGGGAGTGAGACCGATACCGCGGTAGGCGGGCCGCAGCCGGGTCGACGGACCACCGACGGCGACGTCGGCGTGCAACACCAGCGACATGCCCGCGCCGGCGGCCCAGCCCTTCGCGGCGACGACGACGGGGCGGTTCGCCTCGTACAGGGCGCCGACGAGCTGATGGAAGTTGTCGGCGATCTCGCGCAGATAGGTCGGGCGGTCGTCCGCACAGGCGAAGGCGCGGACGTTGCCGCCGGCGCAGAAGTTCTTGCCCAGCCCGACGAGCAGGACCGCCCCCACGTCACGCTGTCCACGCGCGACCTCGCGCAGTGCCTGGGTTCCCGCGGCGAGGGCGGCGTCGTCGAGCGAGTTGCCCGCGCCCGCCGTCGAGACCGCGAGGGTGAGGACGCCGTTGCGCTCGTGCACCAGAGCGTCGGTGTCGTCTACGGCAGCGGGGGCGGTGGGGTTCGATGAGGCCATGCGCGAAACCCTATCGCGCACACACCAAAGACCCGATGCCGGGGAGCTTGCGCTCATGGCATCGGGTCTCGTGCTCTCGAACTCCCACCCGCGGACGGGCGAGGAGGTCAGACAGCTGCGGTCTTGCCGGCCTTCAGGCAGGAGGTGCAGACGTTCTTGCGCTTGCGGTTGCCGGGGGCGACCTCCACGCGAACGGACTGGATGTTCGGGTTCCAGCGGCGGTTGGTACGGCGGTGCGAGTGAGACACCGACTTGCCGAAGCCCGGGCCCTTGCCGCAAATATCGCAGACGGCAGCCATCGTCGAACTCCCTTGGTAGATGATCATGGTCTGGTGTTCAGCCGCTCGGATCGATCGGCACCACCGGTGGGTGTGCGCGCTCGAGGCGAAAGGCAACCCTGCAAGGATAACCAGGTCGTGGTGGCGTGACCAAATCCGAGCCGATCCGCCACCCGGTCCCGCTCGGGCGCGCCGCACGGTCGGACACCCCGAGTAACCTTGCCCACAACCTCACCAGCCGGTCACGTTGCGCGCGAGAGCACAGTACGTCGCGCGCCGCGTCTGCGAGAAAGAGCCACCGTGTGATCGCCCGCACCGTCAACCCGCAGTTGCTGCGCGATTGGGCCCGAGTCTCGGTCGAACAGCTCGAGTCGCTGCGCGGCGAGATCAACGACCTCAACGTCTTCCCGATCCCCGATTCGGACACCGGGAGCAACATGCTCTTCACGATGCGGGCCGCGGCCGAGGCGGTCGAGAAGACGCCGCCCGACGCGTCGCTGCCCGAGGTCGCCCGCGCGATGGCCGACGGCGCGGTGGCGCAGGCGCGGGGCAACTCGGGGATCATCCTCTCGCAGGTGCTGGTCGGACTCGCGGACGGTGCGGAGATCCTGGGCGACACCGACGCCCTGACCTTCGCCGAGTTCTCGACGCTGGGTCTGCGTCTCGGTTCGCTCGCGGCGACCCGTGCGGTGAGTGAACCGCGCGAGGGCACGGTCCTCACGCTGGTGCGGGTCGCCGCCGAATCGGCCGCGGCGCACGAGCACGAGTCCCCGGCCGACCAGGTGCGCGCCGTCGCCGACGACTGTGCCGAAGCGCTCGAACGCACCCCGGAACAGCTGTCGGTGCTCGCGAACGCGGGCGTGGTGGACGCGGGCGGGCGTGGCTTCCTCGCGATCGTGGACGCCATGGTCAAGGTCATCACCGGCGTCTCGCACCGCCGCCGGCGTTACCGGGGCATCCTCACCGACAGCACCACGCTGGGTCACGGACCGGACGACAGTTGCCTCGACGGGAGCGACCAGGACTTCGAGGTCATGTACCTCCTCGACGGCGCGGCCGGCGAGCAGATCGCCGAACTGCGCGAACGTCTGGACGAACTCGGCGACGCGGTGGTGATCGTCGGCGACAGTTCCAGCGGTGAGGGCGAACGCTTCTCGGTACATGTCCACACCTGCCACCCGGGTGCGGCGGTCGAGGCCGGCGCGGGCATCGGGCAGCTCTCGGATGTCCGGATCACTTGCTTCGCTCTCGATGCCATTCGGGCACAGGCGGATTCGGCTGAGCCGCCGCCCCGGCACAAACGGGCGGTGGTGGTCGTCGTGTCCGGTGACGGCGCGGCCGAACTGTTCGGCGAGGCCGGTGCGGTCGTGCTGCGCGCCGACGACGGACTCTCCGCCCACGAGCTGGGCCGCGCGATCCGCGACACCGACAGCGCGCATGTCGTCGTCATGGCCAACGGCGCATTGACATCGCAGGATCTCGTCACGGTCGCCACCGAGGTGCGGTCCACCCAGCGTTCGGTCCTGATGCTGCCGACGTCGTCGATGACCCAGTGCCTCGCCGCTCTCGCCGTGCACGATCCGAGCGAGGTCCCCGACGTCGACGCCTACGCGATGGCCGAGGCCGCCGCCGGGGCACGCTGGGGATCGCTGCAGTCGGCGACCACGAGGATGATGACGCTGGCGGGGATGAGCGAGGTCGGTGACGTGCTGGGGCTGATCGGCGACGACGTGCTCGTCGTGGCGCCGGATCAGACGTCGGCGTGCACCGCCCTCGTCGACCTCATGCTCTCCACCGGAGGCGAGCTGGTCACGGTGCTTGCCGGCGTCGAGGTCGACGAGGCCGCCCTCGAGGCCGTCGCGGAGCAGATGCGGCGCAGCTACCCCGGCATCGAATTGGCGGTGTACCGCACCGGACAGCGCACCGATCTCGTCCAGGTGGGTGTGGAGTGACCGAACTGGCACTGTCGGATTCGCTGTCCGACGTCCTGGGGACCAAGCCCGCCGAACAGCTCGCCACCGTCGGCGTGCACACGGTCGGGGAGCTGTTGCGGTACACGCCCCGCCGGTACATCCGACGCGGCCACGTGGTCGACCAGGAGCGGCCCGAACCGGGTGAGTGGCTGACGATCGTCGGACGGATCACCAAGTCCGATCTCATCAAGATGAGGAGCCGCAAAGGGTCGTTCCTCAAGGTGAAGGTCACCGACGACAACGACGTCTACGAGGCCAGCTTCTTCAACGCCCACCGCCTCAAGGGGCTGTTCCGACCCGGTGCACGGGTGATGATGGCCGGCGCGGTCAAGTACTTCCGCGACCAGATCCAGTTGTCGCATCCGGAATGGATGATCCTTCCCGACGGCGATCCGGAGATCGAGGACGTCGTCGGTTCCAAGATGCTGACCGAGATGTACGCGATCGAGGAGCAGATCACCGGAGAGCGCGGCGATCACCCCCTGGTCACCATGTTCGACCGCGACATCCTGCCGATGTACCCGGCCAACAAGAACATTCAGACCTGGGACATCCTCGGCGCGGTCCGTCGGGTCCTGAGTGAGAGCGCGCCGATTCCCGACGCACTCACCGAAGCCGAACGCCGCGCGCGGGGTCTCGTCAGCACCGACGAGGCGATCCGCAAGATCCACCTGCCCGATGCCGAGGACGACGTGAAGGTCGCCGCCCATCGGCTGAAGTTCGATGAGGCGCTGGCCATCCAGACCGTGCTGGCGCAGCGCCGGTTGGCGGGGCGGAGCGAGTCGGCGCCACCGTGTCCACGCGTGCCCGGCGGTCTCGAGGACAAGTTGCGTGACCGACTCCCGTTCACCCTGACCGACGGTCAGGTCGAGGTGGGGGAGGAGCTCGCCGAGGATCTGGCCCGCGCGCAGCCGATGTCGCGGCTGTTGCAGGGCGAGGTCGGGTCCGGGAAGACACTCGTGTCGTTGCTGGCAATGCTGCGGGTCGTCGACAACGGGTACCAGTGCGCCATCCTGGCCCCGACGGAAGTGCTTGCCGCACAGCACTACCGGACGATGAAGACGATGCTGGGCGACCTCGCCGAGGCGGGCGAACTGACCGCGGCCGACGGCGCGACGCGCCTCGCGCTGCTGACGGGTTCGATGAAGACCAAGGGCCGGCGCGAGACGCTCCTCGACGTGGTGACGGGCCAGGCCGGGATCGTGATCGGGACCCACGCGCTCCTCGAGGACAAGGTCGAGTTCTTCGACCTCGGACTCGTCGTGATCGACGAACAGCACCGCTTCGGCGTGGAGCAGCGAGATGTGTTGCGCGGCAAGGGCCGCAACGGGCGGATACCGCATTTCCTCGTGATGACCGCGACGCCGATCCCGCGGACCGTCGCCATGACCGCCTTCGGTGACCTCGAGACCTCGGTCCTCCGGGAGCTGCCGCGCGGCCGGCAGCCGATCACCACGTCGGTGGTGCCCACCGGGAAATCCTCATGGGTCGACCGGGTGTGGTCGCGCGCCAACGAGGAGATCGACGCCGGCCGTCAGGTCTATGTCGTGTGCTCGCGCATCGGCGACGGGCCCGAACCCGAGTCCGACGACAACGAGGAGAAGGGCCCGCGGCCGACCTCGGTCCTCGAGCAGTACGAGGCCCTCGTCGCCGGCCCGTTCGCGCACCGACGCGTGGAGCTCCTGCACGGCCGCCTACCCGCCGACGAGAAGAACGCCGTCATGGATGCCTTCGGTCGGGGCGAGGTGGACGTGCTGGTGTCCACCACCGTCATCGAGGTGGGTGTCGACGTGCCCAATGCGACCACGATGGTCATCGTCGACGCCGATCGGTTCGGAGTGAGCCAGCTGCATCAGTTGCGCGGTCGTGTGGGACGTGGGCGGCATGCGGGTCTGTGCCTGCTGATGACGAATGCCCGGGACGGCTCGCCGTCGATGGACCGCCTCCGCGCCGTGGCCGGTTCGAACGACGGATTCGAGCTCGCGCGAGTCGATCTCGAGCAACGCCGGGAGGGTGATCTGCTCGGGTCCCTACAGTCGGGCGTCAACACGTCGTTGCGGTTCCTGTCCCTGCTCGAGGACGTCGAGGTCATCGAGGACGCCCGCGGACTCGCGGAAGAGGTGGTGAGCGAGGACATCACGCTGCTCGAACACCGACCGCTCGCGGATCTCGTCGACGGAATCCTCGTGCCGCACAAGATCGCGTACCTCGACAAGTCCTGACCGGCTCGGCCCGAGCCCAGTTGTCGCGCATCGGTGCGCCTGGCGCCACGTTCTGCGACACCGGTACCGGGCCGATCGACACACGGAACCAGAAGGTTGCCGCGTGCGTCTGAGAATGCATGGTGATGCGTTCGCCGACGCTGCGACGACTCCGCATGCGGATCCGATGGATGCGCTGGACGCCGCGGGACTCGCCGTCCTGGTCGCCACGGCAGTGGGCGGTGCTCGTCGCCGCCGTCGTCACGGCGGTGGTGGTCGCCGTCGGCGTCGACGCCTTTCGGGCCGGTCCCGACACCGACCCGAGGATTCGGGCGATGGCGGGGCAGGCGGCGTCGTCGCTCGCCTCGATCCCGATCAGTGCGGGTCGTACCGACCGACAGGATTACGACCGGGCCGCGTTCGGCAGCGCCTGGTCGGACGCCGGGTCCGTTCCCGGAGGCGGCAACGGGTGCGACACCCGTAACGACGTGCTGGCTCGGGATCTCCACGACATCCGAGCCGGCCCGACGCCGAGTTGTCCTCGTGCCGTACTGGCGGGCGAACTGCGGAGCCCGTACACCGGCGACTTCGTCGTCTTCCGGCGCGATCGGAGCGCGTCGGCGGTGCAGATCGACCACATCGTCCCGCTGTCGTATGCCTGGGACATGGGAGCGTGGGCGTGGCCGCCCGACCGGCGGCTGGACTTCGCGAACGACCCCGCCAATCTCGTTGCCGTCGACGGGCGTTCGAACCAGGAAAAGAGCGACTCCGAACCCGCGCGCTGGATGCCACCGGCCCGTGGATTCTGGTGCCAGTACGCGATTCAGTTCGTGATCGTCACGGCTACATACGGATTGGCGATCGACGAACCCTCCCGACGCGTCCTGTCGGAGGCGCTGCGGTGTGAGTGACGCCGCGGCGCCGATGACAGGGTGGAGCGGACTCCGGCCGGGCCCCGGGGATCACGGCGAGAAGGACGGCGGACCGTCGGCGGGACGCTTGATTTGCGCGAAGGCCTCGGTGCCGGCGAGGGTCACGAGTGCGGAGAAGAGCGCCTCCGCGTCGTCCCCGGTCGGGATGTCGGAGAGGACGGGACCGAAGAAATGGTTGCTGTCGATCCCGGTGATGGGGCTGCCGCCGGCCTCGCCCAGAGCATCCTGGCCGCGTTGATGCGACGCGCGCAGGGCGTCGTCGAACGATTCGTCGTCCATGGCCTCGGCCAGGCCGGCGGGGAGGCCGGTGTCGACGAGGATTTCCGACACCGTCGCGGGAGTCATCTCGTCGCCCGCGTGGTGCAGCCGTCGGCCGATCGCCGAGTAGAGCGGTTCGAGGGAGTCGGTCCCGGACTCGTCGACGGCCGCCATCAACACACGTCCGAGCCTCCGCGAGGTGTCGAGTTGCTGCCGCTGCTCGTCGGAATCCGGCTCCTGGTCCTCGTTCAGGATGGCCAGACTCATCACGTGCCAGTCGACGGAGGCATCGTGTGCCTGCGCCTGGTCGATGAGCCACCGCGAGGCCGCCCACGCGAAGGGGCACACGGGGTCGAAGTGGAAATCGAAGTGGGTCATGAGAACTCCGTTGGTCTCGGACGAATGTGCAAGGGGTTCAGGACTGTGCGGTCAGGGAATCGATCGCGGCGCGCAACTTCACCGCGGCATCACGTGCGACCGGTTCGAGGTCCGGTTCGCCCGAGACCTGGACCATGAGATCGGGGTTCATCGCCTCGACGAGCGTGTGGTCGGGGTTCCCCGGGTCGGAGCGGACGACGACGTTGCACGGCAACAGCAACCCGATCTGCCGCTGGACGCCGAGCGCCCGATGCGCCAGCGGCGGATTGCACGCGCCGAGTATCAAGTACGGCTCCATGTCCTCGTCGAGTTTCGTCTTGAGCGTCGCCTGGACGTCGATCTCGGTGAGAACGCCGAATCCCTGGTCGGCGAGTGCGGTGCGGGTTCGTTCGACGGCCTCCGCGAACGGGACCGGCAGCGTGGTGGCCAGAGCGAGAGACATCGCGATTCCTTTCTGTTCGATGGCACGGTAGATACCCCCTGGGGTATTGCACCCGGGGACCACCATACCCCAGGGGGTATCGTGGTCGCCGACACCGATGTCGGGTACCGATCTACGTGGCCGGCCAAACCACGGCCGACCCGCTCGGGTCGCCCGTACGTGGTGCCGCCACCCGCGAACTGGAGGAGAAGTGATGACCGGTGACGACGAGACGACGGCCGCGGTCCTCAACCGGTTACGCCGAGCTCAGGGGCAACTCGCCGGTGTGATCGCGATGATCGAGGCGGGGCGCGACTGCAAGGACGTCGTCACCCAGCTCGCCGCGGTGTCCCGCGCGCTCGACCGCGCCGGCTTCAAGATCGTGGCCTCGGGAATGCGGCAGTGCATCGAGACCGTTGACGGTGAGCAACCGCCGTTGACCGAGGCAGAGCTGGAGAAACTCTTCCTCACACTCGCCTGAGGCGCCGACCGTGGATCTCGTTGGGGACTCCGAACCTGCGGCGTTACTCTGAGAACGGCACCTTCCGGGCGGTCGCGCCCGGAACCACCGAAGTCGAGGATGTTGATGAGCGCACCCACCGCAGAGCAGTCCGACACCGAGAAGTCCGACACCGAGAAGTCCGACACGGAGAAGGTCGTTCTCGGGCTTGCCCGTGCCGCCAAGTCGGCGTCCCGCTCGCTGAGCGGTCTGACGACCGCGGGCAAGAACGAGGTCCTGCTCGCCGCGGCCGACGCCATCGAGGCGGCCACCGACACCATCCTCGCCGCGAACGCGGAGGACATCGCACGTGCCGAGGCGGCCGACATCGAGGTGAGCCTGCTCGACCGGCTGCGGCTCGACGCCTCGCGCGTGGCCGGTATCGCCAACGGTCTGCGGCAGGTCGCCGTGCTCCCCGACCCGATCGGTGAGGTGGTTGCGGGGAAGACCCTCCCCAACGGGCTGCAGCTGCGTCAGCTGCGCGTGCCCCTGGGGGTCGTGGGCATCGTGTACGAAGCGCGCCCCAACGTCACCGTCGATGCGTTCGGGATCTCCTTCAAGTCCGGGAACGCGGTGCTGCTGCGTGGCTCGTCGTCGGCCGCGTCGTCGAACGCCGAACTCGTGCGCGTGCTGCGGGAGACCCTGTCGGCCAAGGGGGTCAGCGCGGATGCGGTGTCGCTGCTGCCCAGCGACGATCGGTCCAGCGTGACCGCGCTCATCCGGGCGCGCGGACTCGTGGACGTGGTCATCCCCCGTGGCGGCGCGGGCCTCATCGAGGCCGTGGTGTCGAATGCGACGGTCCCGACGATCGAGACCGGCGTCGGCAACTGCCACGTCTACGTCCACGCACTCGCCGACCTCGATGTCGCGGCGCGTGTCATCCTCAACTCCAAGACCCGCCGGCCGAGTGTCTGCAACACCGCGGAGACCGTGCTCATCGACAAGGCCGTCGCGGCCGACGCGCTGCCGCGGATCACCTCGGTGCTGCAGACCCAGGGCGTGGTCATCCACGGCGACGAGCCGGGTATGGAGCCGGCCACCGAGGACGACTGGTCCATGGAATACCTGTCGATGGACATCGCGATGAAGGTGGTCGACGGGCTCGACGCCGCGGTCGCCCACATCGACACCTACGGAACCGGCCACACCGAGGCGATCATCACCACCGACCTGGCGGCCGCCGACGAGTTCACCCGGCGCGTGGATGCCGCCGCCGTCATGGTCAACGCATCGACCGCCTTCACCGACGGCGAGCAGTTCGGCTTCGGCGCCGAGATCGGCATCTCCACCCAGAAGCTCCATGCCCGCGGCCCGATGGGTCTGCCGGAACTGACCTCGACCAAATGGGTGGTCTGGGGCAACGGCCACGTGCGGCCCGCCTGATGAGCGCGACGACCCCGGACGCGGGGACCGCGGGATACACCGGCTCGGGCCCGGCCGTCGTGCCGTCGTTCGAGGGTGTCGACGACGTCGTCGGTCGCCTTCGCGCGACGGGTTACCTCGCCGACGACGCGACCGCGACCTCGACCTTCCTGGCCGACCGTCTCGGCAAGCCGTTGCTGGTCGAGGGGCCGGCGGGTGTCGGCAAGACCGAACTCGCCCGGTCCATCGCGGCGGCCACGGATGCCGAACTCATCCGCCTGCAGTGCTACGAGGGCATCGACGAGGCCCGCGCGCTGTACGAGTGGAATCACGCCAAGCAGATCCTGCACATCCAGGCGACGGGGGACCGCGTGTGGGATGAGGCCAAGGCCGACATCTTCTCCGACGAGTTCCTCCTGCCGCGGCCGCTGCTCAAGGCGATCTCGCGCGAGGGTGCCACCGTGCTCCTCATCGACGAGGTCGACAAGGCCGACGTCGACATGGAGGGGCTGCTGCTGGAAGTGCTCAGCGATTTCGCGATCACCATCCCGGAGATGGGAACCGTTGCCGCTCAGCGTCGTCCGATCGTCTTGCTGACATCGAACGCGACCCGCGAGCTGTCCGAGGCACTCAAGCGTCGTTGTCTGTACCTCTACATCGACTTCCCGGATGCCGAGCGCGAGAAGGAGATCCTCGCGTCGCGGGTGCCGAACCTGTCGGATTCGCTCAGCGCCGAGCTGGTGCGGATCGTCGGTGTCCTACGCACACTCGACATCCGCAAGAAGCCGTCGGTGGCCGAGACGATCGACTGGGCGAACACCCTGTTGGCGCTGGGAGCCGGGGAGAAGGCCACGGCCAAGAGCGGTGGCGGATTCGACGACGGACTCATCGCACGGACCCTCGGTGTCGTGCTGAAGCACCGGCCGGACCTCAAGACGGCTCTCAAAGAACTCAAGCTGGGCTGATGACGGCTCCGCTCGTCGCGCACCTCACCGATTTCGTCGACGAGTTGCGTCGTCGCGGGATCGTGGTCGGGCCGTCGGCGCTGATCGATGCGGCGAGTGCCATGGAGGTCCTCGACCTCCTCGAACGCCCCCGTCTACGCGAGGGGCTCGCGACGACACTGCTCGTCGATCACGCCCATCGCGGTGTGTTCGACCGGGTCTTCGACCTGTGGTTCCCGGTCGGCGCCGGAATGCGCACCGTGACCGAGGATCTTCCGCGCACCCCCGACGGCGAGCTCGATGTCGAGGCGGTCCGGGACGCGCTGGCGGAGATGCTCGCCGACGACGCGTCGGCGAACGACGGCCGGCTCGACCAGGCCATCGCGATGATCGTCGACGAGTTGGGGCGTTACGGATCGACTCGGGGCGAGGCGTTCTCGGCCTATCAGGCCATCACCGCGGTGAGTCCGCAGACACTGATCGCGAAGATCGCGGCGGCCATGGCCGGTGATGGCGACGGGGACGGCGGGCCGGCCGGTACGGAACCGCTCTACCGGCAGGCGGCGCGCCAGAAGGCCAATGATCTGCGTGCGGCGATCGAGCGAGAGACCCAGCGGCGCATGGCCGACCGCAATGGCCGCGAGAAGGTCGGCGCCTACGCGGTGCCCCCGCTACCCGAGAACGTCAACTTCCTGTCGGCGGGTGCCAAAGAACAGGTGGAGATCCGCAAGACCATCGAGCCGCTGGCAAGATTGCTGGCCGCGAAGCTCGAGACGAGGCGACGGCGCGCTCACCGCGGCGCGGTCGACGTCCGGAAGACGCTGCGCGCCTCGATGTCCACGGGTGGGGTGCCCATCGAACTCAGTCACCGCAAGCCCCGACCGGGGCGGCCCGAACTCATCATCATCTGCGACGTCTCGGGGTCGGTGGCCGGGTTCAGTCAGTTCACGTTGCGCTTGGTGTATGCACTGCGGCAACAGTTCTCGAAGGTGCGGGTGTTCGCTTTCGTCGACACCGTGGACGAGGTGACCGACTACTTCGACCACGGCGAAGAGGATTTCGGTGCGGCGATGCACCACATGATCTCCACCGCCCGGATCTCCACCCGTGACGGTCACTCGGACTACGGCAACATGCTGGCCGGGTTCGTCGCCGACTACGGCGATTCGCTGACCCACCGGGGTGCGTTGCTGATCCTCGGGGACGGGCGGAACAACTATCACGATCCGCACGCCGACGCGCTCGCCGAACTGGTGGAACGGGCCCGGCACGCCTACTGGCTCAACCCGGAGGCCAAGCAGCACTGGGGCACGGGCGACTCGGTCGCGACCGATTACGCGGACGTGATCGACATGTTCGAATGCCGGAACGCCACCCAGCTGGGCACGGTCATCGCCGACCTCCTGCCGATCTGACCAGCGCTGCCGATTCGCATCGGCGCCCGACGCGTAGACTGACCGTCCATGTCACCCGACCGCCCGCGTGCGCGCCGTATCGGCGTGATGGGCGGCACGTTCGACCCGATCCACAACGGGCACCTCGTCGCGGCCAGCGAGGTCGCCCACCGGTTCTCGCTGGACGAGGTGATCTTCGTCCCGACCGGCCGGCCCTGGCAGAAGATGGGCGAGGCGACCACGGTGAGCCCGCCGGAGGACCGCTACCTCATGACGGTCATCGCGACCGCGTCGAATCCACAGTTCAGCGTCAGTCGTGTCGACATCGACCGCGACGGCGACACCTACACCGTGGACACCCTCCGCGACCTGCGGGCGCTGCTCCCGGAAGCCCAGCTGTACTTCATCACCGGCGCCGATGCGCTGGAATCCATCCTGTCGTGGCAGGACTGGGAGGAGCTGTTCGGCCTCGCCCGATTCGTCGGCGTGAGCCGCCCGGGGTACGAGCTCGACGCCACGCACCTGGCCCACCATCTCGAGGCCATGCCCGCCGACACCCTGCATCTGCTGGAGATCCCGGCGCTGGCGATCTCGTCCACCGAGTGCCGGACGCGCGCGTTGCAGGGCCGGCCCGTCTGGTACCTGGTGCCCGACGGCGTCGTGCAGTACATCGCCAAGCGGAAGCTGTATCGTGCGCCTCGGGCGTCGTCGCCCGGTGTCTCCGCCCCGGCGCTTCCCGGGGCCAACCGCCCCGAGAGGCTTCCGCCCGAGGAAATCCCTCCCGGGGAGTTGCAGGGCGATACCGACGGGTCGGGCCGCGCCCTGGGCGAACAGGCCGTGACCGAATGAGAGGACAAGTGTGACTGCGTCAGCTGAAGCGCTGGAGATGGCCAAGGTGGCCGCCCTGGCCGCGGCCGAGAAGCTCGCCCACGAGGTGACGGTGATCGACGTGTCGGAGCAGTTGGTGATCACCGACGCCTTCGTGATCGCCTCCGCCGACAACGAGCGTCAGGTGAACTCGATCGTCGACGAGGTCGAGGAGAAGCTGCGGGAAGCCGGCCACAAGCCGCTGCGCCGCGAGGGCACGCGCGAAGGTCGTTGGGCACTGCTCGATTACGCCGACATCGTGGTGCACATCCAGCACACCGACGAGCGACGCTTCTACGCGCTGGAGAGTCTGTGGAAGGACTGCCCGGTGGTCGAGGTGGACGGGCTGTCGTGAGTGGCGGTCCCGACTCACACGACACCGCCGTCGAACGTCTCACCCCGGTGGTGCGGCGCCTGATCCTGTTGCGGCACGGGCAGACCGAGTACAACGCGGCGAGTCGGATGCAGGGCCAGATCGACACCGATCTGTCCGAACTCGGTGTCCGGCAAGCCGGTTCGGCGGCGGTCGAGCTCGCCAAGCGGCAGCCGGTGGTCATCTGGTCGTCGGATCTGCGGCGGGCGCGCGACACCGCCGAGGCGCTCGCGCAACGAACCGGTCTGCCGGTGACCACCGACGTCCGCCTACGTGAGACACATCTCGGTGAGTGGCAGGGTCTGACGCACCTCGACGTCGATGCCGCGATGCCGGGGGCGCGCGCCGTCTGGCGCGATGACGCGACCTGGACGCCGCCGGGTGGGGAGAGCCGCGTCGACGTCGCCCGCCGCTCCACCCCCCTGGTCGACGAGTTGATCGAGCTGTTGCCGGAGTGGGGCGTCGGCGACAACCCGGAGGCGCCGGTGGTGCTGGTGGCCCACGGGGGAGTGATCGCGGCGATGACCGCGGCGCTGCTCGGGCTGCCGGTCGAGAACTGGCCCGTCTTCGGGGGGCTCGCGAACACGAGTTGGGTGCAGCTGTCGGGGCACAGCATGCCCGGCGAACTGCCGCGGTGGCGCCTGGACGTGTGGAACGCGTCCGCCGAGGACTCCGACCCGGCGGTGCAGTGAGCGACGTCCGCCGATGACCGAGGCCGCCGGACCCGGTCCATCCGCTGCCGATGCGCGGGAGCGATGTGTGCTGGTGTTGTCCGACTCGCTCGCGTACTACGGTCCGCAGGGCGGTCTGCCCGCGGATGACCCTCGGATCTGGCCGATGCTCGTGGGCGCTGCGACGCGCTCGGAGGTGCGGCTGTTCGGCCGGATCGGGTGGACGAGCCGGGACGTCTGGTGGGCCCTCACCCAGGACCCGAACATCTGGGCCACCGTGCCCCGCGCCGACGTCGTCGTGCTCGCATTCGGAGGGATGGACACGCTGCCCTCGCCGCTTCCGACTGCTTTCCGGGAGCAGATCCGCTACATCAGGCCGAACGGGTTGCGGCAGCGAATACGCGCGGCCTATGCGTGGATACAACCGCGGGGGTCGCACCTCGGATGGCCGCTCGCGCTGCCGCCGCACGTCACGATCGAGTACCTGGAGAAGATCCGCGCGGCGCTCGCCCAGTTGCGTCCGGACCTCCCGATCGTCGTGTGCCTGCCGCCCACCCACCGCAGTCCGTATTACGGCAACGTCCATGCCGGGCGGATCCCGACGACCGCGGCGATGTCGCGATGGGCGTCGAGCCACGGCCTACCGTGTGTCGACTTCTACCCGGTCACCAGGGACGCCTTCGACGACGACACCGCCGAGATGAATCCCGACGGAATCCACTGGGGTTTCTCGTGCCATCGGGGCATCGCCGACCTGGTCGCCCCGGTCGTCGACGCCGTCCGGCGGCGCGCGAATCGCGACGCCGCGGGCCCGACCCCGACGCCCGTGGAGGCCCGGCGCGTGAACCCGTTAACGTAGACGCGTGCCTGTCGTCGTCGTCACAGACTCCTCGTCCCGACTGCCGCGGTCGGTGACCGAGCACTACGGGATTCGGCAGGTCCCACTGCACCTCGCCGTCGGCGACGAGGACTACCGCGAAGGTGTCGACGACATCCCGGCCGACATCGTGACGACGCCGGGCGTGACCACCTCCGGTGCCAACCCCAACGACCTCTCCGAACATTTCGAGTCCGCGCTCGAGGCGAGTCAGGGTGCCGGCGTCGTCGCCGTTCACATGTCGCGCCGGTTGTCGGGGACCTGGAGTTCGGCGCGGATGGCCGCGGAGAAGTTTTCCGGGCAGGTTCGGGTCGTCGATTCCCGATCTGTCGGTCTCGCAGTCGGTTTCACCGCCGTCGCGGCCGCCCAGGCCGCCGCCGGGGGAGCCGACCGGGACCGCGTGTACGAGTCCGCCATCCGACAGGCAGCGACCGTCGACTCGCTGCTGTGTGTGCAGCAGCTCGACAATCTGCGCAACAGTGGCCGGATCAGCGCCGCGGGCAAGCTCTTCGGATCGGCGCTGTCCATCAAACCGATCCTGCACATGGTCGACGGGACCCTGACGCTGAAGGAACGTCATCGCACGTTCTCCAAGGCGCTGGACAAGATGGTCGACGCCGCCGCCGACTCCGCGGGCGGGCGCGCGGTCACGGTCGGCATCCAGCACTGTCAGAGCCCGGACGTCGCCGAGGAACTGCGCGCGGCCGTCCACGCCAGGCTGCGGGTGGTGACCTCCGAGCTGACCGTTGATCTCGGTCCCATCCTCGGCGCCCACGTCGGCCCCGGCGCGGTGGGCGTCGTGATCGCCGCGCACCTCGAACCGATCGAGGGTCTCGGCGAGTCCTAGCGGTCCGGCGCGCCGGGCTCGGCGTCATCCACAGCTCGCGCTGACCGTCCACAGATCGCGGGTTCTGCGGTTCGCGTGCGGAGCAGCGGCGGCTGTGCGACCTAGCGTGTGGCGTCATGAGCGCATCAGGACGGCGGAACCCGCTGGACCGGCTGGCGCCGGTGGCCGATCTGCCGGGCCGACGGGACGGTACGGCAGGCATCGACCCCGTGTCGCCGCCGCTCGCGCCGGACATCGACGACCGGCTCGGCCCCGTCGAGGAACCCGAGCATCCCGGGTGGGGGATCGGCGGGATGCCGACGTGGCTCGACACGCCGGCGCGAACCCAGCGGCGACGGTCGGACGCCGACGGCGGCGACAGTGTCGGGGGCGACGGTGCCGAGGATGACGATGACTTCGACGACGATCCCATCCCTCGGCGGCGCTTCGCGGTCGCGCCACCGGCAGCTCTCGCGCTGATCGCGGTCGGTGTCGTCGTCTGTGCCGTCGCGGCCTTCGGACTGTTCCGCGGGTCGGAGTCGGCGCCGGTCGTGGATTTCGGTGCGGTGGCCGGTACCTCGTCGACGTCGGACCCGTCGACGCCGCCGGCCGTGCCGACCGAATCGACCCCGGCGCAGATGGTGGTCAGTGTCGTCGGTTTGGTGCACGCGCCGGGTCTGGTGCAACTCACGCCCGGGGCGCGGGTCGCCGACGCGATCGACCGGGCGGGGGGCGCGCGCAAGAACGCGGATCTGCTGTCGCTGAACCTCGCGCAGGTCCTCCGGGACGGCGATCAGATCCTCGTCGGCTACGCGGGCGGGCAGGGCGAGATGTCGCTGCGCAGTGCCGTCGTCGGGGCCTCGGGCGCGCCACCCGCACCCGCGGGTGCACCCCCGGCAGATGCAAGTGCTCCCGCCGGCGGTTCGGGTGGTCCACCGGCCACCGGCGGACTCGTGAACCTCAACACCGCCACCGAGGCCGACCTCGACGAGTTGCCCGGGGTGGGGCCGGTGACCGCGAAGGCCATCCTGTCGTGGCGGGAACGCAACGGGCGCTTCAGCTCCGTGGACCAGCTGGCCGAGGTCGACGGGATCGGTCCGGCACGCCTGGCCAGACTGCGCGATCTCGTGACGGTCTGACGGGTGGACTACCGCCTGCTGGTACCGGCGGTGGCGGTGTGGTCGGTGACGGCGTTCGGGCTGGTGATGCCGCCCGGGTACACGCTCGGGCTGGCGATCTGTTCGGGCGCGGTGGCCTCGGTCGGCACGCTGGTCTGTGCCGGCGGCCGGTTCGGATGGGACGCGGTCGGTTTGATCGTCGTCGTGGCCGGCCTCGCGGCGGTGTGCGCGACCTCGTTGGCGATCCGGCAGGAGGTCCGCTCCGATCACCCGCTGGCCGCGTCGACCGGGAAGTCGACGGTCGTGCTGACCGTGCGTGGGGACCCGGTGGTTGTCGGGCCCTCGTCGGCCGGACGCGTCCGTCTGCGCGTCGACGTGGAACAGGTTAGTTCGCATCGTGTTCCGACGGCTTCCGCCGACCTGATGGGAGATCTCGGAGAGTGGTCGGGACTGTTGCCCGGGCAACGGGTGCTCACGGTCGCGCGGGTGCGGCCGCCGCCCGAGCACTCGCTGCTGGTGGCGACCCTGACTGCGCAGCAGCCCCGGGTCGTCGGCTCGCCGCCCGCCCACCAGCAGGTGGCCGGTGCGATCCGGGAACGGTTGCAGGTGTTGGCCGCGCGGGCGCTCGACGAGGACGCGGCCGGACTCCTGCCCGGCCTCGTGCTCGGCGACGAGAGCTCCCTCGACGACGGCCTGCGGGACGATTTCCGCGACGCCGGCCTGAGCCATCTGACCGCGGTGAGCGGCAGCAATTTCGCGATCGTCTGCGGGGCAGCGCTTCTCGTGGTTCGCAGTGCGGGTGTGCCACCGCGGGCGGCCGCGGTCGTCGGGCTGGTGGTGATCCTGGCATTCGTGGTGCTCGTCCGGCCGTCGCCGAGTGTCGTGCGTGCCGCGTTGATGGGAGCGGTGGGTGTGTTGGCGCTCTTCGCCTCTCGTCGGGCGCAGGCGTTCCCGGCGCTCGGTGCGGCGGTCGTCGGCGGACTCCTGTGGTGGCCCGAACTGGCGCTGCAACCGGGGTTCGCCTTGTCGGTCGCCGCCACCGCCGCCATCGTGCTGTGGGCCCCACGACTCCGCGACCGGTTGCGCGAGTGGCGTTGTCCGCCCGGTGTCGCCGAGGTGATCGCGATGGCGGTCACCGCGCAGTTGGTGACGGCGCCGATCGTGGTCGTGGTGACCGGCACGTTCTCGGTGGTGGGAATCGTTGCGAACCTTCTGGTCGCCCCGGTGGTCGCGGTGATCAGCGTGGTCGGCACCCTCGCCGCACTCATCGGCGCGATCGGGCCGCCCGACGGCGTCGGCGCGCTCGTGGGTGAACTGCTGGTGCGCGCCCTCGCCCCCGAACTGTGGTGGATGGTCGTGTGCGCGCGCACCCTCGGCGGCGTGGGCTGGGCGAGTGTGGAGGTGCCCTCGCCGTTCGGATGAGGCTGCCCGCAGTCAGACCTCGCGGTCGGCCAGCTCGCCCGCGGTGCGGTTCCACACCATGTAGCCGACGCCGACGGCGGCGAACCAGACCGCCCCGACGATCAGTGCGATCCGACCGTCGCGGTCGAAGAACAGCAGGACGAAGACGAGCGCGAGGAAGGCGAGGGCGAGCCACGTGGTGATCGGGGCGCCGGGGACCCGGTAGTCCGAACGCGGCAGTTCGCCGCGCGCGACCTTCCGGCGGTAGGCCATCCGGCACAGCAGGATCGTCGACCAGATGACGATGATCCCGACCGTCGACACCGCGGTGATGTAGGCGAAGGCGTGTACGGGATCGATGACGTTCACCACCACGCCGATCGCCATGACGGCGGCGCTCAACGTGATGCCGACGGCCGGGACCTTGCGGTTCGAGAGTCGGGTCAGCTGCCGCGGGGCGTCGCCGGTGTGGGCGAGGGAGCGCAACATGCGCCCGGTCGAGTAGATGCCGGAGTTGCACGACGAGAGGGCAGCGGTGAGCAGGATGAAGTTGACGATGCCGGCCGCGCCCGGGATGCCGATGTAGGAGAACACCGAGACGAACGGACTCTCACCGGCCTGGAAGTCCGTCCAGCTGCGGACCGAGAGGATCACCAGCAGCGAGCCGACATAAAAGATGCCGATGCGGAACGGAACGGTGTTGATCGCCTTGCGCAGCGTGACGCGCGGGTTCTGTGCCTCTCCCGCGGTCACGCCGACGAGCTCGACGCCGACATAGGCGAACATGACGATCTGCAGGCTCAGCATCGCGTTGCTGAAGCCGGTCGCGAAGAAGCCGCCGTCGTTCCACAGGTTCGTCACCGACGGACCGGTCTCGGGCCCCAGCCCGGCGATCGGGAGCAGCACACCGATGCCGACGATGATCATGCCGAGGATCGCCGTGACCTTGATGGCGGAGAACCAGAACTCCGCGCGTCCGAACACCCCGACGGAGATCAGGTTCGCGCCGAACAGCACGATGAGCGCGATGAGGACGGTGACCCACACCGGCACCGAGGGCCACCAGTAGTTGATGTACTTGCCCGCCACGGTGATCTCGGCCATGCACGTCGTCGTCCACACGGCCCAATAGGTCCACCCCTGGCTGAAACCGGCGAACCGTCCGAGGAACTCGTCGGCGTACTCGCTGATGCCGCCGGAGATCGGCCGGTAGATGAGGAGTTCGCCGAGAGCGCGCATGACGATGAAGATCGCGAGGCCGGCGAGCGCGTACGCCAGGATGAGTGCCGGTCCCGCCTTCTCGATCGCGCCACCCGCGCCGTAGAAGAGGCCGGTGCCGATCGCGCCGCCGATGGCGATCATCTGCACGGTGCGGGCGGTGAGCCCGCGTTGGTATCCCTCGTCGGTGTCGGCACCCGTGTCGGTGCCGGGATGCTCGACAGTCACGCGGGCAACTCCTCCGAATGTCGGTGGGCCGATGGCAGAAGCTCACCGTAACGGCCCGCGATCCACCGGATTCACATGCCCACAGGACCCGTCCACTTTGTCGTATTCGGTTGGCCGGGCGGCGGTCCGGTGATCGTGTCGGCGCCGTCTGGCACCATTGTCGCCGTGACCGATCGCCTGCACCTGCTGCTCGGAGACGACGACTTCCTCACCGGCCGGGTGATCTCGGCCGTGGTCGACGCCGCGTCGAAAGCGGCAGGTACCCCGGTGCCGGTGACCCGGGTACGTGCCGGCGACGTGAGCGAACACGAACTCGCGGAGTTGCTCAGTCCGTCGCTGTTCGCCGAAGAGCGGATCGTCGTCGTCGAGGCCGCCGCCGACGCGGGCAAGGAGCCGGCCGCGCTCATCGCCGCGACCGCGTCGTCGCTGCCCGAGGGCATCACGCTGATGGTGATCCATCACGGCGGGGGCCGGGCGAAGTCGATGGTCCCCGCGTTGAAGAAGGCCGGGGCCGTCGAGCACGAGACGACCGCCCCGAAGTGGCCGTCGGAGCGAATGACTTTCGTGCGCAACGAGTTCCGTTCGCTGGGCGTAAAGGTCGGCGCCGATGTCGTCGAGCAGGTGGTCGAGGGCGTCGGATCGGAACTGCGCGAGCTGGCCGCCGCGTGCGCGCAACTCGTGGCCGACACCGGCGGCAAGGTCGACCGCGACACCGTGCGCCTGTACTACCAGGGCCGTCCCGAGGTGACCGGATTCGAGGTGGCCGACCGGGCGGTGACGGGCGACCGTGCCGGCGCGCTGGAATCCCTGGCCTGGGCGCTGCACCACGGCGTGCCGCGGGTGCTGCTTGCCGACGCCCTCGCCGAGGCCGTCCACGCCATCGCTCGCATCCGACCCATGGGGTCGATCAACCACTTCGATGCGGCCCGCGAACTCGGCATGCCGCCCAACCGGGTCAAGAACGTGCAGGCGAAGGCCAAGGCGTGGGACGCGGAGTCGATCGCGCGGGCGGTCGGCGTGGTCGCGGCGCTCAACGCGGATGTGAAGGGGCAGGCCGCCGACCCCGATTACAGCCTCACCCACGCCGTCGCCACGGTCGCCGAGCTCCGGCCGGACGGGCGTCGGCGGAGCTGACGCCCGTCCGGCCGGTCTTGAGTCGGCCGTCGGACGGGAGTGGCTTCGACTCGGCGCCTCGCTCCGCTCGGGGCCGGCTCATAGCTCCTATGTCAAGCGGCGGCGGGTGTTGGGTTGTCGGCTTTGCGGGTGCGGGCGTGGTGGTCGGTGGTGAGGTGGTTGTAGACGACGCGGGCGAGGCGGCG
>NZ_SCOC01000059.1:0-16897 GCF_005502615.1 Gordonia sp. ALPHA1B1 | reverse complement strand
GGGCCAGGGTGGCGTCGGGGCGGGCGGCGAGGTCACGGACGTGTTCGTCGCTGATGATGCCGTGTTCGTCGAGGAACCCCACCCCGGGTGCCCCGGCCAGGGTCGCGGCATCGGTCACCACATGGATCACGACCTCGGCGCGGACCGCGTCGAGCACACTCTGTGGATCCTGGATGTCGGCGGTGCACGGCTGTTCATCGTTGCACTGGCAGTCGAATGACGTGCGGGTCAACAGCGCGAACATCGCATCGGATCGTCGTATCCCCTGGGTGCGGGCGTCTCGCTTGCAGACGGAGTCGGCGAGGATGGCGACGGCTTTGGCCGAGATCCGCACGTTCTCCGCCGACATGACAGCGGTGAGTTCGGCGGTGCCGTCGGGCAGTTCGTGGGTCCACACCCCACGCTGATCCATCGCGTCTTTGCGGCGTTGACGTACCGCATCCGGATCGTGGCGGAAGACGAGGCGGTCGACCATGTCCCGCAGGCGGGCCCGATCCCACACACCTGTGCGGCGGCGCACCGTGTCGGCGATCTCGGCATCCAACGCGGGGGTGATCGGGTCATCGGTGGGGATCAGTTCGGTGCGGGAGATGACCAACCGGATCTGCCATTGCGACAGGACCCCGTCACGCAACGTGTCGGCGGTGTCGGGGAGCCGGTCGCGTAGTGCGATGGCCTCGTCGATGAGGGTTTCGGCGTGCCGGTGGGACACCCCGGCTTGGCGGGCGATGCGGGCGGCGCAGTCAGCGTGGCCGTCCATGACGAACCCGGACGCGCTGGTGGTGATCAGGCGGTCGGTCATCGCCGCGATCGTCTGATACTGGTGCCAGGCGAGGTAGGACTCGCCGCGCCGGGTGGCGTCGAGGCCGGCCATCAACAACACCATGTCGGTCTCGGCGGCGTGGGCAGGATCGACCCCGGCGATGTACTCGCCCGGTAGATCGGTCCACACCCGCACAACGCCCCCCGACGCCTGATTTTCATCACCCGCCCCGAGCTGGGTGATCTGATACGACCAATGTAAACCCGACCACCGACAAAACCTGGATGAGTCTTCACAGCAGATGACGCGTCGTAGACGAAATGTGCGCTGGGCGTTGCGGTATGGTGCCGTCCGGGTTGGCGGCGGCTGAGATCGTCGGGTCGCCAGGTGGTTTCGACACGGCGACTCGCCTAGCGGCTCGTTGCCGGCTCAACCAGCGGGGGTGGGCGACTCGCCTAGCGGCTCGTTGCCGGCTCAACCAGCGGAGGGCGCGGCGAAGGGTCCTGCCACGCATCGCAACAGGACCCTTCGTGACGCTCGCAAGCTCGCTCCTCAGGGATCGGAGGGTGACGCTCACAAGCTCGCTCCTCAGGGATCGGAGGGTGACGCTCGCAAGCTCGCTCATCAGGGGGCGGAGGCGGCGAGTCGTCGCTGCCGCCTCAGCGGGCGAGCTTGAGTACCTCGCCCCAGCCGATCCGCGAGCCGGTGCGCAGGATGGACCGCTGGTAGATCCGCGCGGCGATCCAGGTGGCGGCCGCGCACGCGGCGCCCATCAGGCCGAAGGTGACGATGATCTGGACGGCATCGGTGTCGCCGGTCGCGATGCGCATCGGCATGAGTGCCGCGCTGAACGGCGGTATCCAGCTGAGCACCTCGATCAGCGTCGAATCCATCGCCTGCACACCGAAGATGCCGGAGTACAGCACCGCGACCGCGAGGAATGTCAGCGGCGCGGACGACGAGTTCAGCTCCTCCTGCCGGGAGACGATGGCCCCGGTTGCCGCGTAGAGCGAGGAGAAGAACAGGAAGCCAAGTAGGAACCAGGCGATCACCGCCGCGAACATCCCGATGGCGGCGCCCGGAAGGGTGAGGATTCCGGTCGCGGTGCCCGCGATCAGCGCGGTGGCACCGAGCAGTACCACCTGCCCGAGGGCGACCACACCGATGCCGATGATCTTGCCCCACAACAGATGCAGCGGCTTGATGGTCGCCAGGAGCAGTTCCACGACGCGCGACGTCTTCTCCTCGACGACGCCGACGGCGACCATCGTGCCGCCCATCATGATCGCGGTGACGAGCAGCACCACGCCGACCATCGCGATGAGCAGGCGCTGTCCCTCGTCGGGGTTGTCCGGTTCGGTCTGCGAGACCGAGATGTCCACGGTCGGCAGGGTGGCGGCGTCGACACCGCGTTCGGCCAGTGCCGCAGAGAGATTCGCCTGCGACACCGCGGTGCGGATCGGGCCCTCCACAGCCGGTTCGAGGCTGTCCTTGGTGATGATCACATACGATCCCGGCGTCTCTCCGGGCACCAGCGCGGCCTTCACGTCGCCGCTGTTGACCCGATCTCGTGCCTGCACGACGGTGTCGGCCGGCTCGGTGGCGATGGTCGTGCCGGAGGCCTCACCGACGGAGACGATGGATTCGGTGACGGCGGCCGGCTGACCCACGACGGCGACCTTCTCGACGTCGTCGCCGCCGGAGAACAGGTTGATGATGATGGAACCGGCGACGATCACGATCATGAGCAGCGCGGTACTGACGACGAAGGACTTCGTCTTGGCGCGCGTGGTGATCTCACGGCCGGCGACGAGCCGGATCGCCTGTGCGGCAGATGCTCTCGGATCAGAACCGGTGGTGGACACCGGGGTGTCGGGTAGCGTGGTCATGCGGAAACCACCTCTCGGAACAGGTCGGTCAGGGACGGGGTCGAGGTCGCGAACCGGTGCACCGGCCCGTTCTGGAGGGCGGTCGCCAGGATCAGCTGATCGTCGGCGATCTCAGGGTCGATCAGCAGGCGGGTCGTCTCGCCGTAGTCGACGCCGCGGACACCGGGCAGGGAGTCGGCCCACGCGACATCGGCACGCGGACCGGTGATCTCGAGGGTGATGCCCTCGCGCGCACGCAGGTCGTCGACCGTGCCGAGGGCGCGCATCTCACCGCGCGCGATGATGCCGACACGGTTGCAGAGTCGCTGCACGAGGTCGAGTTGGTGCGAGGAGAAGATCACCGGGATGCCCTCGCCTGCCTTCTCTTTGAGCACATCGCTCATCACGTCGACGGCGACGGGGTCCAGGCCCGAGAACGGCTCGTCGAGCACCAGAACGCTGGGATCGTGGACCAGGGCGGCGGCGAGCTGGACCCGCTGCTGGTTGCCGAGGCTCAGGTCGGCGACGTTGTCGTCGTAGCGGGCGCCCACACCGAGGCGGTCGGTCCAGCGTTGTACGGAGTCCTGCGCCTCGGCCGCCGACATCCCGTGCAGCCGTGCGAGAAAGGTCAGCTGTTCGCCGACTTTCATCTTGGGGTACAGCCCTCGCTCCTCGGGCATGTACCCGATCCGCCGACGCAGGTCGAGGTCGATCGGCTGGGTGCCGAGGCGAACCTCTCCGGAGTCGGCGGCCAGCACGCCGAGGATGATGCGCATGGTGGTGGACTTGCCGGCACCGTTGCTGCCGACGAACCCGAAGATCTCACCGGGGTCGACGGAGAAGGTCATGTCGCGCAGCGCGATGAGGTCTCCATAGCGTTTGTGGAGCCCGTCGACGATCAGTGGTGCGGTCATTGCGCACTCTCCTCACTGGGAATGGTTGTCGTATCCGATGGCAGTGCTTCGAGATCCTCGGGGTCCGGATCCGCCATCCACCACGCGGTGAGCATGGTGGGCACGCAGATCGCGGCGAGGACGAGCGTGATGAGCAGGATGGCCGATCCGTAGACCGCCTGGCCGGACACCTGGTCGTCGAAGCTGAGGACGACCAGCACCGCGTACGGGATGAACATCAGGCTGTACAGGACGGTGAAACCGATGGAACGCGCCGAATTGCGCTGCGCCACCTGGATCTCGTCGAGAGCGGTGACCGGCGTGTCGGCGATCGACCCGGTGACGATCCGCGTCAGGTACAGGGTCGTGATGATGCCGGCGAGTCCGATCAGGAAGGGCACCAGGAAGATTCCGGTGTCGAAGAACGCGAGAATCGAGCTGAGGATCAGCAGGATGGCGAAGAACGCCTGCACGAGCACGAGCCGTCGATAGGTTCGCCGGGTGCGCCACGAGGTGAGGCGGTGGGCGTTCTTGTCGTTGAACTCCTGGTGCCGGCGGCCCCGCCACTCCTCGTAGCGGCGCCAGAGGGCGGGTGTGGCTCCCTCGGGGATGGCCGAATTGGGGTCGTTCATCGTTCACCTCCGGACTCGTCGGTGTGGGTGGCTGGATGCAGGTCTTGACGTGGCGACGATTCGCGCCGGTACAGCGCCGACGACATCGCCCCGAATTCGTGCCGGCTGAACACCGCCTCCACCGGTAGGTCGAAGACGTCGCAGATGCGGAACGCCAGGTCGAGGCTGGGGTAGTTGTCGCCGCGCTCGAGTGCGCCCACCGACTGGACGTTGATGCCGACGACTGCGGCGAGTTCGGCCCGCGACATCCGACGCTCCGCCCGCAGCACGCCGATGCGGTTGTAGATGGGGAGCTTTTCCCCACGGCGTATTGGACTCACCTGACTCAGTGTTGTGAAAACACAACAACTTGTCAAGTGGTGGCAACTACGCCGTGTTCCCAGAAGAGCGTGAGGGCACCCCGAGCAGCTCGGCCGCGACCCGTGCCGCCTCCCGCCCGGCGCGATTGGCCCCGATCGTCGAGGCCGACGGGCCGTAGCCGAGCAGTTGGATCCGGGGATCGGCGTCGACGACCGTCGCGAGGCGGCCGGACATCGTGATGCCGCCCCCCGGCGCGCGCAGGCGTAACGGGGCGAGATGGTCGATGGCGCTGCGAAAACCGGTGTTCCAGAAGATGACGTCGACATCCAGGTGCTCCGGGACCTCCGGGTGATCGGGGGAGTCGCCGGATGGTCCGTCGCAGTCCCAGCACACCCCGGTCTCGGTGATGCGGGTGAACATCGGACGCCACGCGAGGATTCCGTCGCGCTGCGCGGCCGCGATCGCGGGGGTGAGTGCCAGCCCGGTCACCGACACCACCGAGGTGGGCGGGAGCCCGGCGCGCACCCGCCGTTCGACGCGGGCGACGGCCTCGCGCCCCTGCTCGGGGGTGAACGGTTCCGGGTTGAAGACGGGCTCGCGCCGGGAACACCAGAACGTCTCGCTGCCGGGCGCCTCCCGGGCGATCTCGATCAGCAATTGGACGGCGGAGATGCCCGCGCCGACGACCAGGACCCGCTTGCCCTCGAACTCCGCGGGCGATGTGTAGTCGTGCGTGTGCAGCTGCCGGCCGCGGAAATCGGCGGCTCCAGGGATATGTGGGATGAACGGACGGTCCCAGGTGCCGGTGGCGTTGACGATGAGTTTCGAGGTGACCGACCCGCCGTCGCCCAGCTCGGCGCGGAAACCGTCGTCCTCGCGGCGTACGGCGCGCACGTGCACGGGTCGATGCACGGTCAGGCCGAACTTCTCCTCGTACCGCCCGAAGTACTCGGGGACGGCGGTGGCCGCCGGGAGCTCGTCACAGTCCAGGCCGAGAGCCTCGACGAGGCCCCACCCCGGCAGGTCGTGGACGCGGTTGGCGGTGGCGAGGGTGAGCGTCGGCCACCGGAACTGCCAGGCCCCGCCGGGCCCGGGGGCGTGGTCGAGCATCTGGTAGCGAGCGCCGAGGCCGAACCGCTCGAGAAAATAGGCCGCCGACAGTGCGGCCTGTCCGCCGCCGATGATCAACACATCCGAGTGCGGTGCGGGCGCTGCGCCGGCCGGGGAGATCTGCACGTCCCCACCTTGTCACGACGTGTCGAATGGGTGCGGTGGGTAGGTTGGGGCCCATGATTCACTCCACCACCGACGGGGCGGTCGTCACGATCGAGCTGGACCGGGCCGACAAGCGCAACGCCCTGAACGACGAGATGCTCGCGGGCCTGTCCGATGCGTTCGACGCCGCACTCGGGTCCGGCGCACGCGCCATCGTGGTGACCGGGCGGGGGCCGGTGTTCAGTGCCGGCGCCGACCTGTCCGGTCCCGTGTACGAGAAGGGCTTTCTCGACACCCTCGTCGGGACACTGAAGAAGATCGAGTCATCCCCGGTGCCCGTGCTCGCGGCGCTGAACGGCTCCGCGATCGGCGCAGGATTGCAGCTGGCGATGGCCGCCGACCTCCGGGTGATGGCACCGGATGCGATCGCGGGCATACCGGCGGCGAAACTCGGTGTCGCCGTTGACGAATGGACCATCCGACGCCTGGTGTCGCTGGTGGGGGCGGGGCAGGCCCGGGGGATGCTGATCGGGTGCGATCCGCTGACCGCCGACCGTGCGCACGCACTCGGGTTCGCCAACCGCATCGGCGACCTCGCCGACGCGCAGCACTGGGCGGAGACGATCGCCGGCCTCGCCCCGTTGACGCTGCAGCATTACAAGCTCGTCCTGAACGGCGACGGTGCGCGCGACGCCGCGCCCGAGGATCGGGCGGCGGCGATGATGCGTGCGTGGGAGAGCGACGACCTGCGGGAGGGCCGCGCGGCCCGGGCTGAGAAGCGTCCGCCGCGGTTCACCGGGTCCTGACCCGGAGGCCGACGCTACCGGCGGTGGATCGGTCCGTCGCCGGCGTGCAGCGGTGCGCCGGTGGCGCCGTGCCGCTCGGCGATGAGTTGCGCCGCGATGGCGACTGCGACCTCGCCCGGGGTGTGCCCGCCGAGATCGAGGCCCAGGGGTGAGCGCAGCCGGTCGAGTTGGATGTCGTCGACGCCCGCCTCGCGGAGGCGTTGGTCGCGATCGGCGACCGTCCGCCGCGACCCGAGTGCACCGACGAAGCCGAGTTGCCGGCAGCCGAGTGCCACCTGCAGGGTCGGTACGTCGAATTTCGGGTCGTGCGTCATCACGCAGACCGCCGTCGACGGACCCACCCGGCCGTCCCGGATCTGTTCCGCCAGAAAGCGATCCGGCCAGGATACGACGACCTCGTCGGCGTCGGGGAAGCGTTCGGGGGTGGCGAACACCGGTCGTGCGTCGACGACCGTCACCCGCATGCCGAGACCGGCCCCAACAGAACTGAGTGCACGCACGAAGTCGTTGGCGCCGACCAGGATCAACCGGGCCGGCGGCCCGAAGGTCTGCACGAAGGTCCGGGGACGTTCGTCGGACGGGGCATCGCAGTCGTCGACGCCGATGAGGCCGGTCCGGCCGGTGGCGAGGAGATCGGCGACGTCGCGGTCGAGGCGGCGCCACGGCTGCTGTGAGGCGGCGGTGGCGAAGTACCAGTCGGTCTCGTCGGTGAGGGTCGTGGCCCACGAGACGGGTTCGCCGGCGTCGATCGCCGCCGCGAGTCGGTCGAGCTGGCCGCGCCGACCGCTGCTCGGTGCGACACGTTCGACGAGAACTTCGATGTGCCCGCCGCAGGTCAGACCCGGCGCGGGACTGTCGGGATCGTCGACGCCGTACTGTTCGACGATCGCGACCCCGTCGGCGAGGACGTCGCGGGCGGTGTGCACGAGAGCGGATTCGACGCAGCCACCGGAGACCGAACCGATCACGGTGTCGTCCTCGGTCACGATCATGGCCGCGCCGAGCTCGCGGGGTGCCGATCCCGACGCGCCGACGACCCGGCAGAGTGCGACCGGACGCGCGTCGTCGCCGTCGAGGAGTTCGGTCAGGGACCGCAGGACGTCGCGCATGTACTCCAGTGGACCAGATCTCCCCGACTGCGGCCACGTGGGCGGCGGCCGGCCGACGTCACGACTTCTCGATGATCCCGGGGACGCTGGCCGAACCCGCCGCACGGTAGCCGAACATGCGGCTGAGATCGGCGGCCGCAGAGACGACGGTCGCGGTCAGCTCCTCCGTGTCGTCCGGGTCGAGCCGATAGCGCGGGCCGGAGACGCTCAGGGCCCACACGATGGTGCCCGTGTGATCGCGTACCGGTGCGGCAATCGCCACCAGGCCGACCTCGAGTTCCTCCACCGCCATCGCCCAACCCCGGCGCTCGACCTCGCGCAGGTCGGCGACGAGGTCGTCGATGTCGACGACCGTGTGGTCGGTGAACCTGGTCAACCCGCCCGCGAAGGTCTCGCGCACCTCGTCTTCGGACAGACCTGCGAGCAGGACCTTCCCCGAGGACGTCGCGTGAGCGGGGGAGGCCTGGCCCACCCAGGTGCGGAGGGCGACCGCGGACGGCCCTTTGGCCTCGACGACGTTGATGGCCTGCGACTCGGCGAGGACGGCGAGATTGGTGGTCTCACCGGTCTGCGCGGCCAGCGCGTCACAGGTGTCCTGCCCACATCTGGTCATGTCGAGGGTTGCCATCGTCGACCCGGCGAGGCGGACCACCGTGAGGCCGATCCGGTACTTGCGACCGTCCGGTACCTGCTCGACGAAACCGCGTGCCTCGAGTGACGAGACGATTCGGGAGACGGTGGATTTGTGGACGCCGAGCTCGACGGCGAGTTCGGTGATGCCGGCCGACCCGGCGGACCCGATGAGCTCCAACACCTGCAGTGCCCGATCGACCGCGCCCCCCGGACGTTCGGTCTCCGCACTCTGCTCAGTCATCGCAGCGCCCAGGGTACCGGTCGGGGCGGGTGGGACCGGAACCGCGTCGCGAACCGCGGCAAGCCGTCCCGGGCGGGTCACGGGCGTCGGTGGGTACCCGGAACCGCTCATCTCCGGATCCGGGTCATCTGAGGATCGACCACCGGGTCGGCGATGACGACGGCCGTGTGATGGGTGGTCTGGTAGGCGACGTCGACCGAGGTGTCGTCGGGGAGGTCGGCGGGCAACCAGGCGTAGGCCAGGCACGCGCCGACCGTCGCCGACCACCCGGCGCTGGTGACGTAGCCGACGACCCGGCCGCCCATCGATACCGGCTCCTTGCCCAGGACGACCGCCGCCGGATCGGTGAAACGCAGGGTGCGCAGCGTGTTCGGCGCATCACGCTCGGCCAGGGCGGCGCGGCCGAGGAAGTCGTCCGCGGTCTTGCGGATGGCGAAACCGAGCCCGGCAGCAGCGGGCGTGTGCTCGGTGGTCATGTCGGAACCGGCCGCCCGGTAACCCTTCTCGATCCGCAGGCTGTTGAAGGCGATCCGGCCGGCCGCGATGATGCCGTGGGGATCGCCCGCCGCTGCCACCGCGTCCCACAGCGCCGGTCCGTCGGCCGCGGAAGTGTAGATCTCCCAACCGAGTTCGCCCACGTACGAGACACGCATCAGGGTCACCGGGATTCGGGCGACGGTGGTGGTGAGCGCACGGAAGTAGCGGAGGCCGTCGTTGGTGAGGTCGGCCGGCGTGAGCGGTGCCAGCACGTCGCGCGCCAGCGGGCCCCAGAGACCGAGACAGCAGGTGGCCGTGGTGATGTCGCGCAGGACGACCGAGCCGTCCGCCGGGAGGTGCCGGCTGATCCAGTCGAAGTCCAGCGGACCGTTGGCGCCCACCTGGAACACGTCGTCGGCGAGCCGGGCGACGGTCAGATCCGAACGGATGCCGCCCTTCTCGTCGAGCATCAGCGTGTAGGTCACCGAGCCGACGGACTTGTCCATCTTGTTGGTGGTGAGGTGTTGGAGAAGGGCGAGCGCACCCGGACCCGACAGCTCGAACCGGGTCAGCGGGGTCATGTCGTACATCGCGACGTGGCTGCGGGTGTGCGCCGCCTCGGCGACGGAGACAGGCGACCAGTGCCGGGCCGACCAGCTGTCGCGCTCCGGTATGACGAGCCCGTCGGCGAGCTTCTGATCAAGCAGCGGACGGTTGGCCTCGTACCAGGCGGGTCGTTCCCAGAGTCCGCTCTCCCAGAACTCGGCGCCGAGTGCGGCCTCGCGGTCGTGGAACGGGCTGAGACGCACGTTGCGCGGGGCCCTGCGCTGATCGTGCGGGTGGATGATGTCGTAGACCTCCACGAAGGCCTGCGAACTCGTGGTGAGGATGAAGTCGTCGGTGAGTGCGTCGTCTTCGAAGCGGTACAGGTCGGTCTCGTGGACGTCGATACCGGGGGTGCCGTCGATCATCCACTCCGCCATCGTCTTCGCGACGCCCGCCGAGTGGGTGACCCACACGGCCTCGGCGACCCAGAAACCGGCCAGGTCGCGATGTTCGCCCATGACCGAATGGCCGTCGGCGGTGAACGAGAAGATCCCGTTGAAGCCCTCCTCGACCTTGCCGTTGCCGAGTTCGGGTAGCAGGGCCACCGAGTGCTGCCACGCGTCGTCGAAGTCCTCCGGGGTGAACATGAGCTTGGAGGGCATGTCCGCCAGTGTGATCGCAGTGTCGTGGTCCAGGTCGCCCACGTCCGAGGGCATCGGCCGGTGACCGTAATAGCCGATGCCGATCCGGTCGCCGTGTTCGCGGTAGTACAGGTCGCGGTCCTGGTGGCGCAGGATCGGGAGCGTCGCCTCGGCCAGGGCGGAATTGACGCCGCGGCGGGAGTCGACCGGCGTGGTGATCGCGTACTGATGTGCCATCGGGACCAGGGGGATGGTCAGTCCCACCCGGCGGCCGAACTCGCGGCCCCAGAAACCGGTGCAGCACACCACGATGTCGGCGTCGACGACTCCGGTCGTGGTGCGGACCCCACGCACCTCACCGTTGGCCTCGACCACGTCGACCACCTCCTGTCCGCCACGGAACTCGGCGCCGCGCGCCATCGCGCGGCGGGCCTGGGCCTCGACCGCGCGCAACGCTTTCGCGAGGCCGTCGTTCGGCGTGTGCAGCCCGCCGAGGACAGCATCGCGTTCGAGGAGCGGATGCATCGCAGCGCATTCCGCGGGGTCGACGAGTCGGTGTTCGACGCCACGAGCGGCCGCCCACCCGGCCTTGCGATGCAGGTCCTCCCACCGTTCCGGGGTGGTGGCCAGTTCCAGTCCGCCCACCGGGTTGAAGCACCAGCCGTCGGGATGAGCGAGCGCGGAGAACTTCTCGATCGTGTAGGAGGCGAGCGCGGTCATCGTCTTGGACGGATTCGTCGCGAAGACGAGGCCCGGCGCGTGCGAGGTCGACCCGCCGGTGGCGAAGAGCGGGCCGCGGTCGAGGACGTTGACGTCGGTCCAACCGCGCTGGGTGAGCTCGTCGGCGAGTGAGGTACCGACGATGCCGGCGCCGACGATCACGACTTTCGGTGCAGCCATGGGGAACAATCCTTTTCGGGCAGGTGTGGGTCAGGGCTTGGTCAGGTGAAGACCACGGTGCTGGTCCCGTTCATCAGCACCCGGTACTCGCTGTGCCACCGCACGGCGCGCGACAGGGCCAGCGCCTCGGCGTCGCTGCCGACAGTGGCGAGTCGGCGCGGATCGTGGGTGTGGTCGATGCGGATGACCTCCTGCTCGATGATCGGGCCCTCGTCGAGGTCGGGGGTCACGTAGTGCGCGGTCGCGCCGACGTACTTGACTCCGCGCTGATGTGCCTGGTGATACGGCTTGGCGCCCTTGAAGCCCGGCAGGAACGAGTGGTGGATGTTGATGGCCCGGCCGCGCAGTGCCGAACAGGTCTCGTCGGAGATGATCTGCATGTACCGGGCGAGGACGACCAGATCGACGTCGTAGGACGACACCAGGTCGAGCATCGCGTTCTCGGCCGCCGGCTTGGTCTCCGGGGAGACCGGTAGATGGTGAAACGGAAGGCCGGCCGATTCGGTCATCGGGGCCAGATCGGTGTGGTTGGAGGCGACGGCGACCAGCTCACCGCCGAGGGTGCCCGAACGCCAGCGGAAGATCAGGTCGTTGAGGCAGTGCCCCAGTCGAGAGACCATCACCAGGATCCGCTGCGGTGTCTGGTCGTTGATCGAGTATTCGGCGCCCAGACCGGTGGCGAGATGATCGAAAGCCGCCGACAGCTGCTGTGAGCCGGACTCGTGGGCGGACGCGAATTCGGTACGTACGAAGAGGGTGTGGGTCATCGGGTCGTCGTACTGCTGATGGTCGAGCACCTCGCAACCGTGGCTGTAGAGGAACGAGCTGATCGCGTGCGTGACGCCGCTGCGCGACGGGCATCGCAGGGTGAGGGTGAATCGATGAGACATGGGGTTCCTCTACGGCAGCGGGGAAGGAGCGGGCACGATGGCGTACTCGGTGGCGGCGTCGACGAGCCACGCGGCGAGGTAGTCGGCGTAGGAGTTGCGGACGAGGAGGGCGAATCCGTCGGGAGCGCGATGCACGATCACCGCGGCCTGGGCCAGCAGTGTCTGGGCCACGTCGTCGGGCCCGAAGCTCCTCGGCGACAGATCGATCGCGCAACCGTGGGCGAGGATCGTCTCGGCGTGCGGGCCGCCGACGACGAGGCGGGTGCGCTGGCCGGAGGCATCGGCGACATACGCGCCGCCCTGCGCACGGTCGGCCATCGCCGCGGCGAACTCGTGCGGTGCGATGCCGGCCGCGTAGGCGAGATACTCGTCGGGACCCAGCCAGACGACCGTGGTGTCCCCGTCGCGCGTCATCCGGCAGGCGCCGGGCAGGTCGAGCTGCTCCGCCGCGGCGGGTTCGGTCGGTCGGATCACCGTCTGTGCCACCGGGGTCGGGCGCAGCAGTACGGCCGGGGCCAGTTCGGCGAACCTCGCCGACCAGTGCTGCAACGGCGAAACCGGTTCGAGGGCGCCGTTGTCCGGCAGAGAATGCACGGTGGTGTCAGCCATCGCGTCGGGCTCCTTCCGCGTCGACGAAAACGGTTGTGGTGATCTCGACTTCGCACAGCGTGTCGCCGATGGGGACATCGAGCCGGCTGCCGATGAGGTCGCGACCGCCCTTCACCAGCGCAAGGGCGAACGGGCGGTCCAGCTCGGCGCTGCGGTAACTCGACGTCACGTGCCCGAGCATCGGCACCGGCGGCGGTGGCAGGGTGCGGTCGACGCGGTGGGAGATGATCTGCGAACCCTCGGGGAGCCGGGTGCTGCCGTCGACCGGCAGCAGTCCGACGAGGTGCTTGCGGTCGGGCGCCGTCGCGGATTCACGCGCGAATGATCGCTTGCCGATGAAGTCCGGCTTCTTCTTCGAGACCGCCCAGCTCATCCCGAGGTCGTGGGGCGTGACGGTGCCGTCGGTGTCCTGGCCGATGATGGGATAGCCCTTCTCGGCGCGCAGGACGTGCATCGTCTCGGTCCCGTAGGGGGTGATGGCGTGCGGTTCACCGGCGTCGATGAGTGCCTGCCACACCGCTTGGGCATAACCGGCCCCGACGTTCACCTCGTAGGCGAGTTCCCCGGAGAAGCTGATCCGCCCGATCCGCACGGGCACGCCGCGAAAGGTGGTGTCCCGCCACGTCATGAACCCGAACGCATCGTTCGAGACGTCCAGATCGGGGAACACGGTGCCCACCACGTCGCGCGAGCGTGGGCCGACCACCGGGAACGTGGCCACCTGGTCGGTCAGCGAGGTCATCCACACCCGGAGGTCCGGCCACTCGGTCTGATGCCATTCCTCCATCCAGTCGAGGACGGCCGCGGCGTTGCCGGTCGTGGTGTACACGGTGTAGCGGTCGTCGGCGATCCGCATCACGGTGCCGTCGTCGAACACCATGCCGTCCGCGCCGCACATGACGCCGTAGCGGACCTTGCCGACTGCGAGGGTGCTCATCATGTTGGTGTAGAGCAGGTCGAGGAAGGCCGGGGCGTCGGGCCCGGCGACATCGATCACGCCGAGGGTCGAGCCGTCGAGGATGCCCACTCCCGTTCGTACGGAGGCACATTCGCGGAGGACCGCGTCGTGCATGTCGTCGCCGCCACGAGGGTAGTACCGCGGCCGTTTCCACTGGCCGACGTCTTCGAAGACGGCGCCGCGCTCGACGTGCCAGTCGTGGATCGGGGTCCGCCGCACCGGGTCGTACCGTTGGCCGCGATCACGTCCGGCGAGCGCGGCGAAGGTCACCGGGGTGTAGGGAGGACGGAAGGTGGTGGTGCCGGCGTCGTTCACGGCGATGCCGAGCATCTCCGCGACGATGCCGGAGGTGACGATGCCCGAGGTCTTGCCCTGGTCGTGCCCGGTGCCGATGGTGGTGTAGCGCTTGACGTGTTCCACCGATCGCATCCCGGCACCCAGCGCCCGGGCGATGTCGGCGACGGTCGCGTCGCGCTGGAGGTCGACGAACGAGCGGGTGTCGTCGTCGGGACTGCCGGGCACGTACCAGCAGACGGCCGGCGCGGCCGGAATCCGCTCGGTGACGCGCGGGATGGCGCGCAACTCCGGTGGCGCCATACCGAGTCCGGCGAGGGTCGCCACCGCACCGCGTCGACCGTCGGCCAGGCAGTCACCCAGTGTGGTCGAACCCGCTGCGGCACCGACGATCTCGGTCTCTGACACGGTTCCCGTGGGCAGGAAGGTCGCGGCTCGGTCGTCGAAGGCGATGGTTCCGCGCAGTTGACTCCAGAGGTGTACCGCCGGATTCCAACCGCCACTGACCAGGACGGTGTCGCAGACCAGGGACGAGCCGTCGCTGAGGTCGATCCCGGTGACCGCATCGGTGCCGTGCGCTCGGATCACGGTCGTACCCGCGAGGATCGGGATGCCGCGCCGGCGGGCCTTCTCGCCCAGGTCCGCGCTGACGGCCGGGCGGACGTCGACGACGGCGGGAACCGAGACCCCGGCATCGACGAGCGCGAAGGCCGCGGTGTAGGCGGAATCGCATGCGGTGAAGACCACGGCCGTCCGGCCGACCCGGACGCCGTAGCGGCTGAGGTAGTCACCGCCGGCGCCGGCCAGCATGACCCCGGGCACGTCGTTGCCGGCGAAGACGATCGGTCGCTCGTGGGCGCCGGTGGCGAGAACGAGACGACGAGCCCGGATACGGTGCACCCGTTGCCGGGAGAGGTGTGCGGGGGCGTCGCTGCCGAGGTGGTCGGTGCGGTGCTGGACGGCCAGGACGAAACCGTCGTCGTAGGCACCGAACGCAGTCGTACGGGTCAGGCGCCTGACGTGCGGGTGCGAATCGAGTTCGGCGACGGCTTCGGCCACCCAGCCGACGCCGGGAGTACGGCCACCGGGTTCGCTGCGCTCGTCGACCAGGAGAACGTGGGCTCCGCCACGGGCGCAATTGAGGGCCGCCATCAGGCCCGCGGCGCCCGCACCGACGACGAGCACGTCCGGATGGTGGTGCAGCGAGTCGTATCGGGCGTCGTCGACGGTGCTGCTCAGCTTTCCCCAGCCCGGTACCCCGTGGGCGACGAGGCCGGGACACAGGGCGACGGTGGTGGCCGGCACCATCGGTTCCACGAACGGGGCGTCGATGCCGACCTGCGCGGTGGCGTCCTCGGCCCAGGCTCCGGTGACGCCGCGCGGGCGCCCGAGGTTGACGCTGGTGGTGACCACCCGCACCCCGTTGGCGAGCAGGGCCGACGCGAGGGTGTCGCCCGCGTAGCCGCGGTAGGTGACCCCGTCGAACACGAAGTCGATCGGCGTGCTCCGGTCGATGCGTCCACCGGCTCCGGTCCGGAACGGCTGAGCGGGAGTGGATTTCGGGTCGGTGGTGCTCATCGGGCTGCTCCGGATGCGGGTTCGGTGGGGGATGCGGTGGCGGGCGACCGCGAGGGCACCGTCTCGCCGGTGAAGGCGTGCGTGCGTGTGTCGCGCTCGACGGTGAACCACTGGCGGCACCCGGTGGTGTGGCACCACCGTTCGGTCATCGCCCCCTTGGGATTGGGCCGGAAGAACAAGTAGTGTGCCCACGCGGTGTCGTCGAGGTCGGCGGGTCGCTCGGGATAGGCGACACCGGCCGCGGCACCGTAGTGGAACTCGGTTTCCTCACGGGGCCCGCAGTGCGGGCAGCGGATCATCTGCATCGTGGTGTCCTCGGCGGTGGCTGGTTCAGTGGGCGACGGCGGCCGCGCCGTGCTCGTCGATGAGGCGGCCGGTGACGAACCGGTCGAGGGTGAACGGTGCGTTGACGGCGTGCGGGCTGCCGGTGGCGATCGTGTGCGCCAGCGCCCAACCGACGCCCGGGGTCGCCTTGAATCCGCCGGTGCCCCAACCACAGTTGAGGTAGAGGTTCTCGTACGGGGTGGCACCGACGATGGGTGAGGCGTCGGGGGTGACGTCGACGATCCCGCCCCATGTCCGCAGGAGGCGGGCCCGCCCGAACACCGGGAACAGCTCCACCGCGGCAGCCATCTGACGCTCGATGATGTGGAAGGCGCCGCGCTGCCCGTATCCGTTGTAGGAGTCGACCCCGGCGCCCATCACCAGCTCACCCTTGTGGGCCTGGGACACGTAGACATGCACCGCGTTCGACATCACCACGGTCGGGTGGATGGGCTCGAGGAGTTCGGACACCAGGGCCTGCAGCGGATGACTCTGGATCGGAACCCGGAAACCGAGCTGGTCGGTGAGCGTCGAGGTGTGTCCGGCGGCGCACAGCGCGACGGTGCCCGCAGCGATGCGGCCGCGGGTGGTCTCGACGCCGACCACCCGGTCGCCGTCGGTGACGAACCCGGTGACCTCGCAGTTCTGGATGATGTCGACGCCCGCATCGCTGGCGCTGCGAGCGAAACCCCAGGCGACGTAGTCGTGTTTGGCGATGCCGCCACGGGGTTGAAAGGTCGCGCCCAGCACCGGATAACGGATGTCGGAGGAGGTGTTGACGATCGGGCACACCTCCGCGACCTGCTTGGGATCCAGCCATTCGGCATCGATGCCGTTCAGCCGATTGGCCTCCACCCGCCGGATGCTGTCGCGCACATCCTGTTCGGTGTGGGCGAGGTTGAGTACGCCGCGCTGACTGAAGAGGATGGGGTATCCGAGCTCGTCCTCGAGACCCTCCCACAGCTTCAGCGAGTGCTCGTAGATCCCGGCGCTCTCGTCCCAGAGATAGTTGGATCGGATCAGGGTGGTGTTGCGCGCCATGTTGCCGCCGGCCAGCCAACCTCGTTCCAGGACGGCGACATCGGTGATGCCGTGGACGCGGGCGAGGTAGTGGGCCGTGGCGAGACCGTGGCCGCCGCCTCCCACGATGACGACATCGTAGGAGGACTTGGGTTCGGGTGCGCGCCAAAGGAACTCGGGGTGGTGGGGGAGGTGGGCGC
>NZ_SCOC01000058.1:0-17395 GCF_005502615.1 Gordonia sp. ALPHA1B1 | reverse complement strand
CATGCCATCCGGGTGGCCCGGTCCTTGAGTTCCTCACTGTACTTGCGTGGTGCTGCCATGCTCTCCATCCTTCACAGGTTCGAGAGCCTCCGACAGACCCGGGGCGGTTCAACCACCAGCCAGCCGCGTACCAAGGTCAGTGCAGCTAGCGTTTGAATTAGGACGCAACTCATCTATCACGGGCGACGGTGCTGCGTCATGCTTATGCCCCTCCTACCTGTTGACGGAATGGTCGGGATATTCAGCGACCGACGCTTGTCAGATCCCCATGGGTCCGTCCGCGTGACTTTTGCGATGGTCAAGGGGCGAGCCGGAAACGGTCGATGTCACCCGGCCACCAGCTCGCAGTGCCCAGCAGCACCGCTAGCGCCGGGACTACTAAGGTCCGCACCAGGAACGTGTCGAGCAGCAAACCGACACCGATGATGAACCCGATTTGCACCATCACATCGATGGACCCGACCATCAGCCCAAACATGCTGGCCGCGAATATCAACCCAGCCGAGGTGATGACCGACCCGGTGTAAGCGACGGTACGCATTACGCCGACCCGCACGCTCCACCTCGTTTCCTCTCTCAGCCGTGACACCAGCAGCATGTTGTAGTCGGCGCCCACCGCCACCAAGACAATGAACGACACCAGTGGCACGGGCCAGGCGATCCCGGCACCGAGGATGTGTTGAAGTACGAGCACACCAATACCGAGAGCCGCCATGTAGTTCAAGACGACGGTTGCAAGGAGATAGACAGGTGCAACGACGGCCCGCAACAGCAGCATCAGGATCAGACCCACGATGAGAAGGGTGGCTATGCCGAGCAGTTTGAAATCGTACGACAACAGTCGCTGGACGTCGGCATTGATCGCAGGAAAGCCCGCAACAGAAGCACGTCCGCCCTCCAGAGTGGTGTTCGGCATCGCGTTCTCGGCGACGCTGGACAGCTCGTTCGCCAGCGTCATTGCATCGGCAGAGTATGGGTCGTAGGCGGTCTGTACCGCATAGCGCACGGTTTTCCCGTCGGACGAGATGAACTGTCGAGCGACCTGACTGAACTGCTGGTCCTTGAACGCATCCGCGGGGAGATAGAAGCCGGTTGCCGAGTCAGAATCGCCGACCTCCCGTGCGGGAGCCCGAAGCTGTGCGGCGACCTGTGCCAGTCCACTGAGTAGCTGAAGGTTGCTGTCCACCAGAGCACCGACTCCGTTCGACAACTGACGCGCGCCGTCGGCAAGTGCGCCGACGCCGGATTCGAGTTGCGAGAGCCTGTTCCCGAGGTCCTGTCCGCCGATGGCTTGTAGTGCAGAATCCAGCGTTTGAAGAGAACGCTGCAGCTGTGCAATGTTGGTCGAGCCTGGCGCACTCACGCGGCCGAGCTGCGCGGCAAAGTCAGCCACCCTCCCAAGCGACTGATCATCCGCGAGTGCCCGGATGTCGGCCATTTGCGCGCGCAGTGCCGAGCACTGCGCGATCTGCTGGCACCACGGATTGTCTAACGCGGACAACGCCGGCGCGACCGCATCTGCCGCAGACTGGGCCCGACGTGCGAGTTGAGACAGCTCGGGCGCTTGCTTGGAAAACTGTCTAAGCCTTGGGGCAGCGTTCGCCAGTTGGTTCACAAGCGGCCGATACTCGTCGAGCTGCGGGCCAAATGACGACACCTCGTCGAGCAACCCCGACAGCGGAGCGAGGTTGGAGGATATCTGGTCTTCTAACAGTGCCAGGCCTCCGGCGAGCTGCTCTGACCCCGTCTTCAGGACGGCCAGATCACCCTTGCGGGCCTGTCCATCACCGGTCTCCTCGGTGATCTTGGTACCGATCTGATCATTCTGCCAAGATAATTGCGCCTGCTCTAGCTTCTCACCGGTCGGCCGCGTCACGCCAATGACCCTGGTCACGCCGGGAATCTGCGCGACGCGGGAGGCTAGCTGGTCGAGGTCGGCAAGGCCTTGAGCCGTGCGCATGTCGTTCTCGGACTCCACCACCAAGAATTCTGAGATGATGATGTCTTTCGGGAAGTGGCGGTTGAGAAGCGCGTATCCTTCGTTGCTCCCTGTGTCAGGTGGCTGCCCCTCGCGATCGTCGTAGGTGATCTGAATTGTTGCGGCGACCATGGCGAGGCCGATCAACACGACCACACTGATCGCGAGCAGAGGGACCGGCCGCCGGATAACCATGACTCCGACTCTTCTCCAGTAATCCCGCGTCAGGTCACGGCGGGGAAGGCCGGCGCCTTTCTTGGCAGCGAAAGAGAGTACGAGGGGCAGCAATGTCACCGTCGCCAAGAATGCGAAAGCTATGGCGATTGCGCAGGCCGGACCCAAAGTGTTAAACACACTGAGCTTGGCGAAGGCCATAGCCAGGAACGCTAGGGCCACAGTGCCCGCCGACGCTAGAACCACGCGGCCGATAGTTGCATTCGCGTGGGCGATAGCGACATCAGGAGAGTAACCCGCTCGAATACCTTCATGATAGCGGCTGATGAGGAACACCGAATAGTCAACTCCGGCACCAAAGATGATGACGGTCATGAACATTGACGTGAACTGGGATACCGGCATGCCCAGCTCGCCCAGTCCAGATAGAACTCCGCGACCCACAGCCAAGCTCATGCCCACGACAAGCAGCGGCATCAGCGCGGTGAAGACCGAACGATAGACGATCAGGAGGATCACGGCGATCAGCAGCACGGTGGCAACAGTGATCAGGACCAGATCCGACTCGCCCACGGCGAGTTGGTCGCTAAAGGTCGCGGGCGGGCCTGTCACACGGACTGTCGTCCCACTGTCACGAAAGATACTCTCAGCGATCTCACGCACCGCTGCGACCGCCTCCGCGGTATCGGGTCCCCCGAGTGTGCCGGCCACTCCCACGGGCAGATACCAGGCTTGCTTGTCTTTGCTGAGAGCCTGACTTGCGGTGAGGGGATCGCTCAGCAGGTCCCGGACAGCGATGACGTGCCTGTCGTCCGCCCGCAGGGTGTCGACAAGCACGTGATATCGATCGCGGGTGTTGTCGGACAGGCCTGCACTGTTCTCCATCACAACGAATACTGTGGTCTTGGCGCCGCGCTCGTCGAAAGATGCACCCATACGGTCCAAGGTCTGAAAAGACGGGACTCCGGCCGGGATCGGATCCACAGATTGTTCCCGTATCACTGACTCCAGTTGAGGAAAGAGAAGGCCTAAGCCGATGGCGGCGCCGAGCCAGACCAGCGTCACAATTCCCTTGCGGCGGAGGGTAAACCATGCAACCCGCTCAAGGGTCGGACTGTACTCGCCGAGTTTCTCGCCCCCTCTCGACGGGCGGGTTCGAATGGGAGACGAACTCACCATGTGCAATATCCTCTCGACCTGAAGTGGGCGACCCAATCGTGCGGACCCGTTTCGCGAATGTCCGTGCGGCGGTGGATGGTTGTCACTTGTGGTGGTGCTCGACCATGTTCTCGACTTCCTCGAGAGTGGTGGGCAGGTGGTATGGCGGAGTGCTCTTGCCTGAGATGCGGTATCGGCCCCAGAAGTCGGGATCCCCGACGACACACTCCGCTCGGCCCTCGGGGGTCGTAAATACAGCGATCGCGCGGGCGCCTTTCAGGAGCCCGTCGAGCTCATCATTCTTCTGAATCCGGCCATACCAGGTGTACAGGCCGTTCAGCGGCTGGAAATAGCCTTTGATCTTCGCTTCGACATGGATCTCCGCCCCGCGGCACACCAGGGTTCCTTCGCCGGAGTAGTCGAGGTCATGGTCGTCAGACATGCAGTCCTACCTTCTTCGCACTGAGCGTTGACAAATATCGCAGTTCGTGGATACTAGCAGTACCAGATACTATGAGTAATGGGTACTGGGCGCCAGGCCCCGACTCCCAGCCTTGAACGACCGAGGAGAAGACATGACCGTGCAGGATGTCCAGATGAACCCCGACTTTTCGAAGGAGGGCATGGCTCGGGTGAACGGGCGTAAGCCCGTCGACATGGAACGATCTGCGGGTCGATTGCTGCGGTCTTCCGCGGAGAAGTTCTACGACGCGGAGATCGACATCGACTGGGAGTCGCCCTGGGAGGAAGGCAAGTGCTTTCTGCCAGAGCATCGAGTGTCGCTATACGGCACCAGGCTGTGGGACAAGATGACTGAGGAGCAGCGTCGCGAGTTGGGGCGCCATGAGATCGTGAGCATCCTCAGTTTCGGCATCTACGCAGAGAATCTGTTGAGTTCAGCGCTTCTGCGCATGTCGGCGAAGGGGGCTTTAACCGATCAGAAGTCTCTATACGCGTTGACAGAGATCGGCGATGAGTCCCGCCATTCCACTATGTTCGCGCGCCTCATCAACAAGACGGGCGTGCCCCCCTACAAGCTTCCTAAGGGCTTCTTGAGCTTCGCGAAGATCCTGCATTTCGTCCCTCTCGGGCCGTCGGTGTCTGGAGCTACGCTGTTGATCGAGGAAATCCTGGACCGCGCCCAGCGCGAGGCGATGAACGACCCCAGTATGCAGCCTCAGCTTCGCCAGCTCATGAAGATCCACGTCCTTGAGGAAGCCCGTCACATTACCTTTGCGCGACTGGAGATGATCGAAGGCATGCAGCGTCGTCGTAAGGCGACGCGCGCTTGGCACCGAGGGGTGCTTGCCGTCATCGCGAACCTGGCGTACCCGCTGCTCATTAATCCGAAAGTGTACCCCGCAGTGGGAATTAGTCGCTGGCGTGGCGTGTGGGCGCAGCAGACCAGCCCAAACTATCGGACCAACCTGCAATTTATGTCGGAGCCCATGATTCGGTTCTTCCATGAGGCGGGAATGTTGGAAGGCAAGTTCACAATGGCCATGTGGCGTGCGACGCGGAGCCTTCCCGACGATCTTCGCTGATCTCCGTTCACGCGGCCGAGCCGTCGTGATCGACATCAGTTAGACCTGTGCGGAGCATTCTCGATGGCTTCGCGATCACTTCCGCCTCAACAGATCACCTGCCGCCACTGTGCGCAGGTGATGTGTTGTGCGATCCAACCTACGAGGGAGAAAGCATAAACATGGCATCATCGACTACCCGGCGCGCCTCGCGCGCAACCGCCAAGACGGATTCAACCAACGACCCGATTTCGACCAAGATTCTGATTATTGGAAGCGGGTTCTCTGGTCTCGGGATGGCCGCGCAGCTTAGACGTCGCGGGTATAGCGATTTTCTGATTCTGGAGAAGGCAAGCTCCGTCGGTGGGACCTGGCGCGACAATACCTATCCGGGCTGTGCATGTGACGTTCCGTCGCTGATGTACTCGTACTCATTCGAGAGTCGAGGTAGCTGGTCGAAGGTGTGGTCGTCACAGCCAGAAATTGAGCGGTATCTACAGGATGTCGCGGATAAGCGTGGCGTGACACAAAAGATTCATTTCGGTCAGAAGTTGGTTTCTGGATACTGGAGCGAGTCGGAGTCGCGGTGGCACCTGCGTACTGAGTCCGGACGTGAGTACATTGCTCAGTTCGTGGTGTCAGGAGTCGGTGCGCTGCATATCCCCAATTTTCCCGAAATTTCGGGGATTGAGGACTTTAAAGGCGAAGCGTTTCACTCCGCACAGTGGGATCATTCGGTGGATCTGGAGGGCAAGCGTGTCGCCGTGATCGGCACTGGTGCCAGCGCTATCCAGTTTGTACCTTTCGTGCAGAAGGAGGCCATGTCCCTCAAGGTCTTCCAGCGAACCCCTGCCTGGGTCCTACCCCGCAAGAATTTCTCCGTTCCGCCGGCCCTGCGGACTCTTCTGAGTAAACTCCCGATTGCACGTCGTATCGCCAGGTGGTCGGTGTACTGGGGTGCGGAGAGCCTGGCCTTCGGCCTCAACGGTCACTCTAACCTCATGCGGCCAATTGAAAAGGTCGCTCGGTGGAACATTGAACGCTCCATCTCTGATCCGGCATTGCGCAAGAAACTGACCCCGTCGTATCGTATCGGCTGTAAGCGGATTCTGGGGTCAAACGACTATTACCCGGCGCTTGCGGCACCTAACACCACTGTCATCAGCGATCGGATTGAGAAGGTGACCGCTGATTCCATCATTTCTTCAGACGGTGTCGAGCATCTCGTGGACGTTATAATTTATGCGACCGGTTTTCACGTGACTGATGGTTTCGATCAGCTCGCCCTGAAAGGTGCCACTGGCGAGGATCTCCCGTCCCACTGGCATCAGACGGGGATTAACACGCACCTGGGCATCACGACCGAGGGTTTTCCCAACCTGTTTTTCCTCCTCGGACCCAACACGGGCCTCGGCCACAACTCAGTGGTGTTCATGATCGAGCAACAGATCAAATACATCATGAAGGCCATCGACACAGTAGAAAGCCGAGGCGCTGAGAAGGTTGACGTACGCCCGTCCGTGCAAGAACAGTTCAACACCGACATCCAGCGGAAGCTGGCCAAGGGAGTGTGGACCAACGGCGGCTGCACGAGTTGGTATCTCGACTCGCAGGGCGTCAACCGGACCGTGTGGCCGGGCTTCACATGGCAGTACTGGCGCGCCACGAAAGATTTCGAGCCCGCCGAGTACGACATCGCCTGAGCCCGAACGCACGGAGAGACACGATTCGAAGAGATGGTGGGACGACGGTGAGCAGTTCTAATCGGCATGACTATACCGGCAAGGTGGCAGTGATCACCGGTGCCGCGTCAGGGATCGGTCGGTCTCTGGCACTCCAGTTGGCGGAGCGAGGTGCCGCACTGGCACTGTCCGACATTGATGAGATGCACTTGAAGGAGACTGCAGAACTTTGCCGCACCACGCATGGGGCAACGGTAACCGCCGCCGTACTAGACGTTGCGGACCGCGCTGCTTTTCAGGACTATGCCGACGGAGTGCGGTCAGAGTCGGGCCACGTCGACATGGTGTTCAACAACGCCGGCGTGGCCTTGGGCGTCGACGTGGTCGACATGAGCTGGGAAGACTTCGACTGGCTCATGGGCATCAACTTTGGCGGAGTCGTTAACGGGTCGAAGGCGTTTCTGCCTCACCTGATCGCGTCCGGGGACGGACATCTCATTAACACGTCGAGCGTCTTCGGCTTGATCGGAATCCCCAGCCAAAGCGCCTATAATGCCGCGAAATTCGGCGTCAGAGGCTTCACCGAGGCGCTCCGACAGGAGATGAAAATCAGTCGATACCCGGTCACAGTGACATGTGTGCACCCGGGGGGTGTAAAAACCAACATCGTCAACAATGCCCGAGGCGTTTCCGCCATGGGGGCAGACACCGCGACTGTCGCCTCGCTGTTCGACAGGATCGCACGAAGCACCCCGGATAAAGCAGCGGCGACAATCCTCAAAGGTATGGACAAGAAGAGAGCGCGAGTGCTGATCGGTGCGGACGCCCGCGGTTTCGACTTCGTGGCACGGGTGATCGGTCCCCGCTACCAGGACATCGCGGCGCCACTGACACGAGCGGGTTACGCGGTCGCACGTAGACAGGGGATCCTCAAGTGACCGTCGAACCCGATTCACGTCCGGCTGCCGCGGCGGCCCGCTCACGCACCTTAACCGTCTCGGAAGTGATCCAGGAAACGAAAGACTCCGTTACCATTTCGTTCGAAATCCCCGACGCCATGGTCGAGGAATTCAAGCATACCCCAGGGCAATTCATCACCGTCAAGATCCCATCTGATCGGACCGGTCATGTCGCACGGTGCTACTCATTGAGCAGCTCGCCTCACGTCGACGACTTCCGTCTCGAGATCGGCATCAAGCGGACCGAGAACGGTTACGCATCGAACTGGCTGTGCGATAACGCGATTACGGGAATGGAATTGACCGTCCTCCCGCCGTCAGGGCATTTCACGGCGAAGAATCTCGACGTTGATTTTCTATTCTTCGCAGGAGGAAGTGGGATCACTCCGGTCTTTTCGCTGATTAAGTCGGCACTTGTGTGCGGCGGGGGCGAGGTCACACTATTCTACGCGAACCGCGATGCCGAGTCGATCATGTACGGGGGGCAACTGACGCAGATCGTCTCCGAGTTTCCTGAGCGTTTCACCGTCTTCCATTGGTTGGAGTCGGCTATGGGTATTCCGACGCCTCAGAATGTCGAGTCCGCCATACGTGAGCACCGCGGTGCACAGATCTTCACCTGTGGTCCGGCGCCGTTCATGGATCTGGTGCAGAAGTCGGCGGAGGCCTGCGGTGTCGAGCACTCCTCGGTACATCGAGAAGTCTTCCAGTCACTGACCGGGGATCCGTTCGATACAGCCACGATGCGTCAGCTTGGTGACGACGACGGTGTGGCGACCGCTACGGTCTATCTGAATGGGCAGTCCATCACGACTGAGTGGCCGCGCAACACGCCGTTGCTCGACGTGCTACTGGCCCAAGGCCACAATGCCCCGTACTCCTGCCGAGAAGGAGCCTGCAGCGCGTGTGTATGCAAGCTGGTCGAGGGTGATGTAGAAATGGCCCAGAACCACATCCTCGTTGAGGGTGATGTTGCCGACGGTGAACGGCTCGCATGCCAGGCACTTCCGCTGACGGATTCTGTCACGGTGAGCTTCGATGACCTCTGAGTTTGCGAGTGCGTCGCGAGGATCGCGTGACCTCGAGGTCCTTTCCTCCGACGGGACCAAGTTGTTCGCTCAGGAATTCGGTCCGGGCCGGGATGCTCCGCTCCTAGTCTTTAGTCACGGCTGGGCTTGTCAGGGACGTTTCTGGCGTCCGCAGGTCGAGCAGTTCGCGGCGACGCATCGGGTGGTGGTCTACGACCAACGCGGACACGGGTTGAGCGACCGGGGCCGGGTACCGTTCTCGGCGAAGCTCTTGGCCGATGATATGGAGGCCGTAGTCCGGGCAGTGGCGACTCCCGCCGACAAGGCTGTCGTGGTCGGACACAGCATGGGAGGCATGTCCATCATGAGTTGGGCGGCTGAGTACCCCGCCTCGGTTTCGGAGCTGGCCCGCGGAGTAGTACTGGCAAGCACCGGGCCATCACAGTTGGTGGATCGGTCTACATTGCTCAAGGTTCCCCGACAGCTACGACCGAGACTTGAGCGGGCCTTCGCGGCCAGTCTTGCAGTCGCCGGACCCGAGATGCAGGGGACGCGTTTGTCTCGCCGCCTGATTCGTTACGGAACCCTGGGCCCGGGCGCGACTGCCGAGGTAGTCGACGAGTGCGCCGACATCGTGTTGCGATGCCCACCACAGGTGCGCGGGATGTGGGGTTCAGTGTTGGCGACAATCGACGTCAGTAAGGGGGTTGACTCGCTGGAGGTGCCGGCGACGGTCATCGTAGGTGATGCCGACAGACTGACCCCAGCGACCCATTCAGTGGATCTCGCAGCGCGCCTGGGTCGGAAGGGCGTTCTATTTGAATTCACTCTTCTTGACAAAGTCGGTCACATGTCCAACCTAGAGGCCGTCGAAGACTTCAATTCAGCCGTGGCCAGATTAGACAAATCCGCCTGACGCGGGTCTCGTCGACCCAACCCATGTTCACTGGCTAGTGCGTCACTGGCGCGACAAGTCAGCCATCCTGATAACGTAGGAGGTCATGTCTGTAGTCCGTCGCATCTCCGCGGCCCCGGTGAAAGTGCAGCGACGTGTGCGCGACGCTCGAAGCACGCGCTGGGACGACCACCGCGCCGTCGTCAAAGCTGAACTCGTCGATGCAGCGATACGCGCGATCGAAAAGTTCGGCGATGCCGTGAGCATGGACGATTTTGCGGAAGAGGCTGGTGCGTCGAAGCCTAAGCTCTACCGCCATTTCGGTGACAGGGCTGGGCTCTACTCCGCCGTGGCAGCCCGTCTGGGTTCTATGATGTGGGAGTCAGCGCAGTCAACTCTGCTCTCCGGACAGGCAGACAGCACCGTCGACGAACTTTTCCGTTCAGCGGTGTCCGCATACGTATCCTTGGTTGATGAACATCCAGCGGTCGTCCGTTTCCTCATGACGAACCACATGTTCCAGTACTCTGAGTCCGGCGAGGGTGGGGCCGCAGATCAGCTGAGATCGGCAATGGAGATTATTTCCGACGAGTTCGCTCGTGGCCTCCGAGAGGTCGATGCCGAGGAGTCCCCCGTCGCCGTAGCAGTAGCCTCCATTCTGGGGGCTGGCCTATCAGCGACCCAGTGGTGGATCGATCACGGTCGGCAGAATGGAATGAGCAGGGACATGTTTGCCGCGCACCTGTGCCAGACCTCGTGGGGGATCATAGACGGCGCTGCAGCCACAGTAGGCGTTCGATTCCATAGGGACAGGCCCTTAGGCGACCCTGGATTCGCCACTCGCCTCGACGCCGTCTGATCCCCTTCGTACGGGTGGTCCGCCCTGTGTCACGCACGCGGCAGAACTGCTCACACAAACGGAGCGCATTTCACAATCCTGACTGCTGGCTGTCATGGGGGATCATCCTTGGTCGCCGCTCATCTTAGTAGCGGAGCGCTACAGACGGTACTGTTGACGACAGTGCCACAGTCGTGGCGGCACTCATAAGGCCCCCCTCGAGCCTTCCATCGGTACCGCCACTGGCAGTTTCGTTCTGTTACCGACGGTATTGGTGTGCAGTCAGAGGTTCTTGATTTGGTTTCGTAGGGAGTGGCCAGGGTGGAAACCATCGATTTCGACGATGTTGACCCGAGGCGGGTTCGGTCGCGTCAGCGTTTGTTGGATGCTGCGGTGACCTTGCTGAACAGTGGCGGGGTCGAAGCCGTTACCGTGGAGGCGGTCACTCGACTGTCTCGTGTTGCTCGCACCACCTTGTATCGTCACTTCGAGAGCTCCACAGATCTGGTGGCGGCTGCCTTCGAGCGATTGTTGCCTCAGGCCGAGACCCCCGAGACGACGACGTCGATCCGTGATGACCTGCTGAAGCTGATGCAGCGGCAGGCTGAGCTTATTGAGCATGCACCGCTGCAGTTGACGACGCTGGCATGGTTGGCAATGCTTCCCGAGCAGCCCCGGCAATCCGGGCAATCCGACGGGGATCAGAACGCGCTCGCGCCACTGCGTCGTCGAGTCGTCGAGCAGTATCGAGAACCATTCGATCGAGTTTTGACGAGTGACGTGGCCACGGCTGAGCTCGACAACTTCGATTTGACCATGGCTGTCACCCAGCTCGCGGGCCCGCTGATCTTTGCCAAGCTCACGGGCATTCGGTCGATGACCGTTGGCGATCTCGAACAGCTTGTCGACGATTTCCTCATGGCCCACCGGCGACACCAAACCTCCTGACCTCCTTCCCCATCTACGGTACTGCTAGTACCGTAACGATACCGTCGGTTTCGTAGACGGGCTGGGTCGAGGGTGAGGTGCTGCATATGGTGGTCCAACGTCCAAGTGGTGGGCGCTTGGCGGCGCGCCGGTTGGCGGAACGCAGCGAGTACAGCACGACATTGGGGCGGTTGGCACGGTTCACCTTGGCGCACAGATTCCTCGTCATCGGGGCGTGGGTGGCTGTGGGTATCGTCTTGGCGATTCTGTTTCCCCAGCTGGAGACGGTGGTGCGGCAGCAGTCTGTTGATCCGATCCCTGCTGGGGTTCCATCGTTTCAAGCACTCGATCAGATGGGTGGTGCGTTCGGTGAGAAGGGCGCCAAGACCACTGTTTTCGTGACCATGGAGAACCCGAACGGGTTCACCGACGTGGCGCGGGAACGCTACGACATGCTCGTTCTGCAGCTGCGCGAAAATTTCGACGATGTGCAGTCAGTGCGGGATTTGCTTTCCGATCCGACGACGGCCGGCCAAGCCTTGAGTGAGGACGGGCAAGCCTGGTACCTGCCTGTCGGGGTCACCGGAACATTGGGAGGGCCAACGGCCACGCATGCTGTGGAGACCGTGCGCCAAACCGCGCAGCGCGTGTTTGACGGTACGGGCACCACTGTCCATGTCACCGGGCCGACAGCCACTTTCAGTGACCAGATCGTCAGTGCTGAAAGCGATTTAGTCGTGATCACTCTGGCGACGGTGGCGCTTATCGCGATCATTCTGTTGATCGTTTACCGATCGCTGTTCACCGCGCTGGTGCCGTTGTTGGTGATCGGTGTCAGCCTCGGCGTGGGCCGTGGCATCTTGTCCGCACTCGGCGAACTCGGTATGCCGGTATCGCAGTTCACCGTCGCGTTCATGACCGTCATCCTGCTCGGAGCCGGGGTCGACTACTCAGTCTTCTTCATCAGTCGCTATCACGAACGGCTACGCCAGGACGCCACCACCGAGGTTGCGCTCGTGGACGCGACAGCAACTATCGGACGGGTCATCCTGGCTTCAGCTGCCACGGTGGCGCTGGCCTTTTTGGCGATGGTCTTTGGTCAGCTGAGCGTGTTCTCCACCTTGGGTCCGGCATGCGCGATCGCCATCCTCATCGGATTCCTCGCCACGGTCACCCTGCTACCACCGGTGTTGCTGTGGGCGGCACGATTCGGCTGGGGCGCACCCAGGCGAGATCTGACCCGAAAGTACTGGAATCGCGTCGCCGTGCTCGTCGTGCGGCGTCCTGTGCCGCTGCTGGCACTAACCCTGGTCGGGCTAATCGTGCTTAGCGTCTTCGCGACGGGCATCCAGATCACCTTCGACGATCGTGAGGGGCAACCCGCGACAACCGACAGCAACGAAGGCTACGCGTTGCTCGACCGTCATTTCCCTCAAGACGTCACTATCACCGAGTTCCTCGTCGTAGATGCACCGATCGATCTCCGTACTGCCAGCGGGCTGGCCGATCTTGAGCAAATGGCCTCACGTGTATCCCAGATCCCCGGAGTGACTCGAGTCATCGGCGTTACCCGTCCCACCGGGGACAAGCTCGAGCAAGCCGAGCTGTCCTGGCAGAACGGCCAGATCGGGAACCGGCTGGCGGGTGCGGTCGACGATGGCCAGAACCGCCGCGGTGACCTCGAACAGCTCCGTACAGGCGCATTCCAACTCGCCGACGGGCTTACTCAGCTCGACACCCAGGTACGCACCAACTTGGCCCCCCTGGCCGGCATCCTCGATCAGGCAAGCACAGCCGGGCAGCAAATTCAGCAGTACCAGCCACTACTACGCCAACTCGCCGCATCTGCACCAGCGCTCGATCGCGCTTCTCAGAATGCCCCACAGCTGGCCGCGCTCACCCGCCAAACATCTGCAGCCCTGGCAACAGTGACCTCGATCCTGCCCATCCTCGATAATGCGCCCTGGTGCACCCAAGTCCCGCAGTGCGCAGCTCTGCGCGCGCAGACCCGCAATCTCGACGCCCTACTGAGCAACGGGACCCTCGACCAGATCGCCACGCTGTCAACACAACTCGCGCAGCTGGATACACCGATCTCAACAGTCACCGACCAACTCACTTCCACCGTCAACTCACTGGGCTCCACGCTGGGAAGCATCAGCAGCCAAGACCTTCCCGGCAAGCTCACCCAACTGCAAACAGGTATCAGTCAACTCGCGGCGGGATCACGCCAACTCGCCGCCGGTGTATCCGCGCTGATCGACAGCAACCTTCAACAACTCGCCGGGATGGCCGCGCTAGCCACACAACTACAAACCTCCGCCCGCGAGACCGCCGGAACAAACTCAGCAACCGGCTTCTACCTCCCACCTCAGGCCAACGCAGACCGCCGTTTCGTCGACGTCGCTCGCCAGTTCGTCTCGCCCGACGGCCATACCGTGCGCTACGCAATACAAACCAGCTTCGACCCCTACAGCACCGAGGCCATGCAACTGGCCGACACAATCACCGATGTCGCACTCGCCGCCAGACCGAACACAACCCTGCAGGACTCCAACATCGCGACAGCCGGGTTCCCCGCCATCAACGCCGATCTGCAACGTCTACTCACCGAAGACTTCCGACTCCTAGCGTTGGCCACCCTCACCATCGTCGGCCTGATCCTGATACTCCTACTCCGAGCACTCATCGCGCCGCTATACCTTCTGGGCACCGTCATACTCAACTACACCGCGGCACTGGGTATCGGCGTCCTGATCTTTCAACACATCCTCAAAACCGACATCGCCTGGCCCGTACCACTACTGGCCTTCATAGTCCTCGTCGCGGTCGGCGCCGACTACAACATGCTTCTCATCTCTCGCCTACGCGAAGAATCCCAAAACAACATCCGCATCGGCGTCCTGAGAACCGTCACCAACACCGGATCAGTCATCACCTCGGCCGGCCTCATCTTCGCTGCCAGCATGTTCGGACTCATGGCCGGATCCATCTCGATCATGACCCAGGTCGGACTCATCATCGGCATCGGCCTGCTGCTCGACACCTTCATCGTCCGCACCATCGTCGTGCCGACCATCGCCACACTTGTCGGCAGAGCAAGCTGGTGGCCGAGTACCCGAACCGACACGCATCCAGCGTCCCGCTAGTACGCACGCACGTGCCGAGATCTGACCGGCCCCGCCAGTCATCCAGCCATCGCGCCCACCTCATCGACTGACACCCGCTCGACGGTCGGCCGCGGCACCACACCCGACCCACGTGCGAGCGCCCCTCGCGTCGTTGACGCTGGTAGAACTCGCAGGAGGGCCCGTCGCGGCGTTGGGGACTGTCGCTGATTCGGTGTAAGTGGTTTTGATCGCCCCCGGCGTGGGGCAGGAGGAATCACGACGATGACCGACACAATCGGGGGCGTGGATGCCCCGGTGGCAGGGCCGGTTCAGACCGGTCAGGAACACGATGTCACCACCGCGGATGCGGTGCGTGAGCTCTCGAAGGCCGAGCAGGCTTTGGTGAGCGATCTGGTACGTAGCTCACGCGCTCAGGGAGTGGCTCTGACCGGTCCTGACGGGCTGCTCAAAGCGCTGACCAAGAGCGTGCTCGAAGCCGCGCTCGATGAAGAGATGACCGAACATCTTGGCTATGACAAACATGACGTGGCCGGCCGCAACACCGGCAATTCACGCAACGGCACGCGCACGAAACGGGTCCTGACCGACGCGTGCGGGCAGGTGCCCATCGAGGTGCCCCGCGACCGCAACGCCACCTTCGACCCGGTAATTGTCGGTAAGAGCAAACGTCGCGTCACCGATGTGGATCGGGTAGTGCTGTCGCTGTATGCCAAAGGCCTCACAACCGGCGAGATCTCAGCGCATTTCGCCGATGTCTACGGTGTCAACGGCGGCTGAAAACTGACCCCTTATCGACGGTTGAATTTTGACCCCCTTTGGTGTGGTTACTGGTCGGTGTTGACGAGTTCTCGTCGGGCTTTGGTGCGGTAGGAGTCGCCGTCGATAGCGATGACCTCGGCGTGATGGACGAGGCGGTCGATGAGTGCGGCGGCGACGACGTCGTCGGCGAAGACTTCGCCCCAACGGCCGAATGGCATGTTCGAGGTGATCAGAATCGAGCCTTGTTCGTAGCGACTGGCAATGAGTTGGAAGAACAGGTTGGCGGTGTCGGAGTCGAATGGGAGGTAGCCGATCTCGTCGATGATGATCAGTCGGTAGCGGCGGAGCCGTTTGAGTTCGGCGGCCAGGCGGCCGGTGGTGTGTGCCTCGGTCAGGCGGGTGGCCCATCCGGTGGCGGTGTCGAAGAGCACGGGGTAGGCGTTGTGTGCGGCTTTGATCCCGAGCGCGATCGCGAGGTGGGTTTTTCCCACCCCGGGTGGTCCGAGAAGGATCACGTTGTCGCTCTTGGCGATCCAGGTGCTGGTGGCCAGGTGGGCGATCACATCACGACGCAGTCCTGGAAGGTGGTCGAAGTTGAAGTCCTCGAGTGTTTTGACCGCAGGGAAGCGCGCGCCGCTGATCCGCAGCATGGTGCCGTTGGCTTCGCGTTCGCTGACCTGGCGGTCAAGAATCGCTGCGAGGTACTGCTCGTGGGTCCAGTTGTCGGTGCGGGCCCGCTCGGCCAATTCCGCCCAGCATCGGCGGATCGCTGGCATCTTCAACGCCCGCGCCGCGAACTCGATCTGTTTACCTGTTTGATTGTCGGACACAGTCTTTCACCTTTCAATGCTGGTGGATGTGGTGGGCGGGTGAGCTTGGGGCGGGGTGGCAAAGTTCACCCCGAACAGCTCGTCGTAGTCCGGTAACGCCCGGATCGGCACCTCGTGGCCATCAGGGTGGGCGCGGATGCGGGCGGCGTTTCGGGCCCGGTTGGCGAGGTCTTGGCGGCGGTAATCGCGGCGCAGTTCTTTGGCTGCTCGCACGTGCTGAGGGTCGGCGATGGTGACGTGGTTGGCCCAGCTGCGCGCGTGGTCGGCGACGGTGACCTCGCCGCAGAGGATGCGCACCTGCTGCAGGTCGGCAGTGATGTCGACGAACCGACCGATCACCGACGGGTGCACCGAATAGTCATTGCCGGCTACACGTACGTAGTAGTCGCGACCGAGTCGCACCCGGCTACTCAAGCCGATATGCGGTGCGGTCGGAGGTAGGCCGGTCATCTGCTCGAGGTCCTCGGCGAACACGTCACACGGGCGTCGATCACCGATCGCGCGCACCACTCGGGTGTTGGCATGATCGGCCAGCCACCGATCGAACTGGGCGGTGAAATCGGCCGGTGAGCTGAACTGGCGGCCCGGCAGGAACGAGCTCTCGAAGAACCGGTTGTTGCGTTCGACCATGCCCTTGTACTCGGGGTCTCGCGGTGGCGCCAGCTCCAGCCGCGTACCCAACGTGCCCACGAAGCCGGCCGCCAACGCGGTGGGTGTGCCCTTGGGGCCGATCGCGGCTTCGCGGTCCCACACCAGTTTGCGGGTCACCCCGCCCAGTTGCGACAGCAGCAGCCACATTCCCGTCAGGATGTCTCCGCCCTGGCGAGACGGGATCATCACCGCCGACCGGTACCGGGAGAACGCCAACGTCATCACCAACACCGGTAGCATGGCGAACTGATTGTGGCTCAGAGGGATTCGGTAGTCCGGAAACCACAAATCCCACTGTGAACAGCCGCCGGGCTGATAGATCACCCGATCGGCTGGATCTACCCCACGAAACTCTGGACGAATAGCCCGGACCCGGTCTTTGAGGACCGTCAACGACCTCGTCCACCCAACCCGCTCGGCGATCACCGTCGCCGGCATCGTCGGATACTCCCGCAGCAACGCCCGGATCTGCGGTTCGAACGCGTCGACCGCCGAGCCCGTCGCCGGCCGCGAGTACTTCGGCGCGGTATCCGAAGCCAACGCCGCACGAACGGTGTTGCGGGCCACCCCCAACCGGCGCGCGATCTCCCTGATCGGCACACCCTCACTGCGATGCAAACGGCGGATCTCTGCCCATTGCTCCACTGAAATCACCCTCCTAACAAGACGGGGGGGTCAAAATTCACCCGTCGTCAGGGGGTCAGTTTTCAGGCGTCGTCAACATACGGTGCGTCGGTATCGAAAGACACTGAATCGCCCCGGGTTTGCTGGAGGCTCGGTTAGTTGGTTCCAGCGTTTGCGGGGACCGGGTTCTCACGGTAGCTGGTGACGGTGTGGGTCGACCAGTAGGCGCTCTCGTACT
>NZ_SCOC01000057.1:0-18677 GCF_005502615.1 Gordonia sp. ALPHA1B1 | reverse complement strand
GGCCGGGTGGGGAGTCGGCGGACTGGACCGGCGTGGTTCCCGTGCGAACCGTGTACGACTCCCCGGTCACCTACAGCGGCGACGTGCCGCCCGACTCGGTACGAGCGCTCGTGGACTGATCTCGCCGGAACCGGAGATGCGCAACCAGCGGATAGGGGTGTGACCCGCTGGTTGCGCGTCCGGTGACCGCGTCGTGGGGCAGGCGAGGTCCTCGGAGTCTGCCCGACGCGATCGGCTGTTGGCGCGGCCCGGCTGCGGGTCGCGCAGTCGGTTCATCGTTCGCGCACGGTGGCGCCGTTACGCGCCAGGTTGGCGCACCACGGCAGCCATTCACCGCTGGCGCAGCAGGAACCGCTGGATCTTGCCGCTCGGCGTCTTGGGCAGGGCGTCGACGAAATGCACGGTGCGCGGGTAGGCGTGCGCGGCGAACTGCGTCTTGACCAGCTGCTGGAGCTCGGCTTCGAGCGCATCGGTGCCGTCGACCCCGTCCGCGAGGACGACGAACGCTTCGAGGACCTCGCCGCGGAGCTCGTCGGGGCGCCCGACGACGGCGACATCGACGACCGACGGATGGGTGATCAGCACGCTCTCGACGTCGAACGGGCCGATCCGGTAACCGGCCATGATGATCACGTCGTCGTCGCGTGCGTTGAAGAAATAGCGGCCCTCGTCGTCCACCCGCCCGGTGTCACCGGTCAGGTACCACCGCCCGTCCGGCGAGAAGCGCTGTTTGGTCTTCTCCGGAGCGTCGAGGTACCCCTCGAACCACATCAGCGGGCTGGCCGGGACGTCGATGGCGATCTGACCGTCGACGATCCCCGCGGCGAAGCCGGGCATCGGCTGTCCCATCGAGCCCGGGACGAGGGTCTCGTGGACCGACTCGTGCCAGTGGTTGTTGATGAACATGCCGTGTTCGGTCTGGCCGTAGTGGTCGCGGACCTCGGTGCCGATGGCCCGCAGCGCCCAGTCGATGACGTCGGGGGTCAGGGGTTCGCCCGCCGACGACGCGCGGCGCAGCGAGAAGCCCGAGATGCGCGGGTCCTTGCTGAGCGCTCGGTAGACGGTCGGTGCCGCGGCGAAATTGGTGACGCCGAGGTCGCCGAGGATCTTCGCGGTCAGTTCGGGGGTGAAGCCGGCGTGTAGCAGGAGGTTGCGCCGGCCGGCGGCCAGCGGCCCGAGCACGCCGTAGTAGAGGCCATAGGCCCAGCCGGGGTCGGCGGCGTTCCAGAACACGTCGTCGGCGCGGACATCCAGGCCGAAGTGCATGTAGGCGACGAACGAGGCGAGCGCCTTGACCGGGACCGGGACGCCCTTCGGCGCGCCGGTCGTGCCGCTGGTGAAGAGCAGGATCAGGGTGCCGTCGCCGCCGACCGCGACCGACTCGGTGACCGGCTCGTGCGAAGCGATGAGTTCCTCGAACTGGTCGCCGGCGATCACCGTGGTGACCCCGTCGATGCTCGCGAGCTTGTCCGCCTGACTCGACTCGGTGATCACGACCTTCGCGGCGCCGGCCTGCAGCCGCATCTCGATCGCGGGTGTCGCGAACGCGGTGAACAGCGGGATGTAGATCGCGCCGAGGCGGGCGATGGCCAGCAGCGAGACGACGAGCTCCTCGCGCTTGCCCATGAGGACGCCCACCGTGTCGCCACGACCGATGCCCATCTCCGCAAGGGCCGCCGCGAGTCTCTTGGACCGCTCGGCCAGTTCGCCGTAGGTGATGTCGGTGGTGACCGGACGTACGCCGCCGGACTGCTGATCGTCGGTCTGCTCGACCTCGATCACCGTGAAGGCGATCGCCTCGGGATCGTGCCCGTCGACGAGGAGTGCCGCCGCATCGGCGTCGGACGCCCCGTAGATTGCCAACCATCGTTCGACCATGTCGGTGGGGGTCGTGGTGGCCTGTGTCATCGTGAACCTCGCTCCGTACTGAGTAAGCTGAGTCACAGTGTCCTCCGCGACCGGCCCCAGGAACACCCTCGAAAGAGGGGGAGAAGTGAGGTGAGATGCCCGAGCCGCTGAGCGGGATCGTCACCGAGGCGTTGCGCCGGGTGCGCAAGTCCAGTGGGGTGCCACTGGCCTTCGCGGGTGTCCTGAACGGACCGTCGAACCTGCGTCTGCAGCATTTCGCCGGTACGACCGTGGGCGCGTTGAACGGGGTGTCGGTCGACGTCGGGCACGGGCTGGGCGGCAAGGTCGTCTCGCTGAACCGCCCGATGGTCGTCGACGACTACCTCCGCACGCCGCGGATCACCCATCGCTACAACACGATCATCGAGCGGGAAGGGTTGCGCGCCATGATGGCCGCTCCGGTCATCGTCGATCGGACGCCCGTGGCGGTGCTCTACGGCGCGCTGCACACCCCGGACCCGATCGGCGGGCGGATGCTCGACGTCCTCGCGATGGAGGCCCGCACCGTCGAACACGAGATCGTCGCGTCCCGCGCGCGGCTCGAGCACGCCGCGCAGGACGAGGCGGAGATGCGCGACCGGATGACCGCGGCCTACGCGCGGCTCCGGTCGCTGGTCGAGACGGTCGACGACGCCCGGCTCGCCGACGAACTCGCCGCGATCACCGAGGCCCTGATCGCCGCGAGCCCGGCGTCGACGGCGCAGGTGGAACTGACCGGCCGGGAGCAGGACGTGATCTCCCTCGCCGCTCTGGGCTATTCGAACGCCCGTATCGGAGAGACCCTCGGTGTCACCGTGTACACAGTCAAGGGCTACATGAAGGATGCGATGCGCAAGCTCGGGGCGTCGTCGCGGCTGGAGGCCGTGGTGACCGCCCGCAGTGCCGGTCTGCTGCCCTGACGCTTCCTCTGCTCCCTGAGGAGCGCCCGGAGCTTGCGGAGGGCGCGTCACGAAGGGTCTCGCGTCCCCGGTGGGGAGGGGTTGATCCGCGCGCAGATGGGTATCACCGGGTCCCATGCGAGCACTCTCAGCGGCACTGCTGGCCCTCGGCCTCATCGGAACACTCGTGGTCGCCGCCCCGGCGCCGGCGCATGCGGCACCGGCCGAGACGTGTGGAACCGATCTCCGCCCGGCCGACCGCGAGCGGATCGTCGAACTCAGTACCTACGAGCAGGATTCGAAGGACCTCCCTCTCGTCCAGCTACGACGAAACGTCGACAAGCTGTACGGGATCGTCGACATCCTCACCGACCGCCGCGACCGGCGCGGATTGTTCGCCCTCGGGCTGGCAGCGGTGGAACGCGACGCGGTGATGCCGCTGCAGAACAACCCGCGCGTCTTCCAGACTCCGCGGTGGGCGCCCGTCATCAGTCTCGAACTCCTCAACCGGTTCCTCGACGCCGTGCGAGGCGAATTCGGCGGCGGACCTGTCGCACCCCAGTGGCGGCACTACTTCGACATGGCCGACGACTGCGCCGTCCCCGGCCAACGGGTCGCGATGGCCGGTTACAACGCGCACATCACCGTCGACCTCGCCTATGCGACCGCCGACGCCCGGGCCACGACGGCGAATGCGCGGGATTTCTTCTTCATCGTCGATGCGATTGCCGCACATGGTAATTCGATCGTCACCGCGACACTCCGTGAATACGGCGTCAACCTCGGACCGATCTTCCGGTTCTACGTGGTCGGTGAGGGCCTCGACCGCGTCGTGGGCGCCGGCCGGGCGACCGGGCCGATGCTGCGGGCCGCCGACGTCGGATACAACGTGCTGACGTTCCGCAACGGACTCGCGCTCCAGGATCCGGCGACCGCTGCTCGGGCACGCGGCGACGTGACCGGGCTGTGGAACACCGGCGAGACGGCGTTGACCGCGTTCCAGCGGGTCGGGCTGGTCCGATGACCGGCCGGTCGGCCTCATCGGTGGGTGTCGGGCAGGTCACGTCGGACGGGCCGGAATATCCCGAGCGGGGTCGTAGTTGTACCCCGCGACGGTGACGGACTCAATGCCCCGGGTCCCACCCTTTTGACGCTTCGAGCGGCCTGTTTGCCGAGAGGCGCACTGACCGGCACCGTCCCTTTACACATCGAAGCCGCCGACCCCTCGGGTCGGCGGCTTTGATGTTCTCCGAGGAGACGGGTCTCAGTGGTCCCGCAGCTTCTCGATGAGCTCGTCCTTCTTCAGGTCGGAGTAGCCCGAGAGGTCGAGTTCCTTGGCGCGGTCCTTGAGCTCGTCGACCGTCCAGTCCTCGTAGGACCCGGACTTGCCGCCGCTCTTGCCGACGTCCGACCGTGAGCTGTTGGCCGCGGCGTTGGCGATCCGGGCGGACTTCTCCTTCGAGTTGCCCTCGTCGCGCAGCTTCTCGTAGAGCTCGTCGTCCTTGACCGAAGGTCCAGGGTCTTTCTTGTTCTCTGCCATGGTCTACCTCCTCGTGGTGGAGATGAGCGGTGTCCGCACCAGGGTTGCCAGATGCGTCGGTGGTCAAACAACGGGATCGGGGTGGACGGATCGGACGCCGTGTTCACGATGACCGAACCCGAAGCGGGTGCGCGGTTCGTCGAACTACGGTTACATCCGAACGGGCGCGTGGATAATCACAGTAGACGACGACCACTCCGAGTAGTCGATGTTGATCGGTACCGATAAGGTTGTGGCGATGTGTTCCGGCGACGTCACCCATGCGTCGCCGCACTCGCAGCACACGTCGCACCCGTACCCCGAACAACGCAGTTGCGGAAGGAACAACGTATGTCGCAGACAGTCAAGGGAGTGATCTCGCGCAGCAAGAAGGCGCCGACAGAGGTCGTGGACGTGGTGATCCCGGACCCGGGTGCGCGTGATGTGGTGGTGGCGATCAAGGCGTGCGGTGTCTGCCACACCGACATGGCCTACCGCGAGGGCGGCATCAACGACGAGTATCCGTTCCTGCTCGGCCACGAGGCCGCGGGTGTGGTCGAGTCGGTCGGTTCCGATGTCACTCATGTCGAGGTCGGCGACTTCGTCGTCCTGAACTGGCGGGCGGTGTGCGGGCAGTGTCGGGCGTGTAAGCGGGGTCGTCCGTGGTACTGCTTCGACACCTTCAACGCCAGCGTCCCGATGACCCTGACCGACGGCACCGAACTGACCCCGGCGCTGGGCATCGGCGCGTTCGCCGAGAAGACGCTGATCCACGAATTGCAGTGCACCAAGGTCAATCCCGACACCGACCCCGCGGTGGCCGGGCTGCTCGGCTGCGGCGTGATGGCCGGTATCGGGGCGGCGATGAACACCGGCAACGTCGGCCGTGGCGACTCGGTCGCGGTCATCGGGTGTGGCGGTGTCGGTGATGCCGCGATCGCCGGTGCCCGGTTGGCCGGTGCGACGACGATCATCGCGATCGACCGCGATGCGTCGAAGCTGGAATGGGCGAAAGACCTCGGTGCCACCCACACCATCGACGGCTCGAAGGTCGATGATGTGATCGCCGCGGTGCAGGAACTGACCGACGGCAACGGCGCCGACGTCGTGATCGATGCGGTCGGCCGCCCGGAGACGTACAAGCAGGCCTTCTACGCGCGCGATCTCGCCGGGGTCGTCGTGCTGGTCGGTGTACCGACCCCGGAGATGACCCTGGAGATGCCGCTGGTCGACTTCTTCTCCCGCGGAGGCGCGCTCAAGTCGTCGTGGTACGGCGACTGCCTGCCCGAACGCGACTTCCCGATGCTGATCGACCTCTACGAGCAGGGTCGTCTGCCGCTGGACAAGTTCGTCACCGAACGCATCGGCATCAACGACGTCGAGGCCGCGTTCTCGGCGATGGAGGCCGGCAAGGTGCTGCGATCGGTGGTCGAGCTGTGAGCGGCGAACTGCGTATCGACAACGTCGTCACCTCGGGCACCTTCAGCCTCGACGGCGGCACCTGGGACGTCGACAACAATGTGTGGCTCGTCGGCAACGACGACGAGGTCATCATCATCGACGCCGCACACTCGGCGCAGCCGATCCTCGCCGGCGTCGGCAACCGCACGGTCAAGGCGATCGTGCTTACCCACGGGCACAACGACCACGTCACCGTTGCCCCGGAACTGTCGCAGGCCACCGGAGCGCCGATCCTGCTGCACCCGGGCGACGACATGCTGTGGAACGACACCCATCCCGATGTCGCGCACCAGGATCTCGAGGACGGGCAGAAGATCGGGGTCGCCGGTACCGAGCTGACGATCATCAACACCCCGGGCCACTCGCCGGGCTCGTCGGTCATCCACCTGCCCGAGGCCAAGGTGCTGTTCTCCGGCGACACCCTGTTCCAGGGCGGGCCCGGCGCAACAGGCCGCTCGTACTCGAGCTTCCCGACGATCATCGCCTCGATCACCGAGAAGATCTTCACCCTCGACCCCGAGACCAAGGTCTACACCGGACACGGCGACGGCACGACCGTCGGCGACGAAGCACCTCACCTCGAAGAGTGGATCAAACGGGGTAGCTGACGGCGTTGTGGCTCGGCCGACTACCGGCAGTTGCCGGTAGTCGGCCGGCCTCGAAGACCTTCAGGAGATCTCTGCGACAAGGCTTTTCAGCAACCGCCGGAAGGTCGCCGCCTGACTGTCCGACATGGCGCCGCTGAGTAGCTCGTCTTCCACGGCCCGGATCTCGGCCCGGACGCCGTCGAGTAGTGAACGCCCCTCCGCCGTGATCGAGACGGTCCACTGGCGACGACTCCCCGACCTGTCCCTGGACACGATGCCCCGCCGTTGGAGTTCGTCCAGGTGCTTGCCGAGCCGTGTCGGATCTCGCCCGGTGCGTTCGGACAACTCACGCTGCGACACTGCCGGTGTCGCAGCGACCTCGCACACGATGGCGTACTCCCACATCGACAGCCCGGTGGCCCGGAGGATCGGCTCCTCGCGGGTCATCAGATGCGGTATCAGTCGCCCGAGAAGTGCGCCGAGATCGGGCTCTGCGCCCGAGCCCCTGTCGTCGTTCACCATCGACATCCCCTCTGCGATCGTCTACCGTGGTAGACGATCGCTGCGAACGGCTTCTCCCGTGCGGTGCGGGAGCATCCTCTCATCATCGCGGTCCACCGGGCCTGATCGACAGATTGATCGGGCATTGTCTGGAAGAAGGGGCGTCGAATGGACACACCGGCTTTGCGGGCGGTCACTGACGATGTGGGTGCGCATGTCTCGGAGATGACAGTCGGCGACATGGGCATCCGGACCACTTCGGGGTCGGGCGACCTCGGTGATCTGTACCTGGCCGCCGTCGAACGAAACACGCGTCTCACAGCGCTCCTCACCGGCGAGGAGCTGAACTCTCGGCGAGCTGCACCGATGGACAGGGCATCGTTCCAGCTGGTGGCGGACCAGTACGGAGGCGGATTCGAACACCGATACCGGCGAAGTGCCGACCTGCTGGTCGCCGCCTTCGCCGAAGTCCTCGACACGCAACGGGTCGTCGACCTCGACGGCACCCACACAACTGTGCGAGCGCTCTACGACCACGCGGTCCGCGATGCCTTCCTGCTCACGTGGAACATCGCGACCGCAATCGACATCCGGTACCAGCCGCGACCCGACATCGTCCGAGGGGTCATACAGACGATGCTCTCGGACCTCGAGGATGCCGATCTGGCAACGGCAGTCGACGTCCTCGTCCAACTGACGGGTCCACACCGGGACAAGTGAGCAGTCGGGTTGGACTGCGATGCCGCGTCCGCTGGGTGTCGCGGTCCGCTCAGCTTTTTCTCAGGGGTCGGAATCGATCGCTCGAGCCGCAGGCGTAACGTCGCGCGAATGAGCGATTCCGCGGTCCGCAACATCGACCATCCCGATCAGGCGCCGGTACCCCGCAGCCGCATCGTGGTCGCGTCGATGATCGGGACGAGCATCGAGTTCTTCGACTTCTACATCTATGCCACGGCCGCGGTCCTCGTGTTCCCGGTGCTGTTCTTCCCCAAGGGGGACGACACCGCGGCGCTGCTGTCGTCGTTCGCGACCTTCGGCCTCGCGTTCGTGGCGCGGCCCATCGGCTCGATCCTGTTCGGGCACTTCGGCGATCGCATCGGACGTAAGGCGACCTTGGTCGGGTCGCTGCTCACCATGGGCATCGCGACCTTCGTCATCGGCCTGCTGCCCACCTACGATTCCGTCGGTTACCTCGCGCCCGCGCTGCTTGCGCTGATGCGGTTCTGTCAGGGCCTCGGGCTGGGCGGGGAGTGGTCGGGCGCAGCGCTTCTCGCCACCGAGACGGCCGAGAAGGGCAAACGGGCGTGGGCCGCGATGTGGCCGCAGCTGGGTGCGCCGATCGGGTTCTTCTTCGCCAACGGCACCTTCCTGCTGCTGATGCTCGCCCTCGATTTCGATGCCGCGACCGCCGACCCCGACCACGCCTTCATGACCTGGGGCTGGCGAATCCCGTTCCTGGCCAGTGCGATCATGGTGGCCGTCGGGTTGTACGTGCGTCTGAAGCTCACCGAGACACCGGTGTTCGCTAAGGCCGTCGCGGACGGCAAGAAGGTCAAGGCGCCGCTGGCCGAGGTCGTCAAGACCAGCTGGCGTCCGCTCATCGCGGGCACGTTCATCATGGTCGCGACGTACACGCTGTTCTACATCGTGACCACCTGGGTGATCTCCTACGGCACCGGCAAGGTGACCGACGAATCGGGTGTGAAGCTCTCCATCAGCTACGTCGACTTCCTGCAGCTGCAGCTCGTCGCGGTCCTGTTCTTCGCCGCGTGCGTGCCGATCTCGGGCCGCCTCGCCGACCGGTACGGCCGCCGCGCCTTCCTCATCGTGATCACCGCGGCGATCATCGTCTTCGGTCTGTGCTTCCAGTGGCTGCTCGACCCGGCGTCGATGACCGACGGCATGATGCTGTTCTTCCTGATCCTGGGAATGACGCTGATGGGTCTCACCTTCGGGCCGATGAGCGCGATCCTGCCCGAGCTGTTCCCGACCAACGTGCGCTACACGGGTTCGGGCGTGGCCTACAACGTGGCGTCCATCCTCGGCGCCGCCGTGGCCCCGTTCATCGCGACGTGGATCGTCGCCGACTACGGCGTCGGCTGGGTGGGCGTGTATCTCGCGGTCGCCGCCTGCGCCACGATGATCGCCCTGCTCAGCGTCCGCGAGACCAAGTCCGTCGACCTCACCGAGGTCTGAGCAGGACGGGTTGTCGGGGGCTCGGCGTACCGTCGGACAGGTGAATGCGCGTCCGGCAGCAGGTGAGGCGACATGAGGCTGATCGACGTCGTCGAGACCTCCGCGGATGTCGCGCGAGACCGGTCGCGGATCCGGAAGACGACGGTGCTCGCCGAGGCGCTCTCCCAGGCGACCGACGAGGAACTGCCGGTCGTCGTCGCCTGGCTGTCGGGGGAGATCCCGCAGGGCAGGCTCGGCGTCGGGTGGCGGTCGCTGTCCAAACTGATGGCACCACCGGCCGATTCGCCGACCCTCGAGGTCGCTGCCGTCGACGCCGCGCTCGGCGAGCTCGCGTCCGCGTCGGGTCCGGGTTCGACGAAGCGGCGCGGCGAGATCATCGCGTCGTTGTTCGCCGCGTCGACCGAGTCCGAGCAGAAGTTCCTCGTGGCACTGCTCACCGGTGAATTGCGGCAGGGGGCGCTGGCCGGTGTCATGACCGACGCCATCGCGAAGGTCACCGGCCAGGATCTGGCTCTGGTGCGCCGCGCGAACATGCTGACCGGTTCGCTGCCGGTCACCGCCGCGCTGGCCCGGTTCGGCGCGGAGTCGCTGGCGGGGGTCGGCCTGGAGGTCGGACGCGCCGTCGAACCGATGCTCGCGACACCCGCCGACGACCTCGACTCCGCACTTGCGCTCCTCGGGCCCGACCTCGTCGTCGACTACAAACTCGACGGTGCCCGAATCCAGGTGCACCGCAACGGAGCCGAGATCTCGGTGTTCACCCGCACGCTGCGCGACGTGACCTCCAATGTGCCTGACCTCGTCTCGGTGATCGCTTCCCTGCCCTGCGATTCGGTCATCCTCGACGGCGAGACGCTGATGCTATCCGACGACGGACGCCCGCGGTCGTTCCAGGACACCATGAGCCGGTTCGGCTCTGGACCCACCGCGGCCGGCGAACCTGAACGCCTGCTGAAGCCGTTCTTCTTCGACTGCCTGCACCTCGACGGCGTCGACCTCATCGACCGGCCGCTGTCCGAGCGGCTCGCTGCGATCGACTCGATCGCGCCGCAGTTGCGAATCCCCGCGGTCACCCGGCCGAACGTCGACGAGGCCCGCAGTCATTTCGACGCCGCGATAGCCGACGGTCACGAGGGTGTGATGGTGAAGTCGCTCGACGGCCTGTATGTGGCGGGTCGCCGCGGAAAGGCCTGGCAGAAGGTCAAACCGACGCACACGTTCGATCTGGTGGTGCTCGGTGCCGAATGGGGCTCGGGCCGGCGGTCGGGGTGGCTGTCGAATCTGCATCTCGGCGCCCGCGATCCCGAGACGGGCGAGCTCGTGATGGTCGGCAAGACGTTCAAGGGCCTGACGGACGAGCTGTTGCGCTGGCAGACCGAGGAGTTCCCGAAGCACGAGACGCACCGGGACTCGTACACGGTGTACCTGCGTCCGGAGATCGTCGTCGAGATCGAACTCGATGGCGCGCAACGGAGTTCAAGATATCCGGGCGGAGTCGCGCTGCGCTTCGCGCGCGTGGTGCGTTACCGCCCGGACAAGACTCCCGCGCAAGCCGACAGCATCGAGGCGATCCGCGCGCTGTTGAAGTGAGTCCGAAAACCACCCGTAGGAAACGGACAGCCGACGATGGGTCGCGTGTCCGGTTCTACAGGGTGGTTTTCGACGAGATACTCAGAGCAACGACAGTTGTGCGACCGGGGTGGTGGTGGGACGGTCCGAACCGCCGGGCGGTTCGACGGTGAACGCGAGCGTCGAGGCGTCGTTGATCCCGGAGAGCACGGCGGTGGTGACCGGTTCGACGTCCTGGTCGGTCATCGTGCCGGCCGAGCGAGCGCCGCCCGGCCCGATGAGCCACATCTGGTAGACGGTCCCCGGCTGTGGTGGCGGGACCGAATCCATCACCAGTACACCGGTATCCGCCGACTTGGCGAGATAGACGGTGACATTGCCGGTAGCTACCGGGCCGCCCGTCGACCGCAGGTCCTCCGCGGAGAAGACCTGTTCGGCCGGTGAGGCCAGTGGGCGGACCTCCGGTTCCGGCGAGCTCGACTCTCCCATGACCCACCCGGCGGCGCCGATGGCGACGGCCGCCACCGCCGCGGCGGCGAGATACGTCCAGCGGCGAGGCAAGCGCCGTCGGTCGTCCGATCCGACCGTCGGCGTCACGGGGGCGGGAACGCTCGGATCGGATGCGGCAGGCGCGGATTGCTGCTGCGGAGGCGGCGATCCCGGCCCGGTCGGCGCCTCGGCGCCCGGGGCGGCGACGTCCGGCGCGTCGAGACCGGCGTCGGCGCGCGCAGCGGAGAGGATGCGGTCACGGAGCGTCGGCGGAGGCGGCGTGGCCGTCGTCTTGCTCATCGCGGCCAGCGCCTCGCGGGTCGCGCGGACCTGCTTGTCGAACAAGGTCTGAAGATCCTGCGGCGCGGCCGCGACCCGAGCCTGGACGTCGCGCAATTCGTCGGCGGACAGTGCGTCGAGCGCGACCAGGGGTGCCATCTCCAGCAATTCGGCAGCGTCGGGATCGAGATGATCAGCCATCACGTGCCTCCTGCCGTCGTCGAACGATCTGTTGCTGTCCCTCCGAACGCCGCTCTCGGCGGGCGGGCGTCACGTTTCCGCGTGGGCCCGGAGGCAACGAGGCTGCGGCAAGAAGTATGACGTGCGCGGATGGTGTCCGGGGTATCCGGGATGTCGGCTGAACGACTCCTGGTGGAGTCGGGCGCCGGTCGCGTACAACGAGAGACAGGCCGTCGCCACCGGCGGCAGCGTCGCGTCCGTGCCGAGCCACGCGCTCGCGACGTCAGTCTGGGACCCGAGTGTCATGCCACCTGTTCGGATCCATCGGCGTCCCGGATGGGTTGGGTGGCGGATGGGTCGGGGGAGGTCAGCGCGACGTTCGGTGGATCACATCCGCACCGGCGTACCGCCGGGCATCCGCTGATCGGTCGGGACGATCTCGGCGCCGAGGGGCAGAAGCGACACCGGCACCATCTTGAAACTCGCGATGCCGAGGGGGATGCCGATGATCGTGAGGCACATCGCGATGCCGGTGGTGATGTGCCCGATCGCGAGCCACAACCCGGCCACGATGATCCAGATGACGTTGCCGATGGTCGACGCGACGCCCGCGGTCGGCTTGCGGATGACAGTTCGTCCGAAGGGCCAGAGCGCGTAGCTCGCCATCCGGAACGAGGCGATGCCGAACGGGATCGTGATGATCAGGATGCAGCAGATGATGCCGGCGACGACGTAGCCGATCGCCATCCACAGTCCGCACAGGACGAGCCAGATGACGTTGAGGATGGTCTTCATCCCACCATTGTCCATGCGGCACCGACCGGTGGGGACAAATGCGAGACGCGCGAGGCCTGCCCGCGGCCCGGCCCGACATTACGATGACCGACGTGGCGGGAAGTCCGGGGCGGGCGCGTGAGGCGGTGTGGGCGGTGCTCGCCACGGTCGTCCTCGTGATCCGCATTCTGGCGACCATCGCGCTCGTGCTGTTCGTGATCGGATGGGCCGTCGCGGCGGTCCGCGATTCGCTCGACAACGCGTTCCTCTGGCCGTCGATCGGTGCCGGCATCGCGCTGCTCGCGAGTACCTACGTCTACGGCCACCTCCGCGCGCGCTACCCGCGGCACAACGGCTGGATTCCGTGAGTTCTGCGCACCGCTCCCTCGGTGCGTGCGGGCCCGCCCCCGCTCCCTCAGTTGCGAGCGAGGCCCCGCTCAGCGCTGTTTGAGTTGCGGGCTAGGCCCGCCCCCGCTCCCTGAGGAGCGTCCGGAGCTTGCGGAGGCCGCGTCACGAAGGGTCCTGGTGAGACATGCTCACCAGGCCCTTCGAGGCTCGTCGCTATCGCTCCTCGCACCTCAGGGAGCAAGAGGAGACTCGCACCGCAGGGAGCAAGAGGAGACTGCGCACCTCAGCGAGCATGGGGAGGCTCGCACCTCAGCGAGCATGGGGAGGCTCGCACCTCAGGGGCAGAAGGGGCCGTCTGGTCCCCGCAGGGACCTCAGGACGCGACGCGACCCAAACGGGCGAGCAGCGTCGTCTGCCGATCAGCACCGGCCGGGATCTCGACCTTGCGACACACGCCTTCGGAGTAGATCGCATCGCCGAAACCGTCGACGGCGGCTTCCATCTCGGACAGGTCGTCGTCGGAGAACCGATGGTCGGCACCGGCTGCGCGGGCGATGTCCCAGCGGTGGGCGACCATGTCGAAACCGTAGAAGCGGATGAGGGTCTCGCCGATCGTGGTCGGTCCGAAGTGTCCGTCGAAGGTGCGTTCGCCGACGGTCGGGTCGGCGAGCAGCCCGGCGACGGTGTCGCGGTGGGTGTGCCAGGCGGCGGCCGGGTCGTCGAGCGAGGGTGCCGGTCCGGCATCGATGTCGTGGCGTGCGAAGAACTCGCGCTGGGTGTCGATGACGTGGCCGACGACGTCGCGTCCGGTCCATCCCTCGCACGGCGAGTCCGCGGTCCAGGTGCCGGCGGGCGCGTCATCGAGGACGGTGGCGAAGCCGTCGGCGAGGCGGACGTAGTGGTCGAGCAATGGTGAGGTGTCGTTGATTGCGGTCATGATGAGAGTCAACCGCGAGACCACGGGACGGTGATTGATGAAACCCGACAATCCGGCGCGGCTCGACGACGTCGAGCGCGCGCACCTCATCGACCCGTCGGACGCGAGCTTTCGCATCGGACGGTGGGCGCCGAGCCCCGATCTGGACGAACTGGTGCGCCGCTTCTGGGTCCCGGTGTGGTGGGTCCCGCCCGGGGCGGAGGCGCCGCAGCGCGTCCTGCAGTATCCCGTCTGCCTCATCGTCGTCAGCAACACCTACGCCCGCTTCTACGGCGTGGTGACCGGGTTGTCGGAGACGGTGCTGACCGGCGACGGCTGGGCAGTCGGGGTGATGCTCACGCCGGCAGCCGGGGGAGTGCTGACCGGCGACGTCGGGAAATGGACCGATCGGCATGCCGAACTGTCCGAGGTCTTCGGTGAGCGGGGCACCGACCTCGAGCGGTCGGTGCGGTCGGTGATGGCTGTCGAACCCGGGGTCGAGACAACCCAGCGTTCTGCGACCGGCCGCGTCGAGGATTGGCTGCGGTCATATCTCCCGCTCGACGACGACGGCCGGCTGATCAACGCGATCGTGGAGTACGTGGAAACCGATTCGTCGGTGGTGGCGGTCGCGCAGATCTGCGAGCGATTCCACCTCACCGAACGCAGCCTGCAGCGGCTGACCCGGCGTCGTCTCGGTCTCACCCCGAAGTGGCTCATCCAACGTCGACGGCTCCACGAGGCGGCCGAGCGGCTGCGCGACCGGTCGGGGACGCTCGCCTCGCTGGCGGCGGAGCTGTCCTACGCCGACGAGGCGCACTTCGTGCGTGACTTCAAGACCGTCACCGGTATGACCCCGCGGACGTTCTCCGCGCGGTTCGGTTAGGCCGGGTGCGGTCCTTCACCGGCGACGACCAGCTCGGTGGTTGTTGCCGAGATCACATCGCGGCAGGCAGAATCGTCGACATATCGGGCAATCGACTCGGCTGATCGTACGGAGGGTGCATGACGGACGCGGCTTCGGTGGCCACGCGCATCCGCCGGGCGTACGAGGACTTCCTCTCCGGCGGCAATCCGCCGGCCGATGCGGTTCGGTCGATCGTCCGCGACTCGTGGGCGAGGTCCCTGACCGGCGGAGTGGACCCCAGCGACGCGACCCCGAACGGCGATCGTGCCTCTACGATGTCGCCTGCGGAGTTCGCCGCCTACCGCGCCGCGCATCCCATCACCGCCGTCCGGCCGTTGGTGCAGTCCCTGATGGTCGACGCCATCGCCGACACGGGGGTCGTCGTCGCCCTGACCGACCAGTCCGGGCGCCTGCTGTGGATCGAGGGCGACTCGGCCGCCCGTGATCGCGCCGGCCACATCGACTTCGTCGAGGGCTCGGTGTGGAGCGAGGAGGTCGTCGGCACCAACGCCCCCGGACTGGCACTGGCCGTCGATCGGAGCGTCCAGGTCGTCGGGCCCGAGCACTTCGCCGGGCCCGTGCAGGAGTGGAGTTGTGCAGCGGCGCCTGTGCACGACCCGCTGACCGGGCACGTGATCGGTGTCATCGACGTGACCGGCGGGCGCGAGGTCGCGGCGCCGTTCGCGCTGGCGGCGGTCCGGTCGGTGGTCGCCGCTGTCGAGCGCGAACTGCGGGCAGGCGCCGTCGATCTCGCCGACCCGGCCACCTTCGACCCGTCACCGGGCGCGCGGGCCGCGGCCCACCTCGCCGTGCTCGGTGACGGCCCGGGACGCTGGCATCGCGCCGCCGACGGGCCCGGCGCCCGCACCCTGTCGCGCCGGCACGCCGAGATCCTCGTTCTGCTGCAAGTATTTCCAGAAGGTCTGAACACCGAACAGCTCGCCTTGAAGCTGGCCGAGGACGGGCTCGACCCGGTCACGGTGCGAGCCGAGATCTCCCGGCTCCGCCGCGACCTCGGTGCTGACGTCGTGGCAAGCAGGCCCTACCGCCTCACTCTCGACATCACCTCCGACGTCGACGCCCTCCGGTCGCGCATCGCGTCGGGTACGGATCTCGCGTCGGTGGTCGACGACCTCGGTCGCGGCGGACTGCTCGCCGAGTCGAGCGCGCCGGGCATCGTCGACATCTTCGAGGAACTCCGGGAAGATCTGCGGTCACGTCTCTTCGCGTCCGGCGACGTCGCGGCCCTCCGCCGGTGGACGTCGTCGACCCACGGACGCGACGACCTCGCCGCCTGGCGCCGCCTCGAACACCGCCTGCCGGTCGGCGATCCCGACCGGGCCGTCGTCGGCGGACGCATCCGACTCCTGGACAAGAGGTACGGGGCGTAACCGGCTGAGCTGCGTCAACAGCAGGTGGCCAACGTTGCAACGCTCGTGCAACCACCCCGCTCCTAGAGTGTGGAGCAGATCACAACGGACGCCTCCGGTGTCCCGTGTGACATCCGCAGAGCGTCCTCAGCTTGAGGCCCACACGCAAGGAGCAACCATGACCGTCTTCGCAAAGCCGGGTGCCGATGGCTCGGTGATGAGCTACGAGTCGCGCTACGACAACTGGATCGGCGGACAGTGGACCCCGCCGGTGAAGGGTCAGTACTTCGAGAACCCGTCGCCCGTCGACGGCAAGATCTTCTGCGAGGTCGCACGCTCGACCGCCGAGGACATCGACCTCGCGCTCGACGCCGCACACAAGGCCGCACCCGGATGGGGCAAGACCCCCGTCGCCGAGCGCTCGCTGGCCCTGCTGCGCATCGCCGATCGCATGGAGGAGAACCTCGAGAAGCTGGCCGTCGCCGAGACCTGGGACAACGGCAAGGCCGTCCGCGAGACCATGGCCGCCGACATCCCGCTGGCCATCGACCACTTCCGCTACTTCGCCGGCGCGCTCCGCGCCCAGGAGGGTTCGATCTCCGAGGTCGACGAGGACACCGTCGCCTACCACTTCCACGAGCCGCTCGGCGTCGTCGGCCAGATCATCCCCTGGAACTTCCCGATCCTGATGGCGGTGTGGAAGCTGGCGCCCGCGCTCGCCGCCGGCAACGCGGTCGTGCTCAAGCCCGCCGAGCAGACACCCGCGTCGATCCTGTACCTGGTCAGCCTCATCAGCGACCTGCTTCCCGCCGGAGTCCTCAACGTGGTCAACGGGTTCGGCGTCGAGGCGGGCAAGCCGCTCGCGTCGAGCAACCGTATCCGCAAGATCGCGTTCACCGGTGAGACCACCACCGGCCGGCTCATCATGCAGTACGCCTCGGAGAACCTGATCCCGGTCACCCTCGAGCTGGGCGGCAAGAGCCCGAACATCTTCTTCAACGACGTGATGTCCGCCGACGACGGGTTCCTCGACCGTGCGCTGGAAGGCTTCTCGATGTTCGCGCTCAACCAGGGCGAGGTGTGCACCTGCCCCAGCCGCGCACTCATCCAGCAGGACATCTACGACGAGTTCATCGCCAAGGCCGTCGACCGCGTCGGAAAGATCAAGCAGGGCAACCCCCTCGACACCGACACGATGATGGGCGCGCAGGCCTCCAACGATCAGTTCGAGAAGATCTCCTCCTACCTCGCCATCGGCAAGGACGAGGGCGCCGAGGTGCTGATCGGCGGCGAGGCAGCCGAACTCGACGGCGACCTGGCCGGCGGCTTCTACATCAAACCGACTGTCTTCCAGGGCAACAACAAGATGCGCATCTTCCAGGAAGAGATCTTCGGCCCGGTCCTCGCGGTCACCACCTTCAAGGACTTCGCCGACGCCATGCACATCGCCAACGACACGCTCTACGGGCTCGGTGCCGGTGTGTGGAGCCGCGACGGTGCGACCGCCTACCGGGCGGGCCGCGAGATCCAGGCCGGCCGGGTGTGGACGAACACCTACCACGACTACCCGGCGCACGCCGCCTTCGGCGGCTACAAGCAGTCCGGTATCGGTCGCGAGAACCACCTCATGATGCTCGAGCACTACCAGCAGACCAAGAACCTCCTGGTCGGTTACGCTCAGAGCGCCAAGGGTTTCTTCTGACCTGGAAAGGTGATTGACGATGACCGCCGAGCAGAGTGTCCCTGATCGCGTGGTCGCCACAGACTCCGCCGTGCAGCTCCTGACCAAGTTGTCGGAGCTGCACGGCGGCCTCATGATCCACCAGTCCGGTGGGTGCTGTGACGGCTCGGCCCCGATGTGTTATCCGGTCGGGGAGTATCGCGTGGGCCAGCGAGACGTGCTGGTCGGCGAGATCGAACTACCCGAACCCATTCCGGCCGTTCGGGTCTGGATCAACGGTGACCAGTTCGAGCTGTGGAAACACACTCAGCTGATCCTCGACGTCGTGAAAGGCCGCGGTGCCGGATTCAGTCTCGAGGCGCCGGAAGGAGTTCGTTTCCTCTCACGTGCACGGACCTTCACCGACGAGGAGAACGACCTGCTGGCGACGTCGCCACCACTGACGGGGGCCACCGCCGGCCCCTGAGGTCCGACCCACACAGAATGCGTCGTAGGTACCGGAAACCGGTACCTACGACGCATTCTGCGTTTGTCCGCGGTAGTTCACCACTGGTCGAAGCCGACGTTGACCCGGGGGTATCCGGTGTCGATGTGGTTGTTCATCCAGTAGTTCTGGGCGTGGGGTCCCCAGATGCTGCTCATGGCGGTGTTGACGTTGTGGGGGTGGTTGGTGAGCTGGTAGTTGGCGGTGGGGCCGAACAGTCCGATGCGGTAGATGGCGTTGACGTCGAGGTGGTTGGTGAAGGGTGCGGTGGCGGTGATGGTTTCGGTGGCTCCGGGGTAGAGGATGTGTTGGGGTGCGTTGACCCATTGGCCGCCGTCGGCGTTGGCGCCTTGGAGGTATTCGGGCTTGTCGGTGTGGTTGGTGATGGTCATGGCGACGGTGGGTTCGCCGGGTCGGGTGATGGGTAGGGTGCCGGCGTGGGCTGCGCCGGCGGCGCCGAGGGCGATGCCGGTGGCGGCGACGAGTCCGAGGGTGGCGGTGGCGATGCGGGTGGTGGTTTTCATGGTGGGCTCCGGTGTGGTGTGGGGGTTGTGTTGGTGACACCACTGACTCTGCCGGGGATGGGTGGTCGGGGGATTCCGCTGACCGGGTGATGGGTGGGGTGAATGG
>NZ_SCOC01000056.1:0-19518 GCF_005502615.1 Gordonia sp. ALPHA1B1 | reverse complement strand
ACGTTTCCAACGTCTCCCGCTCGGCTTTCGTCAACCGCAAACACGCTGCCGGTGCACTCATCAACCCAGCCTACCGAACAACGAGCTAGACAATTGCGAGACACACCACTAGATCAGGTCGCAACCACCGGGGACGAGGTCGCGGCGCTGATAGCACTCGACGCCGAGCAGCTTCTCCTGGATGTCGTCGGGCAGCGACATGAAGCCGGAGATGGCCCGGCTGCGATCGATCTCGGAACGGTGGGCGGTGACGGCCGCCCTCTTGCGGGCCGCGAGATCCGACACGTCGACCACCACGTCGATCTCCGACTCCGGAGTGCCGGGTAGCTGCTCCCGGGGGATGTCCGCGAACAGACTCTCCGCGAGGATGTCCATCATCCACTTCGGGATGGTGGCGAAGTACAGCGAACGCACGCGCCAGGCCGGCCCGGCGCGGTGATAGAGCTTCGTCGACGCCGCCGCGTCGGCCGCCGCGCACGCGAGCCGGTGCGCGTGGACGTGGTCGGGGTGACCGTAGATACCCAGCGGGTCGTAGGTGATCACGATGTCGGGTTGCACTGCCCGGATGTGGTGGGTGAGCGCACGGACCTGTTCGTCGAACGACGCCTCGCACAGCCGCTGCGCATCGGGTGCGGATTCTGGTCGCCGGTCGTCGGCATAGCCGAGCATGATCGGCGGGCGCGGCATGCCGAGGATGTCGACCGCGTCGGCGAGTTCGCGGTGCCGGACGGTGCCGTCGGTCCAGGTGCACATCACGAGGTCGACCTCGCCGCCGGCGTCGGTGTGACGCGCGATCAGGCCACCGGTCCACAGTGATTCGTCGTCGGGGTGCGCGTGCACCAACAGCAGTCGGGGTGTGCCCATCCACCTGGCTTCCTGATCGTTCCCGCACGGCACGGATGTCGTGCGGGGTAGTCGGTCCCCGACCCAGGGTAGCCACACCACCGCTCGGTAAAGTCGGTGTCCGTCACACGTGTCGCACCGGCGCGGAGATTTTCATCCGTCCGGTGCACGAGAACAGAACATGGAGGTCTGCGATGAGCGCTCAGCCCGAAGTCCACGAGTTCCAGGCCGAGACCCGGCAGCTGCTGGATCTCATGGTCCACTCGATCTACTCCAACAAGGACAGCTTCCTGCGCGAGCTGATCTCCAACGCGTCCGACGCACTGGACAAGCTGCGGCTGGAGTCCCTGCTCGACAAAGACCTCGACGTCGACACCTCCGACCTCCACATCACGCTCGACCCCGATGCCGAGGCCCGGACCCTCGTCGTGGCCGACAACGGCATCGGCATGACCCGCGACGAGGTCGTCGGCCTGATCGGCACGCTGGCCCGTTCGGGCACGGCCGAGTTGCGCCGGTCGCTCGCGGAGGCTCGCGCGAACGGGGTGTCCGACGCGGCGGCCGAGGAACTGATCGGTCAGTTCGGCATCGGCTTCTACTCGACGTTCATGGTCGCCGACAAGGTCACGCTGGTGACCCGTAAGGCGGGGGAGAGCACCGGCACCCGCTGGGAGTCGACCGGCGACGGAACCTACACGATCGACGACGTCCCCGACGCCCCGCAGGGCACCTCGGTCACGTTGGCGCTCAAGCCCGTCGACACCGAGGATCACCTCTACGACTATTCGGATCCGACCAAGCTCCGCCAGCTCGTGAAGCGGTACTCGGACTTCATCGCGTGGCCGATCCGGATGGACGTCGAGAAGACCGTTCCGGTGGAGACCCCCGACACCGAGGCCTCCGACGCCGACGACGCGGACGAGAAGAAAGCGCCGGAGACGAAGACGGTCGTCGAGGCCGAGACGATCAACTCGATGAAGGCGCTCTGGGCCAAGTCGCGCTCGGAGGTGACCGACGAGGAGTACCAGGAGTTCTACCGGCACGTCTCCCACGCCTGGGATGCGCCGCTGGAGACCATCACGCTGCAGGCCGAGGGCACCTTCGAGTACCAGGCGCTGCTGTTCATCCCGACGCAGCCACCGTTCGACCTGTTCATGCGCGACAGCAAGGTCGGCATCCACCTCTACGTCAAGCGCGTCTTCATCATGGACGACTGCGCCGAACTGATGCCGGAGTACCTGCGCTTCGTCAAGGGTGTCGTCGACGCGGCCGACCTGTCGCTGAACGTGTCCCGCGAGATCCTGCAACAGGACCGCCAGATCCGCGCGATCCGTCGCCGGCTCACCAAGAAGGTGATCTCGACGGTCACCGAGATGCGCGCCGGCCGGCCCGACGACTACCGCACGTTCTGGGATGCCTTCGGCCGGGTGTTCAAGGAAGGTCTGGTCAACGATCCGGACAACCGCGAGGCGCTCCTCAAGGCCTCGTCGTTCGCGACCACCCACTCCGAGGACGAACTGACCACACTCGCCGACTACATCGGCCGGATGAAGAGCGGTCAGGACACGATCTACTACATGACCGGCGAATCGCGTCAGCAGATCGTGAACTCGCCGCACATGGAAGCGTTCCGCGCCAAGGGAATCGAGGTTCTCGTCCTGTCCGATCCCGTCGACGAGATGTGGGTCTCGGCGGGTGCGGAGTTCGACGGCAAGTCGTTCCAGTCGATCGCCAAGGGCGCCGTCGACCTCGACGGTGACGACGAGGACGCCGACGATTCCGCCAAGGAGGAGCAGAACAAGACCTACGCCGACCTGCTGGGGTGGCTCACGAGCACCCTCTCCGACGACGTGAGTGAGACGCGACTCTCGTCGCGCCTCACCGAGTCGCCGGCGTGCCTGGTCGGTGACACGTTCTCGATGTCTCCGCAGCTGGAGAAGCTCTACCGGGCGTCCGGTCAGGAATTCCCCAAGTCCAAGCGGGCACTGGAGCTCAACCCTGATCACCCGCTCGTCGCCGCGCTGAACAAGGCCTACGGAGCCGGGGATCACGAACAACTGGTGCCGACGGCGAAGCTGCTGTACGGCATGGCCGTGATCGCCGAGGGCGGTGAGCTCGACGACCCGGCCGAGTTCGCGAAGCTGTTGGCCGGTCGGCTGACCGAATCGTTCGCGGCGAGCGGACCGTCGGCCGGTTCGGAGTCCTGATCGGTCTGTCCAGACCACGGGTACGCCGCACGTGAGCCGCCGAAGACGGATCGTCGTCTTCGGCGGCGTGGCGGTTGTCCTGGCGGTGGTGCTGGTCGCCGCGCTCGTCGTCGGGCTGGCCCGCGAGGACGAGCGGGCGGCCACCCCGTCCGAGGCGGTGCAGACCTATCTCGACGCGCTCGCCGATGCCGACGCCGACGCGGCTCTGGGTGTCATCGATCCGCGCCCCGACACCCGGTTTCTGTCCGACAACGTCCTGCGGGCTCAACACTCCGCGGCGCCGCTGGGCGACATCGAGGTCCGGTCTGCTGCCGACGGTGCGCCGGAGGAGAACGTCCGGGCAAGATACCGGATGGGTGCCCGGGTCATCGACACCGAGATCCGGACCGTACGGGTCGCCGACGGCTGGGCCGTCGTCGACGGCGCGATCGCGGTCCGGATCGAGTCGCTACGGGTTGTGCAACCGACGTTCTTCGGCGGCGAGGTCGAGGAAGGGGACACGGTGCACGTGTTCCCCGGACCGCAGCGCTGGGGCTCCCGCGACACCGACTTCGTCGCGCGCGTCGCAGACGACGATCCTCCGACCACGCCGAGAGGACCCATGTCCGTCCGCGTCGTCGGCGAACTGAGCGCCACCGGCGCCGGAGCCGTCAGCGATTCGGTGTCGGCGCACCTGACCGCGTGTGCGGCGTCGACCCAGGCCGATGCGGGGCGGCAGGTCGCGGGCTGTACCCAACGGTTGTACCGCTCCGCGGTGGACGGCAGTGTGCGGTGGACGGCTCCGAAAGACCTGTCCGGGCTGCGTTATCTGCTCCGTGTTCCGGTTTCGGATGCGAGTGGGGACAGCAGCCGGGACGGGTCGGGTCTGGGTGTCGTCGACGTCGTCGGCCCGGTGCGCTGGCGGGTGTCCTACACCCCCGAGTACGACGCGGACGGCCCCCGGGTGGAGACCGTCGACGAGCAGTACCTCGTGGGCCATGTCGACCTCACCGAGAGCAGTCCCGAGTTCGTCACCGACGGCTGACCCACCGAGTTCCGACCAGGTCGGGTCAGCGCGGTCGCAGCCGGAACACCGGGATGCGGCGGTCGGTGCGCTTCTCGTACAGATCGAAGTTCGGCCACACCGCCCGCAGCGTCTGCCAGGCCGCGTCCCGCTCGGCGTCGACCAGTTCGGTGGGCACCGCCTCCGACACCTCACCGTGGACGATGATCTCGATCTCGTCGGCAGCGCGGAGGTTGAAGACCCACGCCGGCATCTTGGGACCGCCGAAGTAGGAGCCTGCGATCAACCAGTCCGACCCGTCCGGGACGGCCAGGAGTTGCGTCGTCCGGATCGCACCACTCTTGCGGCCCGGGACCCGGATCGTGATGTTCGGCAGATCACCGATGTCGAGCAGGCTCAGCCGCTGTCCCGACACAGATTGAAGAACGCTGTCGCACCTGACGATCTGCGGGAGGAAGCGAGGCATCCAGGAGATCGACCCGATCTTCACCGCGAGTCCGCGCCGCACCGTCATGCGCCCAGTGTGTCACGGGGATTCGGCGAATCGACGTCGACTCCCCGGACCCGTGTCGAGTCTCCGCCGACGCCGTGACGGTTCGATGCCCTCCGGGCGGATGGGCACCGAGGTAGCGTTGCGGTCCGTGACGACCGGTGACAGCGTGACGCACATCTTGATCGACGGCGGCCAGACCGGCACCCGCGTGCGGATCGAGACGCCCGACGGTGGTTCCGACCACGACGCGCCCCCGATCCGTACCGACCGACCGGTCGTGGAGCAGATCGCCGCAACCGTGCGGGACATCCTTCGAACGGCGATGGTGAGGTCGGGTCCCGACGGGTCGCCCGGCCCGTCGGTGGTCGCGGCCGGCGTGTCCGGACTGACCCCCGGCGCCTCCCGCCCCATCGATCTCCTCGCCGCGCTCGCCGACGCAGGCGTCGACTCCGTTGCCCTCGCCCATGATTCGGTGACCGCGTATCTGGCCGCGAATCGTCACGAGTTCGGCGCGGTCACCGCGGTCGGGACGGGCGTGGTCACCCTCGGGGTCGGCCGGGGCGGTGTCCGCCGGGTCGACGGCTGGGGATACCTCTTCGGCGACGCCGGTAGTGCCTACTGGATCGGGCGGTCGGGCATCACCGCGGCACTGCGCGCCTTCGACGGCCGGGGGCCCGAGACGGCACTCCGCGTGGCCACCGAGGAGGAATTCGGTCCGCTGGCCGAGTTGTACATGTCGGTGCAGGCCGACCCCGACCGCGTCGCACGCATCGCCGCGTTCGCCCGGGCGGTCGACGCCGCATCGGAGGCCGGGGATGCGGCGGCCCAACAGGTCATCGACGACGCCGCCGACGAACTGGCGACGTCGGCGATGACCGCGCTCGACCGCAGCGGCCGCGGGCCCGGCGAGCCAGCACGCGTGAGCTGGGTCGGCGGTGTGATGTCGGCCAGTGATCGACTCCGAAACCGGTTCGTCGACACCATCTCTCGCCGAGCCCCGGAGGTGTCCGTGGAACCGCCGCACGGCCCGCCCTTCGACGGCGTCCGACTCCTCACCGATCTCGACGCCGCACACCCGCTGGCCGAGCACGTCTACCGTGGGACCTCTGCTCCCTGAGCCGAAAGAAGCGGCCCCCATTGCTCCCTAATCCAAAGGAACGACATGACCATTGCTCCCTGAGGTGCGAGGAGCGCCAGCGACGAGCCACGAAGGGCCTGGTGAGGCAGGTTGCGGAGCCCTTCGTGGCTCGCTTCGCTCGCACCTCAGGGAGCAGAGATGTGGAAGCCCACGCGTGTTCTTTCGTAGTCCACGACGGCCGCCAGGCCGCAGGTACTGAGGTGCGAGGAGCGCAAGCCGCCGGGCGGAGCAAGCGACCACGGAGCGCGTTGAGGTCGACGAGCCTCGAAGCTCAGGGCGACTCAGCGGCCCTTGAACTCGGGTTTGCGCTTCTCGAAGACGGCGGTGATGGCCTCGGTGAGGTCCTCGCTGGGCAGGAACGCGGAGTTCCACGCGGCGACGTAGCGGAGGCTGTCGTGGACGGCGGCGCTGCGCGAATGGTCGAGAACGGACTTGATGCCGTGGACCACGAGCGGCGGGTTGTCGGCGATCTCGCGGGCGGTCGAGCGGGCGAGCTCGAGCACGGCGGTCTGATCGTCGGCGACGTCGTTGACCAGACCGATCTTCTCGGCGCGGGCGGCGTCGATGTCCTTGCCGGTCAGCGCCAGCTCCCGCATGTGACCGTCGCCGATGATGAACGGCAGGCGCGCGAGTGTGCCCACGTCGGCGACCATCCCGACCTTCACCTCACGCACGCTGAACTTGGCGTCGGCGCTGGCGTAGCGCACATCGGCCGCGCAGATCAGGTCCACGCCGCCACCGATGCACCAGCCGGACACGGCCGCGACGACCGGCTTGCGACAGTCGGCGACCGCGGTGATGCCGGCCTGGAGTGTGCGCAGCGAGTCGAGGAATTCGGTGCGCGGCGCGGCTTTGGCGTCCCCGGCGAGGACGGCCGACAGCGTCCCGCCCATCGCGACGAGGTCGAGGCCGTAGGAGAAGTTCTTGCCCGACCCCGTCAGCACCACCGCGCGCACTTCCGGATCGGTGTCGAGGTGCCCGAACAGCTCTGGGAGTTCCTGCCAGAAGTCCGGTCCCATGGCATTGCCCTTGCCCGGGCCGATGAGGGTGACCTCGGCGATGTGGTCGGAGACGGTGATGTCGAACGCGGTCCAGGCGCGGTCGTTCCAGGCGTGGTCTGTCATGCGAGGGAGCCTACTCGGCGGTCAGAACCGGCGGTGTCCGGATCCGCCGACGGCGACCGGTCGGGCCGAGAGCGGTGCGTCGACCCTGTTAGATGGGTACATGAGCGGATACATCCAGGAGGACATCGACCCGGAGGAACTCGCGCACCGGACCGAACTCGCGTCCGCGATCGCGGGCAGCGTCCGGGACTTGATCGATGCGACGGTGCGCACCGAGGTCGGTGAGACAGACATCGCGGAGGCGAGGCGGCTCATCGCCGCCGCCACCGAGATCCTCCGGAAGGACCAGCTGCCGGGCCCGTTCGGCATCCGATTCAACTCCGACGGCACCAAACGGTCCTGGGGCAATGCCGTTCTGGGGCGGCGGAACCCGATCGCACCGCCGGTCGAGCTCCATCACGAATCCGAGTACAGCTGGCTCGAGGTCGCACTCGGTCCCCAGTACGAGGGTCCGGCCGGACTCGTCCACGGCGGCGTGCTCGCGCTCGTCTTCGACCAGCTGCTGGGTTCGACCGCGGAGTTCCAGGGTGTGCCCGGGATGACCGGCACCCTCACCGTCCGGTATCGGCGCGGTACGCCGCTCGGGGTGATCCGCGGCGAGGCGCGCGTCGATCGGGTCGAGGGTGTGAAGACGTTCGTCACAGGGACGATCTCGGTCGACGGCCAGCTCACGGCCGAGTCCGAGGGCATCTTCATCCTGCCGCGGTGGGCTCGCGGTGAGGTGCCCGACGCCATGCGGAACTCGGTCGGCGAGGGCTGAACGCCGCGGGCCGGCCCGTCGCCCGACGACCGGTCAGACCTCCGCGGGAGTCGATCGCGGCCCTACGGGTGAGTAGCGCGCACACAGGAACGCGCCGTTGCGTGCGAAGTCCTGCAACTCGAAGTCGTAGGCGCGCGGGAAGAGTGGTCGGCCCGACCCCAAGGTGACGGGCGCGATCGACACGATGACGTCGTCGAGCATTCCGGCTTCGGCGAACTGCGCGGCGAGGTCGCCGCCGCCCACGACCCAGACGTGGCGGTCGCCCGCTGCGTCGACCAGACGGTCACGGAGGTCTGCGGGGCTCCCGGCGACCACCGAGATGGTGTCCGACACCGGCGTCAGTGACTGATGGGTGAAGACGAACGTCGGTATGTCGTATGGCCACGGCTTCCCGTCGGAGACCTCGTGGTCGAGGATCCACCGGTAGGTCGTCGCGCCCATCACGGCGACACCGACCTGCCGGAAGAAGTCGTCGTAGTTCATCGGCCCGCCCTCCTCGAGCGGCTGGCTGAGCAGCCAGTCGAGGTTGTCCCGGTCGTCGGCGAGGAAGCCGTCGAGGGTCGTTGCCGTGTAGTAGCGGAATGCCATCAGAATCCTCCGGAGTGTTTGCGGTGCCACATGATCGGGTCGGGATCGAGAGTCGGGGCGGTGACGTCGACGCCGGAGTCCCGCAGCATCCAGCGGGCGACGAGCCGACGATGTGCGGAGAACGTCAACACGTGCGCGACGATCTGGGAGAGCAGGAACGATTCGGGTGGGTCGCACAAGGCGTCGATCACGCGGTCCTGCCACGCGCCGCGTCGGTCGATGTCACGGATCAGGGCGAGCCAGCGCGGTGCGATGTCGCGATGCAACTCGATGAGGTCGGTCAGTTGGGTCAGTGCGGCCGGCGGCAGGTCGGCTCCCTCGATCGTCGACAACCAGGGGAGTTTGTCGCCGACGAGATGGGAAATGACCTCTGCGAGAGACTCTTCCGGTCCACTCCAGGACAGCAGCTGGTTACCCGCGAAACGCGGCGCGGTCCACGACGCGGCGTCGAGCCCCTTCGCGGCGTCGAGGAGCGCCTCGATGTCGTCGAGGTCGTGGCGAATCATGAGCATCACCACGTTGCCCGCATCCTCGGTCGTGGGTGAGCCGCTGTCGACGTACAGCGCAGTGGGCGAGTGGAAGTGGATGCCGTTCGGCGCCGGCAGCCAGTGGCTGTGCTCTCCCACCGCACCCATGCGGCCGGGACTGTGTCCGAAGGCGCGGCTGAAGGCACGCGAGAAGCCGTCGACGGACGAGTACCCGGACTCGAAGGCCACGTCGGTCACCGACTGTCCCCGCTGGAGGAGCCACGCCGCACGTTCGAGGAGGACGCGGCGCCGCAGGGCCACCGGTGCCTCGCCGGCACCGCGCCGGACCTGCCGGGTGAAGTGGAACGGCGACGCGTAGGCGCCCGAGGCCATGTCGTCGAGCGAGGTGTTGTCCTCGGACAGCACCGCGTCGAGAAGCTGCCGGAGACGGTCACGGTCGGTAGAGGTCACCCTCTGAGTATGGAACCGCGAAAGCCGTTCCCGCCCGACCGAAATTGCTCCACCGGGCGGCGGTGCCGATCAGTCCCTCGTCAGCAGGGGGATCAGACGTTCGGTCTTGGCCTCGGTCCAGCCCGGCGGCTGCAGGATCTTGGCCCAGGCTGCCGGGATCGCGGACATGTAGTTGTGTCCGTGGCCGTCGGGGACTCCGACCGACACCGCCATGTCGGCGCTGACCTGCAAGAAGGTCACGAACGGGATCCACCGCATCGCCGACAGCACGTCGCGTCCGGGTTCCTCCTCGAGCCAGTCCGGCTCGCGGAGGATCAGTCGCGGGTTCCACCACGAGATCGGATCGGAGGCGTGCTGCAGATAAACCGCGCGACCCGACGGCGACGTCCACTCGGTGGTCGGCTTGTCGAGGTCCGGTGCGTCGGCGATGAATCGGACCTGTCGACCGTCGTCGTAAGTGGGCAACACTTCCGGCGTCCCGTCGTCGCGTGACCCGGTCGTGTCCACCCACAATTTGTTGTTGAAGGTCGGTCCGCTGAACAGGGCACCGTCAGTGCGCGCGCTCAGCGCCGGGATGGTCCCGAACGCCGACTCGGCCGCGAAGGAGCCGAGGCTCTCGCCGAAGACGACGAGCTTGGGGCGTTGGGCCTCAGGTACCTCGCGCACCCGTTCCGAGACCGCCTCGAAGAGCGCCTGCCCGGCCTGCCGCGCGCGTTCCTTGTCGACGAGGAACGACAACCAGCTCGGCAGGTACGAGTACTGCATGCTCACCGTCGCCGTGTCGCCGTTGTACATGTACTCGAGCGAGTCCACCGTCGCCTGGTTGATCCATCCGGTGCCGGTGGTGGAGGCGACCGCGATGAGTTTGCGCTGCAACCCGCCGGCGCGCACGAGTTCCTCTGCGGCGAGTTCGGCATTGGCACGCAGATCTGTACCCGAGCCGAGCCCGACGTAGGCGCGGATCGGTTCCATGGCGGGGGACCCGTTGAACGCGCTCAGCTCTTCCACGGTGGGCGACACCGAGATGAAGATCCGGCCTTGACGCCCGAGCGAATCCCAGGTCACCAGCGAACCCGGACCGCCCGAACGCTGCGGGGTGGTCGGCGGACTGGAGTCCGCCGTCGTTTCGTCGTTGACCGCCGCGAACGACGAGTTCAGCGCCTGCATACCGTAGTTGGCGACGACGCCGTTGAGGACCAGCACCGTGATGATGATCGCGATGGTCGCCGCGGCGAAGGCCGAGATACGCGGCGGCGCCACGCGATTGAGTTTCCGGACGAGCCACTTCACCCCGTCGCCCCACGCCTGCCCGATGGTCATCAGCAGGGCGAAGACCACCACGGCGATGAGCAGGATCTGCGGGTAGGCCGTCCAGGACAGGAGGTCGACCCCCATCATCGTCCGGACCTGGTCCTGCCACCGCTGGAACGCGACCAGCATGACGACGGTGCCCGCGATCGCGGCCAGGCCCAGCGCCGCCCAGAGCCGGCGCATCGGCGCGGGCCAGGGTTCCTCCCGGGAGATCATGTAACGGATCAGCCAGGACACCAGCACACCGAGGCCGTACCCGACCGCGGCCGAGGCCCCGCTCACGATGCCTTGGAACAGCGGCCCGCGCGGCAGGAGCGACGGCGTCACCGACAGCCACAGAAAGACGAGCGCGACCGTCAACCCGACGCAGGAATACCGGTGGAGCCGCCGCCGCCACCACGACGGCGTCTTCTCTTCTGCCGGGCCGGTGGCGCCGGACTGCTCCGGAACCGGTGCGTCGTCCGGTTCCGGAGCGGCAGGTGGTTGCGAGGTGGGCGTGGTCGACGACACGTGGGTTCCTCTTTTCTCGAGAACCCGAAAACCGTAACACCGATCGCGGTGTGGCAGCGGCGCTTACGGCGACCGTGACCGTCGTGCCATCCAGCGGCGTCCGTTACTTGACCTCAGACCGCAGAATCCGTAGCACCCCGAACGCCAGGGGCAGTCCGATCCAGATCACTGCCGAGACGAGCATCCTCGCCCATTCGCCCCCGGTCGCCCAGTCGCCCTCTTGAAAGGGCACGTTCGTCAAGCCGGTGTCCACCCACTGGCCGAGATTGTCCTTGAACCACGGGACCAGCTGGCTGACCACGGTCAGAGCGGTGGGCAGCGCGAAGTAGGCGACAATCGCGCCCGGGGTGTTCAGGATCAGGGCGGCGAAGCCGAAACCGAGCAGCAAGCCGAAGGTCTGCGAGACAAACGAATTCACGAACCCGGCGAGCGTGAGGTCCCAGGAGCCGGCGGGATCGGGGAACGCCAGACCGGCGATCCCGTTGCCGATGACGCCGAGGATGAGCGCGACCGCGACCGCCGCGACGGCGGTGAGGAGCGCCGCCACCAGCTTCGCTCCGACGACGCGCTGCCGTCGGGGTTCGAGGGTGAATGTCGTCAGCGCGGTGCGTTGGCTCCACTCCCCGGTCACGAGCAGGATCGCGAGGATGGGCAGAATGATGGCGGTCGGGATGTTCATCATCCCGAAGAACTGTCCGAGGTTGAGGTTCTCGGGGCTGTTGCGGTTCGCGATGAGCATCGCGATCACGACGATCGCCGCGATGACTCCGATCGAGGCGGTCAGCCAGAAACCCGCACGCGTGTCGACGAGCTTGCGCAGTTCGACGCGGACGAGTCGGGAGAACGGGATTCCGGGGCGCTCGACGTCGATCACGTCGGTGTGGGGCACGGGGGTGCCGAAGTCGGCGAGGGTCATCGGGCTGCTCCTTCGAGTGTGGTGTGTTCACGCTGGGTGTCCGCGGTCAGCTGCAGGAACATCGCCTCGAGCTGGGCGCCGTCCGCGGGCCGCAGCTCGGTGAGGACGACGCCGACGGCGGCCGCGGCGCGGCCCACGTCGATGGGGTCGGCGTCGACATCGAGTCCGCCGGAGGCGTTGCGCTGCACGGTGATCCCGGCTGCGTTCAGCGCCTCGCCGAGGGTCGCGTCGTCGAGTGATCGGACGCGTGTCCCGGCGCCGGCGAGCAGTTCGTCTTTGGTGCCCTGGGCCACGATCCGGCCGTTGCCGATCACGACGATGTCGTCGGCGACGATCTCGATCTCGTGCAACAGGTGCGACGACAGCAGCACCGTGCCGCCGCGATCGGCGTACCCGCGCAGCAGGGTTCGCATCCAGTGGATGCCCGCCGGGTCCAGTCCGTTGGCCGGTTCGTCGAGGATCAGGATCTTCGGGTCCCCGAGCAGGGCTGCGGCGATACCGAGACGCTGGCGCATGCCGAGGGAGTAGTTGCGCACTCGTCGCCCGGCCTCCTCCGGGGTGAGGCTGACCAGCTCGAGCATCTCGTCGACGCGGTCGTGGCCGATGCCCATGGTCATCGCCGACAGTCGCAGGACCTCCGCGCCCGTCCGGCCGGCGTGCTGAGCCGAGGCGTCCAGGAGGATGCCGACCTGCGTGCCGGGATTCGGGATGGACCGGTAGTCGACGCCGTAGAGTTGCGCCACCCCCGACGTCGGCGGCGTCAGCCCGGCGATGATCCGCATCGTCGTCGACTTCCCGGCGCCGTTGGGGCCCAGGAATCCGGTCACCTGCCCGGGGCGGCAGGTGAACGACACGTCGTCGACTGCGACGTAGTCGCCGTAGCGCTTCGTCAGATTCTTCACTGTGATCATGTCGTCCATCGTGTCGTTTCCGCACGGCGTGCACATCGGACCTCCGGACAGCGTCGTATCGACCGAAAGTCGTAGGGGTCGACACCCATCGGGAGGACGCGGGCACCACCGGCGCCCGACTACGGTGACGGTTGTGCGTCCTGAGCAGTACCAACCACCGATGACGTGGGCCAGCCGATTGTGGCGGCTCGCGGTGATGCTCTGCGTCTCGGCCGGCACCTTCGCCACCCGTGCGTCGTACCTGTGGGACCAGGCCCGGTGGTGGTTCGTCGCCGACCTCGCACTCGGGGTGCTCTCCTACATCGTCATCTGGTGGCGCCGAAGCCATCCCGTACCGGTCACGACGTTCACGAACATCGTGACCATCGTGTCGTCGTCGTCTCTCGGACCGGGCATTCTCGCCATGGTGTCCCTGTCGACCCGGCGTCGGTGGCGCGAGATCATCCCGCAGGCGGTGTTGTCCGTTGTCGCGGGGATCATCGCCCTCGCCTTCTTCGCCACTCCGACCGAGGCGAACGATCCCGTCATCGTCAGTTACTCGGTCACGGTGGTCGCGACGGCGGCGATGGTCGCGTGGGGTCTCTACATCGGTTCGCGGCGTGAGCTTCTCGCCAGCTGGCAGGCGCGCGCGCTGGCCTCCGAGGCCGAACAGCAGGCGAAGGTGATGCAGGCGCGTTCGCTCGAACGGGCGCGGATCGCACGCGAGATGCACGACATCCTCGCGCATCGGATCTCGGCGATGAGCATGTACGCGGGCGCATTGGCCTACCGTTCGGACCTGTCCGGAGAGCAGATCCGCGAGACGGCGCAGACCATCCAGGAGACCTCGCACCTGGCGTTGACCGAGCTGCGGGAGGTGCTCGGGGTTCTGCGGGAGGGGCCCGGCGACGCCGCGCCCGAGGAACCGCAAGGGGTTCCGGACCTGGCCGCGCTGATCGAGGAGGCGCGCCGGCTGGGGATGCGTGTGGACAGCCGATGCGACATCGATGTGAATTCGCTGGGCCCGGCGATCTCACGCACGCTGTATCGGTGTGTGCAGGAGGCCTTGACCAATGCGCGGCGTCATGCGCCGAGCGCGCCGGTGACCATGCACATCCGGGGCGGACCCGAGCACGGTGTGGATCTGCTCGTCGAGAATCCGCTACCGCTGACGGCGGGTTCAGGTGGTCCCACACCAGGATTCGGCCTCGTCGGCCTGGCCGAGCGGGTCGGGTTGCACGGCGGCAGGCAGTCGGTGACCGTGAGCGAGGACAAACGGTTCCTGTTGCACGTCTGGTTACCGTGGCAGTCATGACCGCCCGCATCATGATCGTCGACGACGACCCCCTCGTCCGTTCCGGACTCCGGCTCCTCCTCGGCGGTGATGCCGGCCTCGACATCGTCGCCGAGGCGGGCAACGGGCAGGAGGCCCTCGACACCCATGCCACGGCGCCCGTGGATCTCGTCCTCATGGATCTGCGGATGCCGGTGCTCGACGGGATCGCGGCCACCGGCCGCTTCAAGGCACTGGCCTCGCCACCCGCGATCATCGTGCTCACGACCTTCGACGCCGACGACTACGTCGTCCGCGCACTCGCGATGGGTGCCGACGGATTCCTGCTCAAGGACACGCCACCCGACGACATCGTCGCGGCCATCCACCAAGTGCTCGACGGTCGACCTGCCCTGAGTCCCTCGGTGACCGCCGCGTTGATCAAGCAGGTCGTCACCAGCGGCGGTCACCGAACCTCGTCCGCGGTCGAACGTGTCGACCGACTCACCGCACGCGAGCGTGATGTGGCCGTCGAGCTCGCCCGCGGGGCGTCGAACGCCGAGATCGCTGAACGGCTCTACATGAGTCTTGCGACGGTCAAGGCGCACATCTCGCACATCTTCACCAAACTCGACGCGGGCAACCGGGTCCAGGTCGCGATCCTGATGCACGACGCCGGGATGGTGTGACGTCGACACACCCACCCCTTTTTCGTGAACCCACCCGGTCCGAGCGTGGTGCGTTTACGGAAAAGGGGTGGGTTTGCGAATTCCGTGGGCGCGGAGCCGCCTACCCGCCGGTTGAGCCTGTCGAAACCCCCGGGCCCGTCACCAGCGGAAGGTCGAGTGTGGTGCGAAGTCCCGCGGGCCCGTCGACCACCGCGGGGATGGCGTTCACGATCCGGCCGGCCGCGGCGACGATGGCGGCGTGGTTGTGGTCACCCTTGCGGCTCGTCGGCATGATGTCGACGGTGTACGACGGTTCGCCGGTGATCTCGACGCGGTAGCACCCGCCGGGCTGAGCCGGCTGCGCCCAGTCCGGCCGCAGGTCACCTCGAAGCCGCGTCACGTGCTCGATGACGATCACGGGTTCGCCGGCCACCTTGCCGATGATCTCGAAACGCACGGCCGCGCGGGTGCCCGCAGCGATGTGACCGGCCGCGATGTCGAAATCCTCCGGCGCAGGCTCGCTTTCGGAGATCTCCTCGATGTCGTCGACGGTGACGCCGAGACCGGCGGCCAGTTGCCGGATCGTCGTGCCCCATGCCAACCCCAGTACCCCCGGCAGGAACAGCATGGGGGTCTCGTCGAGCGGTTTGCCGAAGCCCATGACGTCGAACATGACGGTCGCCCCGTCATAGGTCGCGTAGTCGGCGATCTCCATGCAGCGCACCTGCTCGATGTGCTGGCAGGTGCCTGCGAAGACGAACGGGATGAGGTCGTTGGCGAAACCGGGATCGACCCCGGTCACGAACAGGCTGGCGCCGCTGCCCGCGGTGGTCTCGTCGATCTTGGCGATCGCCTTCGCGGGCATCACGTCCCAGGGGTACTGGAGCGTGTTCGGGGAGGACCCGACGACGTCGATCCCGGCGGCGAGGATGCGCACCACATCGTCGAAGGCCTCGACGGGACGTGTGTCACCCATGGCGCAGTACACGACACAATCCGGCTTCGTCGCGATCACCTCGTCGAGGTCGCCCACCGCCAGGACTCCGGTGGGTGTCTCCAGCCCGGCGAGCGTCGCGGCGTCGACACCGACTTTTTCAGGGGTGGACACGCAGACGGCCACGAGTTCGAACCGCGGGTCCTCGATCAGCTGGGTGAGGCACAACCGGCCGACGTTGCCGGTTCCGACGAGAGCTACCCGGAAGGACATGGCGTGGAACTCCTTGTGTTCGATCGGCGCCGGTGGGGCGTGGTGTACACCTGTCCGGACGTTTGTCTGTTCAGTAGACCATTTTTCGGTGGAACCTGTTCTATTTTCGCGCTCGTCGCGGTAGCGTTGCCGCCCATGGGACGCGTAGACGACAAGGTTGCAGTGATCACCGGTGGTTCGCGGGGCATGGGCGCCGAGCACGCCCGGGCCCTCGTGGCCGAGGGGGCGAAGGTGGTGATCGGCGACATCCTCGACGATGAGGGCAAGGCGCTGGCCGCCGAACTGGGGGACGCGGCGCGCTACGTCCACCTCGATGTCACCTCGCCCGAGGACTGGCAGACGACGGTGTCCACCGCGGTAGACGAGTTCGGCAAGGTCAACGTCCTGGTGAACAATGCCGGCATCGTGAACGGTTCGACGATCCAGAAGTTCCGGCTGGACAAGTGGAAGCAGATCCTGGACGTGAACCTGACGGGCACGTTCCTCGGAATCCAGGCGGTCGCGGACCTGATGATCGACGCCGGCGGTGGCTCGATCATCAACGTCTCGTCGGTGGAGGGCCTGCGCGGAAGTCCCTGGGCGCACGGCTATGTCGCGAGCAAGTGGGGCGTGCGTGGTCTGGCGAAATCGGTTGCGCTCGAACTGGCTCCGCACAACGTGCGGGTGAACTCCATCCACCCGGGTCTCATCCGGACGCCGATGACCGAGGGGATCCCCGACGACATGGTGACCGTGCCGATGGGTCGGGCCGCGGAGTCACGCGAGGTGTCGACCTTCGTGGTGTTCCTGGCCAGCGACGAGTCCTCGTACGCGACCGGTGCCGAGTTCGTGATGGACGGCGGCCTCAGCGCCGACGTGCCACACAAGTGAACGCCCACACCAGGACGACCATCCCGATCAGTTCGACGAGTGTCTGCGTGATCACCGTCGCCGCGGCCAGTTCCGCCCCGACCGGCAGCGCCAGCGCGAGTGGCAGGACGACGAGCGAGTTGCGGGTGGCTCCGGAGAAGACGACCGCCGTCGACGGCTCCGGGGCCAGGCGGAACATGTGTGCCACCGCGACACCGGCCGCCACCATGATCGCGAGGAACGCGGCGTAGACCGGGATCACCCCGACGATGTCGGCAAAACGCGAACCGACGAGAGGTACCTGGGAACTCACGGCGACGAAGAGTACGGCCACCATGAGCGGGACCATCGTCATCGTGGCGCCGACCAAGGCTCGACGACCCGCCTCGGATCGTTCCGCCCACGCCTGGGTGAGCCACGCCAGTGCCAGCGGGCAGAGGATGAGGACAGCGAACGCCCAGAGGAACGGCTCCGGCTCGATCACCGACCGTCCGTCACCGAGCAGCAGCACCAGATACAGCGGTGTCAGCAGCATCTGGGCGAGGAGCAGCAGCGGCGTCGCGGCAAGGAGTCGTCGGGCGTCCCCGCCGCCGAGCCCGGCGAACACGACGACGTAGTCGACGCACGGACACAGCAGCACCAGTAGCGCGCCGAGACGGATCGCGTCGTCGGCGGGCAGCGCTGAGGACAACACGGCCACCACAAGAGGCGCCACGACGAAGTTCAGGAACAGCACCGCGACCAGGAACCGTCGGTCACGCAGCGATTCCAGGAGATCGGACCGGCGGATCTGCAGAAAGGTGACATAGAGCAGCGCGGCGAGCAGCGGCGTGATCGCCGACTCGAGGCCCTCGGCGGGACCGGGTGCGGCCAGTCCCGCACACAGTCCGGCGAGTATCGCGCCGAGGTAGAGGGCGACCTGGTGACGTTCGAGGCGGTCGACGACGGTCGCGGGTCTTGGCACCGAATCATTCTGCGACACCGCGGCCGCGTTCACCGACACCGCCATGGCGCGGTACGGCAGACTCGACCGGGTGATCACCCCGTCCCGTCGCACCGACGTCGCGCTACTGGTCGTGGTGATCGTGTTCCTCGTCGCGGTGAACATCGGTGCGCATCTCGCGGACGGCCCGCTGTCGGTGGCGATCGTCCCGGTTGCCGCCGTCGTGGCCGTGGGCATCGCCCGCCTCGCCGGCCTCGGCTGGCGGGACCTCGGCCTGAGCCGTGCGGAACTGCGCGCCGGCATCCCGGTCGCCGTGGCCGCGGTCCTCGTGGTCGCGGCGGTGGTCTCGACAGCGGTCGCGATCCCGGCGACGCGTGAGTTCTTCCTGTCCGACCGCTACGACGACACCTCCGAGGCCCTCCTGGCGGCGTTCGTGATCATCCCGCTGCAGACCGTTCTCCCGGAGGAGGTCTTGTTCCGCGGTGTGCTGCAAGGGGTTCTGGGCCGGTTGTTCGCCCCGTTGACGACGCTGGTCGTCGGTGCGATCGCCTTCGGTTTGTGGCACATCCTGTCCTCGACCGGTCTCACCGCGGGCAACGAAGGCCTGAGCGGCGTACTGGGTGCCGGGACGGTTGCACAGATCGCCGGCATCGCAGGCGCGGTCGTGGCAACCGGGGCCGCGGGTTTCGTGCTCGGGTGGTTACGGCAACGCACCACGAGCCTCCTCGCACCGATCGCCTTGCACTGGGCACTGAACGCCACCGGGGCGATCGGTGCCGCGGTGGCCTGGCAGGTGTCGTAGACCGAACACCTCCGGCGCGCCACAGCACCACGAACCCTGCTCCCTAATCCGAAAGAAGCCCATAACCCCTGCTCCCTGAGCCTGGATATTTCACTGATGTTGCTGGTGTTCGGCGTGTGATACGCGAAAGTGCCTGTCTGCCTTGTGATTATTGATTCACCACAAACAAATAGTCACAAGAAGAAAGGCACCTCGCAGGTGAAGAATAACGTGTATCCCGAGTTGACGGTGGACCCCACGCGCACTGAGTCGGTGCTGACGACCTCGGGCGGGGTGTTGCTGACGAAAACCGTGCAGGTCTCGGGCCTGGGAGCCGAGCTGACCGCGGCGATGGCGCCGTGGCGGACCGCGGCCACGGTCCATGATCCGGCCAAGATCGTGCTGGATCTGGCGCTCACCTTGGCGACCGGTGGTGACTGTGTGGCCGATGTGGCCACAGTCCGGGCTCAGCCACAGTTGTACGGGCAGGTGGCCTCTGATCCGACGATTTCGCGGGTGATCAGCAGGCTGGCTACCGATGTCGAGGCGGTCAGTACCGCGATCAGCGCGGCTCGCGCCGCGGCGCGGGAGCGGGTGTGGGGCATTGCCCGCCCGTTGGAGGGCACCGCGGGCAGCATCGATGGCGGGCTGGTGATCGTTGATCTCGATGCCACGACCGTGACCGCAGGATCGGCCAAAGAACAGGCCCAGACAACGTATAAGCGGGTGTTCGGGCATTCCCCGATGTGTTCGTTCGTCGACCACGGCGCCTTCGGCACCGGGGAAACACTGAACCTGGACCTGCGGCGTGGAGGTGCCTCACCCAAAGGTGCGGACATGCACATCGCGGCCCTCGAGGCGGCGTTGGCCCAGCTGCCCGCCGCTGAACGCGCCCAGGTGCTCATACGTACCGATTCGGCCGGGTGTGCCAAAAAGTTCCTGGCCCACCTGACCGAGCAGAATCTGCAGTACTCGGTCGGGTTCACCATCTCCGAACTGGTCAAAGACGCATTGGACGTGCTGCCTGAGGCCGCCTGGGTGACCGCGATCAACACCGACGACGCCGATCCACGAGC